>DATGRE010000024.1:0-23331 GCA_035303885.1 Zeimonas sp. | reverse complement strand
CGCCGGTGGCGTCGGCCTCGGCCGCCACCGCGGTCGCGTTCGCGTAGCCGATGTACGGATTGAGCGCGGTGACGATGCCGATCGAGTTCTCGACCATCTCGCGCAGCCGCTCGCGGTTTGCCGTGATGCCGCGCACGCAGCGCTCGGTGAGCGTCACGCAGCCGTTGTGCAGGTGCTTGATGCTCTTGAACAGGCTGTGCGCGATGATCGGCTCGAAGGCGTTCAGCTGCAGCTGGCCCGCTTCGGCCGCGAAGGTGACGGTGACGTCGTTGCCGATCACCTCGTAGGCGATCTGGTTGACGACCTCCGGGATCACCGGGTTCACCTTGCCCGGCATGATCGACGAGCCGGCCTGCATCGCCGGCAGGTTGATCTCGTTGAGTCCGGCACGCGGGCCCGACGAGAGCAGTCGCAGATCGCTGCAGGTCTTCGACAGCTTCACGGCGACGCGCTTGAGCACCCCGGAGAGCTGTACGAAGGCGCCGCAGTCCTGCGTTGCCTCGATCAGGTTCGGCGCGGTCACCAGCTCGACGCCGCTGATCTTCGACAGGCTGCTGCAGACCAGCCGCGCATAGTCGGGGTGCGCGGTGATGCCGGTGCCGATCGCGGTGCCGCCGAGGTTGATCTCGCGGATCAGCGACGCCGCCTCGCGCAGGCGCTCCTGGTCCTCGCCGACCATCGTCGCGTAGGTGGAGAACTCCTGGCCGAGCGTCATCGGCACCGCGTCCTGCAGCTGCGTGCGCCCCATCTTCAGCACGTCGGCGAACTCGTGCGCCTTCTCGTCGAAGGCCAGGCGCAGCTGCTCCATCGCGTCGATCAGGTGCCCGATGCCGAACCAGGCGGCGAGCTTCAGCGCCGTCGGGTAGACGTCGTTCGTGCTCTGGCTCATGTTCACGTGCTCGATCGGGTGCAGCGCCGCGTAGTCGCCGCGCGCGCGACCCAGGATCTCGAGCGCCCGGTTGGCGATCACCTCGTTCGCGTTCATGTTCGTCGAGGTGCCCGCACCGCCCTGGATGACGTCGACGACGAACTGCTCGTGCAGCGCGCCGCCGAGGATCTCCTCGCAGGCCCGCTCGATCGCGGCGCCGCGCTCCGGGTCGAGCAGCCCCAGCGCCTGGTTCGCCTGCGCCGCCGCCTGCTTGATCGCGGCGAGCGCCCGCACGAGATCGGGATAGATCGAGATCGGCGTTCCGGTGATCGGGAAGTTCTGGATCGCGCGCAGCGTGTGCACGCCGTAATAGGCGTCGGCGGGAACCTCGAGTTCGCCGAGAAGATCGTGTTCGGTACGTGTGGCGGTATCGTTCATGGGGATCCGAATCGCACGACGGTGACGAGCACCGACGCGTCGGTGAGTGCGTGGAACGCGTGGGAGACGCCGCCCGACAGGTACATCAGCTGTTGCGGGCGCAGTCGTTTGGTTTCGTTGTGCGCGGCGACCTCGACCTCGCCTTCGAGGCATTGCACGGTGATCGGCCCTTCGACCTGGTGCTGGGGCACCGTCTTGCCGGCAGGAAGCACCAGCCGCATCACTTCGACGTGGTCGTCGCGAACGATCGCCGTCGACGGAACGTCGTCGATCGCCTCGCCCAGCGGCGGGATGTCGACGATCTCGCCGGAAGTCGCATGTCGCAATGCCATGAGAAGGATCTCCGTCGGCTCGAATGCAGCGCGGAATCGGGGACGAGCGAAGCGCTTCCGGCCTCAGCCCGGCTTGCCGTCGAGCCTCGGCCTCGTGAGCACCGGCCAGTAGCGGACGACGTACAGTCCGAAGGCGGCCGCCCAGAGTATCGCAGAGGCCTGCACAAAGCCGACCAGGCCGGCGGGGCTGGCGAGCGGGCCGAAGACCCGCACCAGCGCCGACGCGAAGACGAGGACGTACATCGCCGCCTCGAAGCCGTCGGCACGCAACGGCCTCGCCGTGTGCCCGCGCGCGGTTCGCGTCATCATCCCGAGCGTGAGTCCGCCGATCGCGCCGACGGTGAGCGCGTGCACGGCAACCGAATGGCCGACGAGGCCGGCGGCCACGCCCGCGCGCAGCAGCAGGTGAAGGACGATCCACGCGTAGGCGACGTGCAGCACCCAGACGAGCGGGGTGGAGAACGTGCGCCACGGCTGCCAGAGCGCAAGCCGGACGGCGTTGGCGAGCCCGGCAAGCAGCGCGACGGCGCCGGCCAGCGGCACCGCCCACGCCGCCGCGACGCCGGCCAGGTCGACGACGAGCAGCGCGAGCACCGAGCCGAGCGAGAGCCGCTCGACGATCGGGTTGCGCCGCGCGTTCAGTCCGGCGATGCCGTTGTTCGTGAACATCGGGACGACACGCCCGGCCATCACCACCATGATGAAGAGGACGACGTCGAGCCCCAGGCGCAGCCCCTGCAGCGGATCGACCGCGACGAGCCCGTGCAGCGCGGCGTGCACGCCGAGGACGAGCGCACCGAGCAGCCCCAGCAGGCCGACGAAGAAATAGTTTCGGGTGTTGCGCGCCCGTACGATCGGGCCGCCGATGGCGATCGCAACGGCTACCGGGAAGGCCGCGTTGACCACCGCCGCCGCGAGCGGCCACGGCCCGAGCACGAGCACGCGTCCAAGCAGCCAGAGCGCGGCGAGCAGCGCCAGCGCCGCTCCGGTCGGCGTGGGCCGGCCCGTCCAGTTGCGCACCGCGGTGAGCAGGAAGCCCGCGATCACGGCGAGCGCATAGCCGAAGATCATTTCGTGGCCGTGCCACAGCGGTCCGGCGAGCAGCGGGCGTCCGATCGTGCCGCCGAACTGCAGCGCCCACAGCGCGACGTGGATCGCGGCGAAAGCGGCGGCGAGCAGGTAGAACGGGCGAAAGCCGAGCTGCCACAGCGCGAACGCGGGCACCGCAGGCGCGGCGGCCGGCGCGGAGCGACCGGGTCGCTGCAGCGGTACCTCCTTCATCGGCGTTCGTCGGCGCTCAGTAGAGGATGCGGCAGCGGATCGTGCCCTCGATCGAGCACAGCTCGTCGAGCGCCACCCGGCTCGCGTCGGTGTCGGTGTCGATGACGACGTAGCCGACGAGCGGGGTCGTCTGCAGGTACTGCGCCGAGATGTTGATGCCGGCGCGCGAGAAGCGCTCGTTGATGTTCGCGATGATGCCGGGCACGTTCCGGTGCACGTGCAGCAGACGCGACTTGCCGACGTGCTCGGGCAGCGAGACCTCCGGGAAATTGACCGCGGAAACGGTCGAGCCGTTGTTGCTGTAGCGCAGCAGCTTGGCCGCCACCTCGGCACCGATGTTGGCCTGTGCCTCGGTCGTGGAGCCGCCGATGTGCGGCGTCAGGATCACGTTGTCGAAGCGCTGCAGCGGCGACTCGAACACGCCGTCGTTGCCCTTCGGCTCGACCGGAAAGACGTCGATCGCCGCGCCGAGCAGATGGCCGCGATCGAGCGCGTCGGCCAGCGCGTCGATGTCGACGACGTTGCCGCGCGAGGCGTTGATCAGGAACGAACGCGGCTTCATCATCGCGATCTGCCGGGCGGCGATCATGTTGTGCGTGGCCGGGGTCTGCGGCACGTGCAGCGTGACCACGTCGGCCAGCCGCAGGACCTCGTCGAGCGAGGCCGCCTGCCGCGCGTTGCCCAGCGGCAGCTTGCTCTCGATGTCGTGGAAGACGACGCTCATGCCGAGCTGCTCGGCGAGCACGCCGATCTGCGTGCCGATGTGCCCGTAGCCGACGATGCCCAGCACCTTGCCGCGCACCTCCCACGAATTCTCCGCGCTCTTCTCCCAGCCGCCGCGATGCAGCTTGGCGTTCTTCTGCGGGATGCCGCGCATCAGCATGATGATCTCGCCGAGCACCAGCTCGGCAACGCTGCGCGTGTTCGAGAACGGCGCGTTGAACACCGGGATGCCGCGCAGCGCCGCGGCGTCGAGGTCGACCTGGTTCGTCCCGATGCAGAAGCAGCCGATCGCGGTGAGCTTCGGCGCCTGCGCGAGCACCTCCTCGGTGAGATGCGTCCGCGAGCGGATGCCGAGGAAATGCGCCCCTTCGATCGCGCGCACGAGCTCGGAGCCCGACAGCGACGTCCGGTAGGTGTCGATGTTCGTGTAGCCGTCGTTGCGCAGGACCTCGACGGCCGACGAATGGATGCCCTCGAGCAGGACGACCTTGAGCTTTTCCTTGGGAACGGACAGGCGCGGAGCGGGTTGGGTCATGGAGCGTTGCGTGCCGGGCGTCGGGCCGTGCCCACGGCCGTGCGGACGCGGAAAAGGCGGCAAAGCACGCTATTGTAGGGCCTGCCCGACCGCCCCGCCCCGGAGCCTGCCCATGCCGACGATCTTCGAGAAGCTGTACCACGACGAGTTGCCGTGCGCCCGCGTCTACGCCGACGAGCACGTCTTCGCGTTCATGGATGCCGGCCAGGTCAACGACGGGCACGTGATCGTCGCCTCGGTCAAGCCCTTCGAGACGCTGATGGACGCCGACGAGGAAACGGCCGCGGCGATGATGCGGGTGGCGCGCCGCATCGCGATCGCCGTCGAGCGCGAGTTCGATGCCGACGGCGTGACCATCCTGCAGGCGAACCGCGTCGCCGGCTGGCAGACGGTGCCGCATCTGCACCTGCACGTGCTGCCGCGGAGGAAGGAGGACGCCGTCACGCTGGGCTGGCCGCGGCGCGATCCGCCGATCGAGCGGCTGCGCGAGCTGGCCGCGCGCATCCGGCTCTGAGGGCGCCGCGCGCGGGGCCGAGCGTCAGGCGACCAGCGCGCGCAGCACGCCCGCGAGGAGCGCGGCGGCCACGACCGCCCACGGCGGCCAGCGCAATCCGACGAGCAGCGCGAACAACGCCGCCGCGAACAGCGCGTCCACCGGCCCGTGCACCGCACTCGTCGCGACCGGGTCGAGCCAGGCCGCCGCGAGCACCCCGACGACTCCCGCATTGACCCCGGCGATCGCCCGCCGCAGCGGCGGCCGCGCGCCCATCGACGACCACCACGGCAGCGCGGCGATCAGCACGAGCATTCCCGGCAGGAAGATCGCGAGCACGCACAGTGCGGCCCAGCCCCAGGCCGCGGGGTCGAGCAGCGCCGGCCCGCCGGCGCCGATCACGCTGCCCAGATAGGCCGCGAAAGTGAACAGCGGACCCGGCACCGCCTGCGCCGCGCCATAGCCGGCCACGAAGGCCGGCGCGTCGATCCAGCCGGGCTCGACGACGCCGGCCTGCAGCAGCGGAAGCACGACGTGGCCGCCGCCGAAGACGAGCGCGCCGGCGCGGTAGAAGGCGGCCCACAGCGCGATCCAGGCCTTGCCGGTCATCGCGGCGGCCCACGGCAGCGCGATCAGCAGGACGGTGAACAGCAGCGCCGCGCTCGCGCCCGCGCGCGGGGAGACCGCACGCGGGGAGAAAGACGGAGCGGGCCGCCCATCCGAAGCCGCCGCGCCCAGCGTCGTCGAAACCACGCCGACGCCGTCGCGCAGCACCGCCACGCCGGCGAGCGCGCAGGCGACGAGCGCGACCAGCTGCGCATCGGCCTCGGGCCGCACGAGCACGACGGCCGCCGCGAGCAGCGCCAGCGCGCGTCGCTCGAGATCGGGACAGAGCGCCCGCGCCATCGACACCAGTGCTTGCGCGACGACCGCCACGGCGACGATCTTCAGCGCATGCAGCGCCGCGGCGGGCACGGGAGCGGCGGGATCGAAGTACGCGAGCCCACGCGCGAACAGCACGAGCGCCACCGCGGAGGGCAGCGTGAAGCCGAGCCAGGCGGCGAGGCCGCCGCGCCATCCGGCGCGCTCCAGGCCGATCGCGAAGCCGACCTGGCTGCTCGCCGGCCCGGGCAGGAACTGACCCAGCGCGACCAGCTCGGCGTAGCGCGCCTCGTCGAGCCAGCGACGCCGCTGCACGAATTCGTGACGGAAATAGCCCAGATGCGCGATCGGCCCGCCGAAGGCGCTCAGGCCGAGCGCGAGGAACGCGCGGAAGACCTCGAGCGCGGCGCGATGCCCGGAAGGGACCGCCCGGCCGGCGTCGGGAGCACGATCGAGACGCATCCGCGGCCGCCCGAAGCGCTATCCTCTGCTCCGATGCACACCGCGCCCCGCCCCGCCCCGGCGCCGCTGCCGACCTTCGACGACGTGCGTGCAGCCGCGCTGCGGCTGCGCAGCCATGCGCACCGCACACCGGTGCTGCGCTCCGCGACCGCCGACGCGAGCACCGGTGCCTCGTTCTTCTTCAAGTGCGAGAACCTGCAGCGCATGGGCGCGTTCAAGTTCCGGGGCGCGTTCCATGCGATCTCCCGGCTGTCCGCCGAGCGGCGGACGCGCGGCGTGGTCGCCTTCTCCTCCGGCAACCATGCGCAGGCGATCGCGCTGGCCGCGCGCGAGCTCGGATCGCATGCGGTGATCGTGATGCCGGCCGATGCGCCGGCAGCGAAGCTCGCCGCCACGCGCGGCTACGGCGCCGAGGTCCTGACCTACGACCGGCTGCGCGAGTCGCGTGAGGCGATCGCGCAGCGGCTCGCCGACGAACGTGGACTCACGCTGATTCCGCCCTTCGATCACGACGACGTCCTCGTCGGCCAGGGCACCGCCGCGCTCGAGCTCTTCGGGGAGGTGGGCGAGCTCGATGCGCTGTTCGTGCCGCTGGGCGGCGGCGGGCTGCTCGCGGGCTCGCTGCTCGCCGCCGAACGGCTCTCGCCCGATTGCGCGGTGTACGGCGTCGAGCCCGCTGCGGGAGACGACGGCCGGCAGTCGTTCCACAGCGGCCGCATCGTGACGATCGACATTCCCGACACGATCGCCGACGGCGCGATGACGCGGCATCTGGGCGAACGCACGTTCCCGATCATCCGGCGGCTCGCACGCGACATCGTCACGGTCGACGACGCACGGCTGGTCGACGCGATGCGCTTCTTCGCCGAGCGGATGAAGCTCGTCGTCGAGCCCACCGGATGCCTCGGCGCGGCCGGCGCCTTCGCCGCCGCGCCCGCGTGGCAGGGCCGACGCATCGGGGTGATCCTGAGCGGCGGCAACGTCGATCTCTCCCGCTACGCCCGCTGGCTGGCCGCCGACCGCTGAATCGCGTGGACGCGCCGCAGCGGGGCGCTAGGCACCGGCGCCCCTACGCCGCCCGCGCCACCGGTCGGGCGGACGGCATCCGCCGCCCCTGCCCCCACCAGACGAGCCCCACCAGCAGCAGCGCCGGGATGTAGAACCAGTATTGCGACGGCCGTTCATTGGGAACGAGGACCCCGCCGATCTCCCAGCCGATCTCGAAGCCGCTCTTTCTCGCACGGCTGCCGAAGCGCACGTTGGCGATCTGCACCTGATCGCCGAGCGCGGTGACGGTGAGCCCCGCCTCCTGCAGGCGCTGGCGGGCGTCGCCCGGCTCGCGCAGTTGCACCGCGACCGTCTTGCGGATCTCGTCGCCCTCGATGTTCGTTCCCGAGATCACGAGTGCGAGGCGTTCGCCCGGCTCGAGCCGCTGCGCGACTTCGAAGATCTGCGCCGCGGGCACTTCCTGGTAGGGCGCGACGAGCTTGTCCATGAACCAGTCGGGACGGAACAGCGCGAAGGTCGCGACGAGCAGCGCCACGACCTCCCACCAGCGGCAACGCACGCGGAACCACCCCAGCGTGGCCGCCGCGAAGGTGAGCGAAGCGGCGATCGCGGCCGCCGCGACGATCGTCAACTCGAACCAGCCGCGCACGTCGATCAGCAGCAGCGCCGGGTTGAAGATGAACACGAAGGGCAGCACCACGGTGCGCAGCGCGTACAGCGAACCCTGGATGCCGGTCTTGATCGGATCCTCGCCGGAGATCGCGGCGGCGGCAAAGGTCGCCAGACCCACCGGGGGCGTGATGTCGCCCATGATCCCGTAATAGAAGACGAACAGGTGCACCGCGATCAGCGGGATGACGATTCCGCTCTGCGCGCCGAGCTCGACGACCACCGGCGCCATCAGCGACGCGACCAGGATGTAGTTGGCCGTGGTCGGCACGCCGAGCCCGAGCACGAGGCAGACGAACGCGGTGAACAGCAGCATCGCGACCACGTTGCCCTGCGAGACGACCTCGACGAAATCGGTCATCCGGAAGCCGAGTCCGGTGAGCGTGATGCCGCCGACGATGATGCCGGCGGTCGCCGTCGCGATGCCGATCCCGATCATGTTGCGCGCGCCGTCGTTCAGACCCTGCACGACTTCCAGAAAGCCGGTGCGCCACTCGGGCAGCGTCGCCTGCCCGCGGAAGAACGCGATGATCGGCCGCTGCGTGGCCATCAGCGCGAGCAGCGTGACCGTTGCCCAGAACGCGCTGAGCGCCGGCGACAGCTGCTCGATCATCAGGCACCAGATCAGCACGCCGATCGGGATCAGGAAATGCAGGCCCGCACGCACCGTCGGCCAGGTGTCGGGCAGCACCGGGTTCTCGATGTCGATGTCCTGCGGCAGGTCGGGATTGCGCGCCGCGTCCCACAGCAGCGTGACGTGCGTGACGAGCAGCAGCGCGCCGATGATCCACAGCGCATGATCGCCGAACAGTCGCTGCACGCCGAGCGCGACCCAGTAGACGAGCGCGCAGACGACGATCGTTCCCGACAGCCCCATTCCCCACGCGATCAGCCGGTCGCGCAGCGGCCGCGGCCGGCGCGTCGCGCTCGGCGTCATGCCGAGCCTCAGCGCCTCGAGGTGCACGATGTAGAAGAGCGCGATGTAGGAAATGATCGCGGGCAGGAACGCGTGCTTGACGATGTCCGCATACGGGATGCCCACGTACTCGACCATCAGGAACGCGGCGGCGCCCATCACCGGCGGCATGATCTGCCCGTTGACCGACGAGGCGGTCTCGATCGCGCCTGCCTTCACGCCGCCGTAGCCGGCCTTCTTCATCAGCGGAATCGTGAAGATGCCGCCGGAGACGACGTTCGACACCGACGATCCGGAGATCAGCCCGTTCAGTCCCGACGAGACGACGGCGACCTTCGCCGGGCCGCCGCGCAGATGGCCGAGCGCGGCGAACGCGACCTGCATCATGTAGTTGCCCGCGCCGGCGCGATCGAGCAGCGAGCCGAACAACACGTAGATGAAGATGAACGAGACCGACACGCCGAGCGCGACGCCGTAGACGCCCTCGGTGGTCAGCCACATGTGCGAGAGCATCCGCTCGAGCGAAGCGCCCTTGTGCGAGACGACGTCGGGCAGATGCGGTCCGAGGAAGATGTACGCGAGGAAGAACAGCGCGAGGATCGTCATCGGCAGGCCGACGGCGCGACGCGTGGCCTCCAGCAGCAGCACCAGGCCTGCGGTGGCGATGACGATGTCCTGCAGGATCGGCACGCCGGGACGCGTGGCGAGCTCGTCGTAGAACCACAGCAGGTACCCGCCGGCGAAGGCGCCGGCGAAGGCCATCGCCCAGTCGGTGAGCGGCACCCGGTAGCGCACGCCGCGTCGGCGCGAGCCGGGATACGCGAGGAAGCCGAGGAAGAGCGCGAGCGCCAGATGCAGCGCCCGCGCCTCGGTGTCGTTGAGCAGCCCGAAACCGAACGCGAAGGGCAGCGGCGACGCATACCACAGCTGGAACAGCGCCCAGCCGATGGCGACGGTGCTGATGACGCCCCCGGAAAAGCCGGAGGCCGCGCGCCCGCCGGTATCTGCGTCGGCCACGAGCTCCTGCAACTCGACCGATGGCTTGACGGTTTCGCTCATGGATGTCTCCAGAGAGCACGTGCGCGCGGGCGCAATCGGCGAATACTAGAAGCGGGCACGGCCGTCCATCAAACGAAAAATGGACGCGGCGGTGCCGGACGAGACGCGGGCACGGCGGCCCGCAAGCGAAAAGCGGGCCTGCGGCCCGCCCTGCGGAACCGGAACACGCACGGCGCCCACCCGGCGCCGGGCGTGTGCTACCTCACTTGATCCAGCCCTTCTCGCGATAGTAGCGCTGCGCACCCTCGTGCAGCGGCGCCGAAAGGCCGTCCTTGATCATGTTCTCCGGCTTCAGGTTGGCCAGTGCGGGATGCAGCCTCTTGAACTCGTCGAAGTTGTCGAACACCGCCTTGACAACGGCGTAGACCGTGTCGGGGGAGGTCTTCGTCGACGCGACGAGCGTGGCGAGCACGCCGTAGGTTTCGGTGGCCTGCGGGTTGTTCGGATACAGGCCGGCCGGGATCGTCGCCTTCGCGTAGTACGGCTTGTCGGCCACCAGCTTGTCGACCGCCGGCCCGGTGAGCGAGACGAGCTGTGCACCGCAGGTCGTCGTCGGATCCTGGATGTTCGCCGACGGGTGCCCCACCGCGTAGAAGAAGCCGTCGATCTTGCCGTCGCACAGCGCCGGGCCGTGCTCGTCGGCCTTCAGCTCGGCGGCCAGCCCGAAGTCGCTCAGCTTCCAGCCCATCGCCGCCAGCAGCTCCTCCATCGAGGCGCGCGTGCCCGATCCGGGGTTGCCGACGTTGAAGCGCTTGCCCTTGAAGTCGTCGAAGGTCTTGATGTTGGCTTCCTTGCGCGCGACCACGGTGAACGGCTCCGGGTGCACCGAGAAGACCGCGCGCAGGTCTTCGTAGGGCTCCTTGAACTGGCCGATGCCCTTCAGGCCGTTGAACTGCACGTCGGACTGCACGAAGCCGAGATCGAGCTCACCGGCCTTGATCGTGTTCACGTTGAACACCGATCCGCCCGTGGACTCGACCGAGCAGCGGATGCCGTGCTGGGCGCGATCCTTGTTGACCAGCCGGCAGACCGCGCCCCCGGCTGCGTAGTAGACGCCGGTGACGCCACCGGTTCCGATCGTGATGAATTTCTGCTGCGCGGCGGCCGGTGCCTGGAAGGCAGCGGCCGTCAGCGCGGCGCCGGCCAACAACGCCAGGCGCAGGAGCTTCGGGGATGTGCGCATCGGTTCGATCTCCAGTGCGGGATGACGAAAGCGCGGGCCATTATGCAGATCCACGCCCATCCGGCAAATCCGGATCGCCTTCGAAGGGCGAGCGCGGCCGGCGAGCGCACCGCCATGATGCCTCGCCGGCACGCGATTGGCACGCATTGCGCTACGCTGCGATCCCCCTGCCGGAGGCCGGTCGAGCCAGGCAGGCTCTAGCCGTGCGGCGCACCGATCGATGCGTCGACCGCCTCGCCCAGCCGCTCGACGATCGCATCGAGCTCGGCCACCGACACCGTGAACGGCGGTGCGAGCAGGACGTGGTCGCCGCGCCGTCCATCGATCGTCCCGCCCGTCGGATAGACGAGCAGGCCGCGCGCCATCGCCTCCTGCTTGATGCGCGCATGCAGGCGCTGCGACGGATCGAAGGGCTCCTTCGTCGCACGGTCGGCGACGAGCTCGATCGCGCGGAACAGTCCGCGTCCGCGGACGTCGCCGACGTGCGGATGCGCACCGAAGCGCTCGCGCAGCCGCGCGTCGAGCACCTCGCCCAGGCGGCGGCAGGCGGCGAGCAGGTCGTCGCGGCGGATCACGCGCTGCACCGCGAGCGCCGCCGCGCAGGCCACCGGATGGCCGAGGTAGGTGTGGCCGTGCCGGAAGAAGCCGCTGCCGTGCGAGAAGGCGTCGACGATGCGCGACTGCACGAGCACGGCGCCGATCGGCTGGTAGCCGCCTCCGAGCCCCTTGGCGATCGTGATCAGGTCCGGGACCACGTTCTCCTGCTCGCAGGCATACAGCGTCCCGGTACGCCCCATGCCGCACATCACCTCGTCGAGGATCAGCAGGATCCCGTGACGATCGCACAGCTCGCGCACGCCGCGGAAATAGCCCGGCACCGGCTCGAGCGCGCCGGCGGTGGCGCCGACCACGGTCTCGGCGACGAAGGCGATGACGTTCTCGCCGCCGATCGCGTCGATCTGCGCGGCGAGCTCGTCGACGAGCCGCCGCCCGTAGTCCTCGGCGGTCTCTTCGGGGCGCCGTTCGCGATACTCGTAGCACGGCGAGACATGCACGACGTCAATGAGCAGCGGCGCGAACGGGCCGCGGCGCCATTCGTTTCCGCCGACGGCGAGCGCACCCAGCGTGTTGCCGTGGTAGCTCTGGCGGCGCGCGATGAAGCGGCTGCGTTGCGGCTGCCCGATCTCGACGAAGTACTGGCGCGCCATCTTCAGTGCCGCCTCGATCGCCTCCGAACCGCCGGAGACGAAATACACGTGGTCGATCCCCTCGGGTGCGGCCTCGATCAGCAGGTCGGCGAGCGTCTCGGCGACCTCGCTGGTAAAGAAGCTCGTGTGCGCGTACTCGAGCCGGTCGATCTGCTCGCGTATCGCGGCGCGCACCTCGGGGTGTCCGTGCCCCAGGCAGGAGACGGCGGCGCCGCCCGAGGCGTCGAGATAGCGCTTGCCCTCGGCGTCGACGAGCGTGGTGCCCTCGCCCGAGACGGCGACCGGGAAGCTGCGATTCAGCGTGCGGTGCAGGACGTGTGTCATGGTCGACGAGGATGGCGGTCGGTAGGAATGCGGTGTCAGGCGCTTCGCAGGCCCATCATGCGCGCGAGCAGGATCGTCGTCATCGGGACGAGGAAGCCGATCGCGGTCACGACGATCATCAGCTCGCCGAGCTGGCTGTAGTCGGCGGGAACGTGCACGACACCGGTCGCCGCGTCGCGCACCTCGCGCGTGACGAGGAAGAGCCCGTTCAGGTACTTGGTGAACAGCTGCGAGGCTGACAATGCGAGATTGGTGAACGAGGCCATCACCGCGAAATAGGTGGCCTTCAGGTGCGCGGGTGCCGAATGGGCGATCCACGCGAGCATCGGGACCATCGCGATCTGCCCGAGCGGCGACTCGATCGCGGTGTCGACCAGCGCGATGAAGCGCGCGTCGACGACCCCGCCGGTTCGCGCCGCGGTCCACTCGTGCAATCCGTAGAACATGCCGACGATCGGCAGCGACAGCAGCGTCGCGACGACGGTGAGCACGCCGACGATGTAGTAGATCGACCGCTCGGCCATGAAGCGGCGGAAGACGAACAGGCCGGCGAGCGTGAGCACGCTGCCGATGACGGCGAGCACCGACAGGAACTGCTGGTCGAAGCCGAGCTCGTCGATCATCCACCAGGTCTGCCCGGCGCCGGCCGTGGGCAGCGCACGGAACACGAAGATCACGAGCGCCGTGCCGAGCAGCGTCTCGCGTGCGGCCGGGGAGAGGTCGCGCGTGAGCCGCACCATCAGCGTGACGATGATCGCCATCGACGCCACGAAGACGATCTCCTGCGCGGCCGGCACGTCGCCGATCCCCACGCCGAGCGACAGCAGTGCGAACGCCAGCCCGCCGCCGAGCACCCACAGGTTCACCGGCGGACGCTCGACGTGCACCAGCAGGCGGCGCCGGATCTCGTCGGCCGGCACGCCCTGCGCCCGCAGCCGGCGCGCATCGCGCTGGCGCAGCCAGGACGCGAGCACGACCCCCGCGACCGACACCGCGGGAATGACGAGCGCATAGACGTGCACGCGCACGTAGACGTCGATCTTCTGCGCCTCGGGCAGCAGATGCGCGTCGCGCAGCAGGAACACGTTGGCGAGCGCGACGAGTACCGACCCGCCGATGATCGCCACGCGCCCGAGCGTCTGCATCGTCGTGTGCATCGCGCGCACCCGCTCGGCGGGCAGCGGCGCACCCTGCTCGTCGAAGCGCGGAACCGCCTCGACCGTCATCGCGTCGGCGACGACGTCCTGCGTCACGTAGCCGATCGGCGCGAGCAGCGCGGCGAGCACGTACCACGATTCGGCCGGCAGGATGGCCGTCATGCGCTGCGGATCGGCGAGCAGCCCGATCATCACGAGCAGGCTCACCGCGATCAGCGACGCGCCGAGCCAGACGAGTCCCGCCTTGTAGCGCCAGATCAGATCGACCAGGTGGCCGAGCGGCATCTTCAGCGCCCACGGCAGCCCCGCCCAGAAGCCGAGCGCGGCGAGGAACTCGGCCGACAGGCCGAGATATTCCTTGACGAAGAAGGTGCCGACGATCGCGGTGAGCCCGGAGATGCCCGCGGCGAGGTAGACCATCAGCGGCGGCAGGTACGACAGCCGCACGTCGCGCGCGAGCGCGAGAACGTTGCGGTCGAACCAGCCGCCGATGCGCGCCGCGAGCAGGTGCTCGCCGCGCGGCGGACCGGGCGCGTGCGTCGGGGCGATGCGCTTCAGGACCGGCTCCGCGGGGCACGTGCGCCGCGCTCGCGTCGCAGCTCGCTCATCTCCGAGAACGACAGCACGGCGATGGCCAGGCCGCACACGACCGCGTTGATCATCGCGATGCGCACCGGCGCGTAGCCGAGCAGCCACGGCGACACGAGCAGCAGCAGCCCGGTGGCGAGGCTGCCCCATTCCTCGACGATCTCGGGGTAGTAGAACGCGTCGACCGCGAAGGTGACGATCGCCACGCCGGCGATCATTGCCGCCCAGGCCGCCGACTGCGTGCCCTCCAGACCGAGCACGAAGGGCGATGCGACGAGCCACAGCCCGAGCGCCACCTCGATGCGGTCCTGCCAATGCGCCCTGATCATCGTCCCGTCCCGCGCCTCGCGAACGCGTCGAGCACCTTACCATGTCGATCCCGCCGGGGAGCGTCCGCACCGCGGGCGAACGCGTCGCGCATGCGACGATGCACGCTCCCGCTCGCTCCGTTGCGCATGGCACCGATCGAACCGCATCCGCCGATCGTCTTCGACGAATCCGGCGCTCCGCTCAGCACGCTGTACCGTGACGTCTTCCGCAGCCGCAGCGGCGCGCGCGCCGAGGCGCGCGAAGTCTTCGTCGAGGGCTGCGCACTGCCCGAGCGCTGGCGCGCGCTGCAGTCGCCCGGCGCACGGATCGCGCGCCCCTTCGCGGTGCTCGAGCTCGGCTTCGGCGCCGGCGTGAACTTCCTCGAAACGCTCGCGGCGTGGCGCGCGCTGCGCCCCGCGGGGCTGCGGCTGCATTTCGTCTCCGTCGAGGCGCATCCGCTGGCCCGCGACGACCTCGCCCGGATCCACGAGGCTCTGGGCGTCGACGGCGCCGATGCCAGGCGGCTGCGCGAGCGCTGGCCGCTCGCGCTGCCCGGGCTGCATTCGATCGACTTCGACGAGGCCGGCGTCGTCCTCACGCTGTGCCTGGGCGATGCCGCGCGCGTCGTGCCCAGGCTCCGGATGGCGGCCGACGCGATCTTCCTCGACGGCTTCGCGCCCGCCCGCAACCCGGAGATCTGGAGTGAAGGCGTGCTGCGCGCGCTCGGCCGGCTCGCGCGCCCCGGCGCACCGTTCGCCACCTGGACCGCCGCCTCCGCGGTGCGCGAGGCACTGACCGAGGCGGGCTTCGAGGTCGAACGCGTCGCGGGTCACGCCGGCAAGCGGCATCGGCTGCGCGGCCGCCATGCGCCCCGGTGGCGACGCTCCCCGGCACCGGAGGCGCCACCGCAATGGAGCTCGAACGACGTGCTCGTCGTCGGCGCCGGACTCGCCGGTGCCGCTGCCGCTGCCGGCTTCGCTCGCCGCGGCTGGAGCGTCCAGGTGCTCGAGACGCTTCCGCACGCCGCCGGCGGCGGTTCGGGACAGCCGCTGGCCGCGGATCACCTGCATCTGTCGGTCGACGACAACGTGCTCGCCCGCCTGACGCGCGTCGCGCTCGGCCTGCGCGAGCGGCTCGCCCCGGAGGTCCCGCAGGGCAAGCTCGTGCTCGACGTCGACGACGCGCAGGCCGAACGGCGGCGGGCGATGCTGTGCACGCTCGGCTTCCCCGAGGCGTTCGTGCGACACGTCGACGCCGACGAGGCGGCGACGCTCGCGGGCATCGCGCTGCCGCGCGGGGCGCTGTGGCTTCCCGGCGTCCACGTCGCGGATCCGCACGCCCTCGTCGCGCGCTGGCTCGCGCACGACGCGATCTCGCTGCGCACCGGCGTGCAGGTCGAGCGATTGACGCACGACGACGACGGCTGGACGGCCTTCGATGCGCGGGGCGAGCGCGTCGCGCGCGCGGCGATCGTCGTGCTCGCCAACGCCGGCGACGCGACACGGCTCGGGAACGCCCCGTCGATTCCGCTGCGCCCGATGCGCGGCCAGAGCACGTGGCTGCCTCGCAGCTGCCTGCCCGGGCTGCGCCGGGCCATCAGCGGGCTCGCCTGGGCCGCCCCGGCCGGCGAGCGGATCCTGACCGGCGCGACCTTCGAGGCGGGCGACGCGCTCGAACGCTCCGCGCAGGCCGACACGAGCAACCTGCGCCGCCTGGCGCGGATGCTGTCGTCCGACGATGCGCAGGCACGGGCGCGCCTGGCCCAATGGTCGATCGAGGCACGCAGCGCCTCGATCGGCGTGCGCTGGGCCAGCCCCGACCGCGTCGCGTCGATCGGCGAGATGCCCGACGAATCCGCGACGCACGCGGATACGGCCCGCCTGTCGAAGGACGCGCGCCTTCCCCTGCCGCGCACGCCGGGCCTGTTCGGCGCCTTCGGCTTCGGCGCCCGCGGTGTTCTGTGGGCCTGCCTGGCCGGCGCATGCCTGCCCGCCTTTGCCGACGGCTCGCCCGCACCGGTGGAGTCGGACCTCCTTCGGGCGATCGACCCCGCGCGTTTCCTGCGACGCCGGATGCGCGCGGCCGGTTGACCGCCGCGCGGCCTGGGCTCGCCCGCATGGACTCGATCATCGATCACCGGACGCAATGAATCCGGCGTGCGGCGCGCGGCGAGCTACACTCGCGCAAGACGATCCCCTCGGCCCTTCTTCTCGCAGCGAGCCCTTCCCGCGACGATGAAAGACCTGCCCGCTTCGCTCCTGCGCGCGCTGCTCGCCGTCGTCGATACGCGCAGCTTCTCGCGGGCGGCGCGCGAGCTCGGCACCACGCAGCCGGCGGTCAGCCTGCAGATCCGGCGTCTCGAGAAGCTGGTCGGTGCGACGCTGCTCGAACGCACGACGCGTTCGGTCGAACCCACGGAAACCGCGCTGCGGCTGCTGCCGATCGCGCGCGAGCTGCTGCGGCTGCAGGCGATCGTGCTGACGCGCATGGACGCGCCGGCGCTGTCCGGCGAGGTGCGCCTGGGTGCCGACGAATCGGTGGCGCTCGGGCTCGGCCTGATCGAGACGGTGCGCGATTTCGCGCACGCGTGGCCGCAGGTGGAGTTGCAGCTGCGCATCGACGAGAACGAGGCGCTGCACGAAGCCTTCGCGCGCGGCGGCTTCGAGCTGCTGCTCGAGCACGGCGACTCGGCGACCGCCGGCGCCACCGTCGTCTCGCGCGAGCGGCTGCTCTGGTACGGCCGCGCGATGCCCGCCAGCGAAAGCGCCCCGTGGCCGGTGATCGCGCCGCCGCGCGGCAGTGCGCTGCGACGACGCAGCGACGCCGCGCTCCGGGGCAGCGCGGCCCGTCACCGCATCGTGTTCGAGGCACCGAGCCTGGCGATGTGCATCGAGGCGGCGCGCCGCGGGCTCGGCATCGTCGCCCTGCCCGCCGACGTGGGCCGTGCGCACGCGCTCGATCGCCCTTCGCCGCGCGGGCTGCCGGCGCTCGGCGCGACCTCGGTGCTGCTGCACCAGCGCGCCGACATCGGCGAGGCGGCGGTGGCGCTGCGCAACGCGCTGCGGCAGGCGTCGGCCGCACGGCGCATCCGGGGCCGGCCGCGCGGGCCCGACCGCTGAGGCGCCACGCGCCGGCGCCGACACCGATCGGGGAAGCGCTTCGAAAACGAGGATCCGCGCCGCGGGCGGCTACTGAATGCCCTGGCTGGCGAGGTACGACTCGTAGTCGCCGCGCCAGTCGACGATCTCCCCGCCGGGCCGTACGACGAGCACGCGCGTGGCGACCGCGTCGACGAACTGGCGGTCGTGCGAGACGACGAAGATCGTCCCCGCGTATTTCTCGAGCGCGTACTGCAGCGACTCGATCGACTCCATGTCGAGATGGTTCGTCGGCTCGTCGAGCATCAGCACGTTGTGCCGGCCGAGCATCAGGCGCCCGAAGCTCATCCGGTGCATCTCGCCGCCGGAGAGCACGCGCACGGGCTTGCGCACCTCGTCGCCGGAGAACAGCATGCGCCCGAGGATGCTGCGCAGCGTCTGCTCGTCGTCGCCGGGCTGCGTGAAATACGACAGCCACTCGGTGAGCGTGCGGTCGGACTCGAAATCGGGATGCACGTCCTGCGCCATGTAGCCGACGTCGGCGTTCTCCGACCAGCGCGCCTCGCCTTCGGTGGGCGCGAGGCCGCCCCCTTCGGGCGTCGGTCCGCCGCCCGGCGCCACCCCGCCGCGCTCGGCGCCGAGCATCGCGCGCAGCAGCGTCGTCTTGCCGGCGCCGTTGGGGCCGACGATGGCGACGCGATCGCCCGCATCGAAGATCGTCGAGAAGCCGGAGAACACCGGCGCGTCAGCGCCCGGATAGCGGAAGCCGAGATTCTCGACCTCGAGCGCCTGGCGGTGCATCGGCTTGGCCTGCTCGAAGCGGATGTACGGGCTCTGGCGCGACGACGGCTTCACCTCCACCGTCTCGCTGCGGATCTTCGCGATCAGCTTCTGGCGCGACGTGGCCTGGCGCGACCTCGCCTTGTTCGCGGCGAAGCGCTGCACGAACTCCTGCAGCTCGGCGATGCGCTCCTTCGCACGCTCGTTGGCCGACAGCAGGCGCTGGCGTGCCTGGGCCGAGGCGAGCATGTAGTCGTCGTAGTTGCCCGGATAGACGCGCAGCTCGCCGTAGTCGAGGTCGGCCATGTGTGTACACACCGCGTTCAGGAAATGGCGATCGTGCGAGATGATCACCATCGTCGAATCACGGTCGTTCAGCACCGACTCGAGCCAGCGGATCGTGTCGATGTCGAGGTTGTTCGTCGGCTCGTCGAGCAGCAGCACGTCGGGATCGGAGAACAGCGCCTGCGCGAGCAGCACGCGCAGCTTCCATCCGGGCGCGATCTCGCGCATCGGACCGTCGTGCTGCCCGGTAGGAATGTCGAGTCCGAGCAGCAGCTCACCGGCGCGCGCCTCGGCGGTGTAGCCGCCGTACTCGGCGAACTTCGCCTCGAGCTCGGCGGCGCGCATGTAGTCGTCCTCGCTCGCCTCGGGATTCGCGTAGATCGCGTCACGCTCGCTCATCGCCGCCCACATCTCGGCGTGCCCCATCAGCACGACGTCGAGCACGCGGTGATCCTCGAACGCGAACTGATCCTGGCGCAGCTTCCCGAGGCGCACGTTCGGCTCGAGCACGGCCTGCCCGCCCGTCGGCTCGAGGTCGCCGCCGAGGATCTTCATCAGCGTCGACTTGCCCGAACCGTTGGCGCCGATCAGGCCGTAGCGGTTGCCGTCGGCGAACTTGGCGTTGACGTTCTCGAACAGGGCTTCGCCCCGAACTGCATCGTGAGGTTTACTGCGGAAAGCATTCTGTGTCGTGCCCGCACTGGCGCGGGCGGTCCAATCGGTGCCCGCGGCTGCGGGCGAGATACGGTCAGCCCACCCAGGCGCGGGCGTTGCGGAACAGGCGCATCCAGGGCGAGTCCTCGCCGAGCGACGGGTCGCGCCAGCTCATCTGGATCGTACGAAAGACGCGCTCCGGATGCGGCATCAGGATCGTGGCGCGGCCGTCCTCGCTGGTGAAGCCGGTGAGACCGCCGGGCGAGCCGTTCGGGTTCGCCGGGTAGCGTTCGGCCGGCGTGCCGTCGTTCTCGACGAATCGCAACGACGCGTGCGCGCGCTCGCGCTGCTCGTCGGAAGCGAACTGCGCCCGTCCCTCGCCGTGCGCGACGGCGATCGGCATCCGGCTGCCGGCCATGCCCTGGAGGAGCACCGACGGCGAGTCGAGCACCTCGACCATCGAGAAGCGCGCCTCGTACTGCTCCGAGCGGTTGCGCACGAAGCGCGGCCAGGCGGCCGCACCGGGAATGATCGACTTCAGCTGCGAGAGCATCTGGCAGCCGTTGCACACGCCGAGCGTGAAGGTGTCGGACCGGTGGAAGAAGCGCGAGAACTGCTCGGCCATCCTCGCGTTGAACAGGATCGACCGAGCCCAGCCGGTGCCTGCCCCGAGCACGTCGCCGAACGAGAATCCGCCGCAGACGACGAGTCCGCGGAAGTCGTCCAGGCGGTGCCGTCCCGCGAACAGGTCGGTCATGTGCACGTCGAAGCTCTCGAAGCCGGCACGGTCGAAGGCCGCGGCGATCTCGGTCTGGCTGTTCACGCCCTGCTCGCGCAGGATCGCGATGCGCGGACGCGCGCCGCGCGCGATGAAGGGCGCGGCGACGTCCTCGCCGGGATCGAAGCGCAACGCGACGTGCAGGCCGGGATCGTCCTCGTCGCCGATGCGCTCGAACTCCTCGGCAACGCACTCCGGGTCGTCGCGCATCGACGCGATCCGTCCGCTCGTCTCGCTCCAGAGGCGCTGCAACGCCGCACGCGACTGACGGTAGACGCGGCGTCCGTCGCGATAGACGTCGATCGTCTGGCGCGCATGCGGCTTGCCGATCACGTTCGACATCGTCGACAGCCCGTGCTCGCGCAGCACGCCGAGCACGGCGTCGCGCGCCTCGGCGCGCACCTGCAGCACCGCTCCGGGCTCCTCGGCGAACAGCGCCTGCAGCGTGCGCTCGTCGCGCTGCACCGAGACCTGCTCGGGCCGAATCTTGTAGTCGCCCCAGTCGGCTGCGTGGCGATCGATCGTCAGCATGTCGACGTTCAGTCCGACGCCGCAGCGGCCGGCGAAGGCCATCTCGCAGACGGCGGCGAAGAGTCCGCCGTCGGAGATGTCGTGATAGGCGAGCAGCTGGCCGTCGGCGTTCAGCCGCTGGATTGCGGCGAAGAAGCGCGCGAGACGCTGCGGGTCGTCGAGATCGGGCACGACGTCGCCCACCTGCCCATAGGCCTGTGCGAGCGCCGAGCCGCCGAGCCGCTGGCGCCCGGCGCTCAGGTCGACGTGGATCAGCACCGAATCGACGTCGCGCACGAGCTGCGGCGTGAGCACGCGGCGCGCATCGCGCACCGGCGCGAACGAAGTGACGATGAGCGACACCGGAGCCACGACCTCGCCGTCCGGCCAGCGCGTGCGCATCGACAGCGAATCCTTGCCCACCGGAATCGCCAGGCCGAGCGCGCGGCACAGCTCGGCACACGCCTCGACCGCCTCGAACAGGTCGGCGTCCTCCGCCGGATCGCCGCAGCCGGCCATCCAGTTGGCCGACAGCTTGATCGAGTCGAGCGCGTCGATGGGCGCGCCGGCCAGGTTGGTGATCGCCTCGGCGATCGCGATGCGCGAGGCCGCGCGCGGGTCGACGACGGCGAGCGGCGTGCGTTCGCCCATCGCGAGCGCCTCGGCGCGATGCCCGTCGAAGTCGACGAGGCCGACCGCGCAATCGGCCACCGGCACCTGCCAGGGTCCGACCATCGGGTCGCGCGAGCACAGCCCGCCCACCGTACGGTCGCCGATCGTCACGAGGAAGGCCTTGCTCGCCACCGCCGGCATGCGCAGCACGCGCTCGACGGCTTCCTCGAGCGCGATGCCGGCGAGCTCGAGCGGCGCGAGCCTGCGGGCGCGTCGGCGTCCCTCGCGGTGCATGCGCGGCGGCTTGCCGAGCAGCACGTCGATCGGCATGTCGACGGCGAGCGTGGTCGCGGCGTCGTCGCCCGCCGCGGGATCGGCGGCCGCCTCGACGACGAGCTGCCGGTCGTCCGAAACGGTGCCGACGACCGCGTACGGGCAGCGCTCGCGACGGCACAGGTGATCGAAAAACTCGAGCGAGTCGGGCGCGATCGCGAGCACGTATCGCTCCTGCGACTCGTTCGACCAGATCTCGGCGGGCGACAGCCCCGACGCCTCCAGCGGCACCTTGCGAAGATCGAAGCGCGCCCCGCGCCCCGCGCCGTGCACGAGCTCGGGAAAGGCGTTCGACAGGCCGCCCGCGCCCACGTCGTGCAGCGACAGGATCGGGTTGCGCTCGTACAGCTCCCAGCAGCGGTCGAGCACCTCCTGGGCACGGCGCTGCATCTCGGCGTTGCCGCGCTGCACGGAATCGAAATCGAGCTCGGCCGTGTTCGTGCCGGCGCCCATGCTCGAGGCGGCGCCGCCGCCCAGGCCGATGCGCATGCCGGGTCCGCCGAGCTGGATCAGCAGCGTGCCGGGCGGCAGGTCGAGCTTGTGCGTGAGCGCATCGTCGATCGCGCCGACGCCGCCGGCGATCATGATCGGCTTGTGGTAGCCGCGCACGACGCCTTCGACCGCCTGCTCATAGGTGCGGAAATAGCCGAGCACGTTCGGCCGGCCGAACTCGTTGTTGAACGATGCGCCGCCGATCGGCCCCTCGAGCATGATCTGCAGCGGCGAGGCGATGCGCTCGGGCACGCCCGGTCCGCCCATCTCCCAGGGCTGCACGAAGCCGTCGATGCGCAGGTTCGACACGGTAAAGCCGGTCAGGCCGAATTTCGGCTTGGCGCCGCGACCGGTGGCGCCCTCGTCGCGGATCTCGCCGCCCGCGCCGGTAGCGGCGCCCGGAAACGGCGAGATCGCCGTCGGATGGTTGTGCGTCTCGACCTTCAGCAGCGCGTGCGTGGTCCGCTCGCCGGATACGTAGCGCCCGTTGGCCGTCGCGTCGGGGTGGAAGCGCCGCGCCGGCCCACCCTCGAGGATCGCCGCGTTGTCGGCGTAGGCGACGACGGTCCCCTTCGGATTCGCCGCGTGCGTGCTGCGGATCATTCCGAACAGCGTCTCGTCGCGCCGCTCGCCGTCGAGTGTCCAGCTCGCGTTGAAGATCTTGTGGCGGCAGTGCTCGGAGTTCGCCTGCGCGAACATCATCAGCTCGACGTCGGTCGGATCGCGCCCGGCGGCGACGAAGGCATCGCGCAGGTAGTCGATCTCGTCGTCGGACAGCGCCAGGCCCAGCTCGCGGTCGGCGCGCTCGAGCGCCTCGCGCCCGTCGCGCAGCAACGGCACGTGCCGCATCGGCCGACCCGGCAGCGAAGCGAACAACTCGCGCGGATCGGGCGGCGAGAGCAGCAGGCTCTCGGTCATCCGGTCGTGCAGCACGGCACCCAGACGCACGAGCGCATCGTCATCGAGCCCGCCGCCACGCACGAGCCCGCCGAGCTTCGCGCGCGGCTCGATCCGGTACTCGATGCCGCGCTCGATTCGGCACACGCCTTCGAAGCCGCAACGATGCGCGATGTCGGTCGCCTTGCTCGCCCACGGCGAGACGGTGCCGATGCGCGGAACCGCCCACAGCGGCTGGCCGGCATCCGGCGGCGGCTCGGGCAACGCCTCCAGCAGCTCGACGAGCCGCGCACGCGCATCCGGCGTCGGTTCTTCGTCGAAGCCGACGAGGTAGACGAAGCGTGCATGCACGGCGCCCGCACGCGCGTCGATCGCCTGCAGGCGATCGAGCAGCCGGGCGAGGCGGAACGCGGACAGGGCCGGTGCACCGGCCAGCGTCAGGTAGGCGGACATCGGG
>DATGRE010000023.1:0-3016 GCA_035303885.1 Zeimonas sp. | reverse complement strand
GCGCCCATTGCGCCAAGCCCGGCGGCACCCGCAGAGTTGGTCGCAGGCGTACCGATCGATTTTCAGGAGGAACTTATGGACAAGGAGCTGTTCGAACGCGGGCTGAAGGTGCGTCGCGAGGTGCTGGGCGCGGAGTACGTCGACGCGTCGATCCAGTCGGCGGACGACTTCAACCGCCCGATGCAGGAGCTGGTGACGCAGTACTGCTGGGGCGAGATCTGGAACCGGCCCGGGCTGGAGCGCAAGACGCGCAGCCTGCTGAATCTCGCGATGCTCACGGCGTTGAATCGGCCGCACGAAATTCGGTTGCACGTGCGCGGTGCGCTGAACAACGGCGTGACGAAGGAGGAAATCGCCGAGGTGTTCCTGCAGGCCGCGATCTATTGCGGCGTGCCGGCGGCGATCGACAGCTTCCGGATCGCGCGCGAGGTGTTCCAGGAAGCGGAGGGCTGAACCGGGTCGGCACGGTCCGCGAAAAGCCGGCGCCTGCCGCTGCTCGAGCCGAGGCGCTCCCGGCCCCACGCGCGCGAGGCGCCGCTACTGCGGTCCGATCGAGGGCCCAATCGCCGGCCCAGCCGGCAGCGGCGCATACACCAGATCGCGCAGCGCCAGCGACAGCGACGGCACGTAGCTGATCACCAGCAGGCACGCGAGCACGACGAGCACGAAAGGCGCGAGCCGGCGCACGATCGCCTCGACCGGGAGCTTCGCCACCGCGCAGGCGGCGAACAGGTTCACGCCGAAGGGCGGCGTGATCATCCCGAGCGCGAGATTGACGATCATGATCACGCCGAAGTGCACCGGGTCGACGCCGAAGTGCAGCGCGACCGGCGCGAGGATCGGCGCGAGCACGATGATCGACGCCGAGGTCTCGATGAACATCGCGATGACGAAGAGCGCCACGTTCACGCCGAGCAGGAACAGCACTGGCGAATCGAGCACCTCGGTGAGATGGCGCCCGATCGCGTCGGGCACGCCGGCGCGCGTGAGCAGGAACGCGAACAACCCCGCGTTGGCGATGATGAACATGATCACCGCGCTGCTGATGACCGAGCGCTTGAGCACCTCGACGACGTCGCGCGGGCGTGTCTCGCGATAGATGAACAGTCCGACGACCAGCGCATAGAACACCGCGACGACCGACGCCTCGGTCGGCGTGAACCAGCCGCCGTAGATGCCGCCGAGGATGATCACCGGCATCAGCAGCGCCCACGCCGCACGGCGCAGCGCCGCGAACACGCCCAGCCGATCCTTGCCGTCGTCGAGGCCCCAGCCGTTGCGCCGACACTGCCAGTAGACGAAGACCATCAGCGCGCCGCCGATCAGCACCCCCGGGCCGAAGCCGGCGATGAAGAGCTCGCCGATCGACACCTCGGCGGAGACGCCGTACAGGATCATCGGGATCGACGGCGGGATGACGACGCCGAGCTCCGCGCTGGTGGCCTGCAGGGCCGCGGCGTAATTGCGCGGATAGCCGTGCCGCACGAGCGCCGGGATCAGGATCGCGCCGATCGCGAAGGTGGTCGCCACCGACGAGCCCGACACCGCCGCGAACAGCATGCAGGTCAGCACGCAGGTCATCGGCAGCCCGCCCTGCACGCCGCCGACGATCGACTTCGCGAACTCGACCAGCCGGCGCGAGATGCCGCCGGTGTCCATCAGGTTGCCGGCGAGGATGAAGAACGGCACGGCGGCGAGCGGGAACTTGTCGATCGCCGTGAACATCTCCTTCGGCACCGTCACCAGCTTGTCGGGATCGGTGATCACCATCCCGACGATGCTCTCCACGCCGATCGAGACCGCCACCGACAGGCTGAGCACGAAGCACAGCAACATCGTGACGATCATCGCGAAGGTCATCGCGCGACCCCGGAATGCGTGGCGCGGGGGGCGGAACGCGTCGTTACGCTCGGCACGCCCGATGCAGCCGGCACGAGATCCGCGCGGTGGGGCACTACGTCGCCGTCTCCAGCTCGCGATGCTGCGGATCGAGCAGATTCGCGACCACCGCGAACATGCTCAGCACGGCGCCGACGGGAATCGCGAGATACGCCCACGCCATCGAGATCTCGAGGCTGGGAGACGTCTGGAAGCGGATCCGCCACGCGAGGTCGAAGCCGAACCAGGCGAGCACGGCGAGGAAGGCGAGCGTGACCGTCGCGATCGCCGCACGCAGCCAGCGCTCCCAGCGGCGCCCGCGCGCCACGCGCGCGAGCACGTCCACCGAGATCTGCGCGCCGCGCCGGAACGCGGCCGCGACGCCCAGCATCACCATCCAGATCAGCAGCCGGCGCACCACCTCCTCGGACCATATCGACGGCTGCTCGAGGACGAATCGCGCGACGACCTGGTACAGGCCGATGCACGAAACGATCGCCAGCAGCGTGCAGGCGAGTCCGAAGACGATCGGATCGAGCCAGCGATCGATCCGCAGGACGAGCGTGCGCACCGCGGAAGACCCGCGTCAGCCGGGATGCGAGCCGCGGCGTAGCGGGGCCAAGCCGCGGCGGCGCGCGCCGGGAGCGGTCACTTCACCGCCTGGATCGCCGCGATGCGGTCGGCGCCGAACTCCTTCGCGAACTGCTGGTACGCGGGCGCGATCGCCTTGC
The DNA here is from genome assembly GCA_035303885.1 of Zeimonas sp. GTDB lineage: Bacteria > Pseudomonadota > Gammaproteobacteria > Burkholderiales > Burkholderiaceae_E > Zeimonas. The sequence continues at coordinate 407 of DATGRE010000023.1, read as the reverse complement.
GGAAGGCTTCGCCGTCGACCTTCTCGACGACCTCCATACCCTGCCGGCGCAGCTCGGCGACGCCGCTGGCCTCGTCGTCGTTGACCTTCTTGCGCTGCGCGGCGGACGCCGTCCTCGCCGCTTCGACGAAGATCTTGCGGTCGGCCTCGTTCAGCCCGCTCCACACCTTCGGCGAGAGCAGCAGCAGCGCCGGGCTGTAGACGTGTCCGGTCATCGACAGGTGCTTCTGCACCTGCGAGAACTTCGCCGCGAGAATCACCGGGATCGGGTTCTCCTGCCCGTCGACCGTGTGCTGCTGCAGCGCCGTGAACACCTCGGGCCAGGCCATCGGCGTCGGCAGGATGCCGAAGGTCTTGTACCCCTCGAGGTGCACCTTGTTCTCCATCGTGCGCATCTTCAGGCCCTTG
>DATGRE010000022.1:0-26182 GCA_035303885.1 Zeimonas sp. | reverse complement strand
GGTGAAGGACGCCGATTTCGTCATGCTGCTGATGCCCGACGAGCACATCGCCAGCGTCTGGGCCAACGAGATCGAGCCGCACGTGAAGCAGGGCGCCACGCTCGCCTTCGCGCACGGCTTCAACATCCATTACGGGCAGGTCGTTCCGCGCGACGATCTCGACGTCGTGATGATCGCGCCGAAGGCGCCGGGCCATACGGTGCGTTCCACGTACGCCGCCGGCGGCGGCGTGCCGATGCTGGTCGCCGTGCACCAGGACCGCTCCGGCATCGCACGCGACACCGCGCTTTCGTACGCGGCGGCGATCGGCGGCGGACGCGCCGGCATCATCGAGACGAACTTCCGCGAGGAGACCGAGACCGATCTCTTCGGCGAGCAGACGGTGCTGTGCGGCGGAACGGTCGACCTGATCAAGGCCGGCTTCGAGACGCTGGTGGAAGCCGGCTACGCGCCCGAGATGGCGTATTTCGAGTGCCTGCACGAGCTCAAGCTGATCGTCGACCTCATCTACGAGGGCGGCCTGGCCAACATGAACTACTCGATCTCGAACAACGCCGAGTTCGGCGAGTACGTCACCGGCCCGACGATCGTCACCGCCGAGACGAAGAAGGCGATGAAGGCGGCGCTCGAGCGGATCCAGAGCGGCGAGTACGCCAAGCAGTTCATTCTCGAGAACCGCGCGGGCGCCCCGACGCTGCTGTCGCGCCGCCGCATGCTCGCCGAGCACCCGATCGAGCAGGTCGGCGAGAAGCTGCGTGCGATGATGCCGTGGATCAAGGCGAACAAGCTGGTCGACAAGTCGCGGAACTGACGAAGATTTCGCCCGCCACCACCTCCGACGCGTGAGTCGCATCCGCTATCCGCATCCGATCGTCGCTCGCGAAGGCTGGCCGTACATCGCGCTGGCCTTCACCGTCGCGATCGTGCTCACGTTCGTCGGCGGCTGGTGGTCGGTGCCGTTCTGGCTGATTGCGCTCTTCGTCCTGCAGTTCTTTCGCGACCCGCCGCGCGACGCACCCGAGGGCGAGCGCCTCGTGCTCGCCCCGGCCGACGGGCGCGTGATCTCGATCGAGACCGTGCGCGACCCGTACGCGGGGGGCCGGCAGGCGATGCGGATCTCGGTCTTCATGAACGTCTTCAACGTGCACTCGAACCGCTCGCCGGTCGACGGGCGCGTCGAGCGGGTCGAGTATTTCCCGGGTCGGTTCGTCAACGCCGATCTCGACAAGGCCTCCGAGCACAACGAGCGCAATGCGCTGCTCATCCGGACCGACGACGGCGCGCTGGTGACCTGCGTGCAGGTCGCCGGGCTCATCGCGCGGCGCATCCTGTGCTACGTCCGGCCGGGCGACGTGCTGCATCGCGGGCAGCGCTTCGGCTTCATCCGCTTCGGCTCGCGCGTCGACGTCTATCTTTCGCCGGACGCGCGCCTGTTCGTCGGCGTGGGCGAGAAGGTGCACGCGACGGCGAGCGCGCTCGCGGAGCTGCCGACGGAGGCCGACGCCGGAACGGGCCTCGCGCGCGCCCGGCCCGCGTCCGAGCCGCGCGCCACGGCGGAGCAGGGCAGCCGTGCCTGACGAGCGCAGCGGCGAGGGCCTCGCCCCGCGCCGGTCGCGGCGCATCTACCTGCTGCCGAACGCGTTCACGACGGCGTCGCTGTTCTGCGGCTTCTACGCGATCGTGCAGGCGATGAACCTGCGCTACGAGGCCGCGGCGATCGCGATCTTCATCGCGATGGTGCTCGACAGCCTCGACGGCCGCGTCGCGCGGATGACGAACACGCAGAGCGCGTTCGGCGAGCAGTACGACAGCCTGTCGGACATGGTCTCGTTCGGCGCCGCGCCCGCGCTCGTCATCTACGAGTGGTCGCTGCGCGGACTGGGCAAGTGGGGCTGGCTCGCCGCCTTCGTCTACGTGGCGGGCGCCGCGCTGCGGCTGGCGCGCTTCAACACCAACATCGGCGTCGTCGACAAGCGCTTCTTCCAGGGATTGCCCAGCCCCGCGGCCGCTGCACTGGTGGCCGGTCTGGTGTGGATCGTCACCGACCTGCGCGAGTCGAAGTGGATCTCCGTGAGCGGCGAGGATCTCGCCTGGCTGTCGTTCGTGCTCACCGTCTACGCCGGCATCACGATGGTGTCGAACGTTCCGTTCTACAGTTTCAAGGACATCGACCTGCGCCGCAGCGTGCCGTTCATTTTCGTGATCGGCGTGGTGATGCTCTTCGTCCTGGTCTCCTCCGATCCGCCGTCGGTGCTCTTCGGGCTGTTCCTGCTCTATGGCGTCTCCGGCTGGGCGCTGTGGCTGTGGCGCTGGCGCAAGGGCGAGGTCACGCCGTTTCGTCGCCGTGCCTGGACCGACCGCGACCCGGCGGGCGACGACGAGGACGACTACGACTACGACGAGGCCGACGAGGAGGCCGACGACGAGGCCGACGAGGAGGCCGACGACGAATTCGACGTGCCCGAGCGTTCGCCGCGTCGGCGCTGAAGCGGGACGCAACCCGCTTCGCGTAGAATGGCGGGTTTTCTTTCGCATCGCACGCCGCACATCGCATGAAGACACGAAAGCCGCTCGTCGCCGGGAACTGGAAGATGAACGGCGACACGGTGTTCAACGAGCACCTGCTGCGCGAGCTGCGCGCGGGGCTCGAGCGCGATCCGCTCGACTCGGTCGAGGTCGTCGTGTGCCCGTCGTTTCCCTACCTCGCGCAGGCGGCCAAGCTGCTGCGCCAGAGCGCGGTCGCGTGGGGCGGACAGAACGTCTGCTCGAAGCCGAGCGGCGCGTACACCGGGGAGGTCTCCGCGTCGATGCTCGCCGACCTCGGCTGCCGCTGGGTCATCGTCGGTCATTCCGAACGCCGGCAGCTGTTCGGCGAGACCGACGACGAGATCGCGGCGAAAGTGGCGATGGCGGCGGCACAGGGACTGGGCATCATCGCCTGCGTAGGCGAGACGCTCGCCGAGCGCGAGGCCGACCAAACCGAGGACGTGCTTGCGCGCCAGACCGATGCGCTGGTGCGTGCGCTGCTCGCGTATGCCGAGGGCGACGCGCCGACCCCGCCCGAGCGTTTCGTGCTGGCCTACGAGCCGGTGTGGGCGATCGGCACCGGTCGCACTGCGTCGCCGGAGATCGCGCAGCAGGCGCACCGCTTCCTGCGCACGCGGCTCGCCCCGCTCGGCGGCGAGGGCCAGGCGACGCGCATCCTCTACGGCGGCAGCGTCAAGCCCGAGAACGCGGGCGCGCTGTTCGCCATGCCTGACGTCGACGGTGGGCTGATCGGGGGCGCGGCGCTGATCGCCGACGACTTCCTCGCGATCTGCCGGGCCGCGGCGCCGCGCTGAACACCGATCGAGGAGCCTTTCGATGACCTGGTTGGTCAATCTGCTGATGGTCGTGCAGGTGCTGTCGGCGCTGGGCGTGATCCTGCTCGTGCTCCTGCAGCACGGAAAGGGCGCCGACATGGGCGCCGCTTTCGGGGGCGGTGCCTCCGGGAGCCTGTTCGGCGCGAGCGGGTCGGCGAACTTCCTGAGCCGCTTCACGGCGGTGCTCGCGGTGGTCTTCTTCGGCAGCACGCTCGTGCTCGCGATGTTCGGCACGGCCCGGCCCGAAGCGCCCGCGAGCGTGATGGAATCCCCGCCGCCGGCGGCCGCACCGGCGCCGAAACCCACCGACATCCCGGGCACCGACGTCCCGCGCAGCGACGTTCCCGCTTCGCCGTCTTCCGGCGCATCCACGGGCGCATCGGGCGCCTCGCCGGACGTGCCCGCACCCGCTTCTTCCGGTGCGCGCGATTTTGGAACGAGCGACATTCCGAAGTAGAATAGCGGGCTTGCTCGCGATTGGATTCGAGCCGACGTGGTGGAATTGGTAGACACGCTATCTTGAGGGGGTAGTGGCGAAAGCTGTGCGAGTTCGAGTCTCGCCGTCGGCACCAGTCAGGATGTCTTGATGCTCGAAAATTATCTGCCCGTCCTGCTGTTCATCCTTGTGGGCATTGCCGTCGGCGTCGGTCCGATGCTCATCGGCAAGCTGCTCGGTCCTTCCCGCCCCGATCCCGAGAAACTGTCCCCCTACGAGTGCGGCTTCGAGCCTTTCGAAGACGCCCGCATGAAGTTCGACGTTCGCTACTACCTCGTGGCGATCCTGTTCATCCTCTTCGATCTCGAGATCGCCTTCATGTTCCCGTGGGCGGTTTCGCTCGACGCAATCGGCTTCTTCGGATTCGTGTCGATGATGATCTTCCTGGCGATTCTGGTCGTGGGGTTCCTGTTCGAATGGAAGCGCGGCGCGCTCGACTGGGAGTGACCCTGCCGTCGAAGCGCCGTCGTGCCGTGATTGGGCGGCCGGTGCGCCGTGCCGACGTGGTCGCGCGGGCATGCGGCCGCGCGGTCTTGATCGCGCGGGCATGTAGCCGCGAGGAGTTGATCGCGCGGGCATGTAGCCGCGCTCTGGTTGATCGCGCGGGCATGTAGCCGCGCTCTGGTTGATCGCGCGGGCATGTAGCCGCGCTCTGCCCCGGAGGGGCTTGCGATGGGCATCGAAGGAGTACTGAACCAGGGGTTCGTCACGACGCAGCTCGACAAGCTCGTCAACTGGACGCGAACCGGATCGATGTGGCCGATGACCTTCGGCCTGGCGTGTTGTGCCGTCGAGATGATGCACGCCGGCGCCTGGCGCTACGACCTGGACCGCTTCGGCGTGATGTTCCGCCCGAGTCCGCGTCAGTCCGACGTCATGATCGTCGCCGGCACGCTGTGCAACAAGATGGCGCCGGCACTGCGCAAGGTCTACGACCAGATGCCCGAGCCGCGCTGGGTCATCTCGATGGGTTCGTGCGCCAACGGAGGCGGCTACTACCACTATTCGTACTCGGTCGTGCGCGGCTGCGATCGGATCGTTCCCGTCGACATCTACGTACCGGGCTGCCCGCCCACGGCGGAGGCGCTGATCTACGGAATCATCCAGTTGCAGGAAAAGATCCGACGCACGAGCACGATCGCCCGCTGACTCTCCTCGATGCCCGTCTCGCCCCCTTCCCGTCCACCCCAACCGCCAATGCCCGAGACCGTCGCACCCGTCACCGCCCTGCAGGCGCTCGAGAATGCGCTGCGCGAAGCGCTCGGCGACGCATTGCGCGATCTCGTCGTCCGCCTGGGCGAGGTCACGATCGAGATCGATCCGGCGCGGAACGCCGAGGTCGCGCTGCGCCTGCGCGACGATCCGCGCCTGCGCTTCGACACGATGGTCGACCTGTGCGGCGTCGACTACGCCACCTACCGCGAAGGCGGCTGGTCGGGCCGGCGCTTCGCGGTCGTGCTGCACTTGCTGTCGGTCGAGCTGAACCATCGCGTTCGTGTTCGCGCCTTCTGCGCCGACGACGAGTTTCCGGTCATCGCATCGGTCACCGACGTCTGGCCCGTCGCCGACTGGTTCGAGCGCGAGGTCTTCGACCTGTTCGGCATCGTCTTCGAGGGGCATCCCGATCTGCGTCGCATCCTCACCGACTACGGTTTCGTCGGGCATCCGTTCCGCAAGGACTTCCCGGTCAGCGGCTACGTGGAGATGCGCTACGACCCCGAGCAGCAGCGCGTGATCTACCAGCCGGTCACGATCCCGCCGCGCGAGCTGGTGCAGCGGGTGATCCGCGAGGAGGGGTACGGGCCGGCGTACGAGGGGCGGGGCCGTGGGTGACGTCTCCGTGCGCGTGCTGAATTCTGGCTTCGGCCGGCGGGCCTCGCCCGCCTTGACGTCCGCTGCGCGGACGTCAGCCTTCGTCGAAATCGAGCGTGTAGCGAGCCGTGAACCGGCTTCGGTGGTGGAGTAGGCGTCGTGGCGGACATCAAGAATTACACGCTCAATTTCGGACCGCAGCATCCGGCGGCGCACGGGGTGCTGCGGTTGGTGCTCGAGCTCGACGGCGAGATCGTGCAGCGCGCCGATCCGCACATCGGACTGCTGCACCGGGCCACCGAGAAGCTCGCCGAGACGCGCACGTACCTGCAGAACGTCCCGTACATGGATCGACTCGACTACGTGTCGATGATGTGCAACGAGCACGCGTACGTGATGGCGGTCGAGAAGCTGCTGGGCATCGAGGTGCCGCTGCGCGCGCAGTTCATCCGCGTGATGTTCGACGAGATCACGCGCATCCTGAACCACCTGCTGTGGATCGGCGCGCACGCGCTCGACGTCGGCGCGATGGCGGTGTTCCTGTACGCGTTCCGCGAGCGCGAAGACCTGATGGACGTCTACGAGGCGGTGTCGGGCGCCCGCATGCACGCCGCGTACTACCGCCCGGGCGGCGTCTACCGCGACCTGCCCGACACGATGCCGAAGTACCGGCCGACGAAATTCCGCAACGAAGCCGCGGTGCGCGAGCTGAACCGCGACCGCGAGGGCTCGGTGCTCGATTTCATCGAGGCCTTCACCAACCGCTTCCCGGGCTACGTCGACGAGTACGAAACGCTGCTCACCGACAACCGGATCTGGAAGCAGCGCCTGGTCGGCGTCGGGGTCGTCGATCCCGACCGCGCGAAGGCGCTCGGCTTCACCGGGCCGATGCTGCGCGGGTCGGGCGTCGCCTGGGACCTGCGCAAGATGCAGCCGTACGAGGTGTACGACCTCGTCGACTTCGACATTCCCATCGGCACCAACGGCGACTGCTACGACCGCTACCTGGTGCGCGTGCAGGAGATGCGCGAGAGCAACCGCATCATCCGCCAGTGCATCGAGTGGCTGCGCAACAATCCCGGCCCGGTCATCGTCGACAACTACAAGGTCGCTCCGCCGCCGCGGGTGGCGATGAAGAGCGGCATGGAGGAGCTGATCCACCACTTCAAGCTCTTCACCGAAGGCATGCACGTGCCCGAAGGCGAGGCCTATGCCGCCGTCGAGCACCCGAAGGGCGAGTTCGGCATCTATTTGATCTCCGACGGGGCGAACAAGCCGTACCGGATGAAGATTCGCGCCGCGGGCTTCGCGCACCTGGCCGCGATGGACGAGCTGGTGCGCGGCCACATGCTCAGCGACGTCACCACGATGATGGGCACGCTCGACATCGTCTTCGGCGAGATCGACCGCTGACCCGCCCGAGCACTCACCGGTCCTCCACGAACATGAACGCCGTTTCCCAAGCCAGACGACTGCTCAGCGACGAGGCCTACGCGCGCATCGATCGCGAGCTCACGAAATATCCGCCCGAGCACAAGCGCTCGGCGGCGATCGCGGCGCTCGCGATCGCGCAGGACGAGATCGGCTGGGTACCGCGGGAGGCGATCGAGGACGTCGCACGCTACCTCGGCCTGCCGCCGATCGCGATCTACGAGGTGGCGAGCTTCTACACGCTGTTCAACACGAAGCCGGTCGGCCGCTACAAGCTGTCGGTCTGCACGAACCTGCCGTGCGCGCTGCGCGACGGCACCAAGGCCGCGGAGTACCTGAAGCAGCGTCTCGGCATCGACTTCGGCGAGACGACGGCGGACGGCCTGTTCACGCTGATGGAGAGCGAGTGCCTGGGCTCGTGCGGCGACGCACCGGTGCTGCTGGTGAACAACAAGCGCATGTGCAGCTTCATGGGCAATGCCGAGCTCGACGCGCTGCTCGACGAGCTGCGCGCGCAGGCGGCCGGCGCCGGCGCTTCGCCGGCGGGCGCTGCGCAGGGAGGCGGCGATGGGCGCTAAGGATCTGCTGATCGACACCCGCGCGGTCTCCACCTGCTTTCATGGGCGCCACATCGAGCCGCAGATCTACGCCGGGCTCGTCTCGCCCGACGGCTGGCGGCTGAAGGACTACGAGGCGCGCGACGGCTACCAGGCGTTGCGCAAGATCCTGCGTGAAGGGATGACCCCGGAGCAGGTGATCGCCGAGGTGAAGGCCTCGGGGCTGCGCGGGCGCGGCGGGGCGGGCTTCCCGACCGGGCTGAAGTGGAGCTTCATGCCGCGCCAGCATCCCGGTCCGAAATACCTCGTGTGCAACTCCGACGAGGGCGAGCCGGGCACCTTCAAGGACCGCGACATCCTCCGCTACAACCCGCACATCGTCATCGAGGGGATGGCGATCGCGGCCTACGCGATGGGCATCGCCGTTGGCTACAACTACATCCACGGCGAGATCTGGGACACCTACGAGCGTTTCGAGGAGGCGCTGGAGGAAGCGCGTGCCGCGGGCTACCTCGGCGAGCGCATCCTCGGCAGCGACTTCTCCTTCCAGCTGTACGCGGTCCACGGCTACGGCGCCTACATCTGCGGCGAGGAAACCGCGCTGCTCGAGTCGCTCGAGGGCAAGAAGGGCTGGCCGCGCTTCAAGCCGCCGTTCCCGGCGAGCCACGGCCTGTACGGCAAGCCGACGACGATCAACAACACCGAGACGCTCGCGGCGGTGCCGTGGATCATCCGCCACGGCGGGCAGAAATACCTCGAGGTCGGCCGCCCGAACAACGGCGGCACGAAGATCTTCTCGATGTCCGGCGACGTCGAGCACCCGGGCAACTACGAGGTGCCGATGGGGACCCCGTTCGCGAAGCTGCTCGAGCTCGCCGGGGGCATGCGCGGGGGCCGCAAGCTCAAGATGGTGATCCCCGGCGGCTCGTCGATGCCCGTGCTGCCGGGCGACGTGATGATGGCCACCGACATGGACTACGACTCGATCGTGAAGGCCGGGTCGATGCTGGGCTCGGGGGCGGTCATCGTGATGGACGAGACGCGCTGCGCGGTGAAGTCGCTGCTGCGCCTTTCGTATTTCTACTACGAGGAGTCGTGCGGCCAGTGCACGCCGTGCCGCGAGGGGACCGGCTGGCTGTGGCGCATCGTGCACCGCATCGAGCACGGCGAGGGCACGATGGAGGACCTCGACGAGCTCGACCGCATCGCCTACAACATCCAGGGTCGCACGATCTGCGCGCTCGGCGATGCGGCGGCGATGCCGGTGCGCGCGTTCCTCAAGCACTACCGCGACGAGTTCGCACACCACGTCGAGCACAAGAGCTGCGTGGTGCCCACGTACATCTGAGGCGCGAAGCGGCGCAACGAACCGGAATCGAGATGGTCAAGCTGGAGATCGACGGCCGCGAGGTCGAGGTGCCCGAGGGCAGCATGGTGATGCATGCTGCGAACGAGCTCGACATCTACATCCCGCACTTCTGCTATCACAAGCAGCTGTCGATCGCGGCGAACTGCCGCATGTGCCTGGTCGAGGTCGAGAAGGCGCACAAGCCGCTGCCCGCGTGCGCGACGCCGGTGACCAACGGCATGAAGGTGCTCACGCGCTCGGACATGGCGCTGCGCGCGCAGAAGAGCGTGCTCGAGTTCCTGCTGATCAACCATCCGCTCGACTGCCCGGTGTGCGACAAGGGCGGCGAGTGCCAGTTGCAGGACCTCTCCGTCGGCTACGGGTACTCGGCCTCGCAGTTCAAGGAGCGCAAGCGCGTCGTCACGCCCAAGCCGATGGGCCCGCTGATCTCGGCCCAGGAGATGTCGCGCTGCATCCACTGCACCCGCTGCGTGCGCTTCGGCATCGAGATCGGCGGCGTGCAGGAGCTCGGCATGGCCAACCGGGGCGAGCACTCCGAGATCCTCTCCTTCGTCGGGAGCGCGGTCGACTCCGAGCTGTCGGGCAACATGATCGACGTCTGCCCGGTCGGCGCGCTGCTGAGCAAGCCGTTCCGCTTCACCGCGCGCAACTGGGAGCTGGCGCGGCGCAAGTCGGTCTCGCCGCACGACTCGCTCGGCTCGAACCTCATCGTGCAGGTGCGCGGCAACCGCGTCATGCGCGTGCTGCCGCTGGAGAACGAGGCGGTCAACGAGTGCTGGCTGTCCGACCGCGACCGCTTCTCCTACGAGGCGCTCGCGAGCGACGAGCGGCTCGGCGAGCCGATGATCCGCCAGGAAGGCGAATGGCGCGTCGTCGACTGGCCGACGGCGCTCGAGTATGCGGCGCACGCCATTCGGGCGGTGCGCGGCGAGCACGGCGCGCAGTCGATCGCGGCGCTCGGCTCCGGCCAGTGCACCGTCGAGGAGCTGCATCTGCTGGCGCGGCTCGCGCGCGGCCTGGGTAGCGAGAACGTCGATTTCCGCACCCGTCAGGTCGATTTCGCCGCCGACGCACGGCGCGCCGGCGTGCCGTGGCTCGGCATGCCGGTGGCCGACGTCGAGTCGCTCGACCGGGTGCTGCTCGTCGGCTCGACGCTGCGCAAGGACCATCCGCTGTTCGCCGCGCGCGTGCGCAAGGCGGCCAAGGAGGGCGCGCAGGTCTCGGTGCTGCACGCCGCGGACGACGACCTGCTGATGCCGGTCGCGAGCCGGCTCGTCGTCGCGCCGTCGCGCTGGACGCAGGCGCTGGGCGAGGTGCTCGCCGCGCTGCGCGAGACGGATTCCCCCGCAGGCGCCGACGGCCAACCGGGCGGGGCGGTGTCCGATGCCGCTCGCGCGATCGCCGCGTCGCTGCGCAGCGGCGAGAAGCGCGCCGTCCTCGTCGGCGACGAGGCGGTGCACCACCCCGAATACACGCGCATCTTGTCGCTCGCGGGCGCGATCGCCGAAGCGGCCTCGGCGCGCTTTGGCGTGATCGGCGACTCGGCGAACGCCGTCGGCGGCTATCTCGCCGGCGCGGTGCCCGGCAACGGCGGCCTGAACGCGGCGGCGATGTTCGAGCAGCCGCGCAAGCTGTATCTGCTGATGAACGTCGAGCCGGCGCTCGACGTCTCGCGTCCGGCGATCGCCACCGACGCGCTGGCGAAGGCCGAGTCGGTGATCGCGCTCTCGGCGTATCGCTCGCCGGAGTTGATGGAGCTGGCCGACTGCCTGCTGCCGATCACGCCGTTCACCGAGACCTCGGGGACCTTCGTCAACGCCGAGGGACGCGTGCAGTCTTTCAACGGCGTCGTGCCGCCGCTGGGCGACGCGCGCCCCGCCTGGAAGGTGCTGCGCGTGCTGGGCAACCTGCTCGAGCTCGACGGCTTCGACGCCGACAGCCCCGAGCAGGTGCGCGAGGCGGCGCTGGCCACCGAGGTCGCCGCGCGGCTCGACAACGCCCTGCGCGAATCGCCCGACGCCGAGGCTGCAACGTCGAAGGGAGCCGACGCCGCCGGCGCGGCGAACGGCGCGCTCGAGCGCCTCGCCGAAGTGCCGATCTATGCGGCCGACCCGGTCGTGCGCCGCGCTCCCAGCCTGCAGCAGACGAACGACGCGCTGCTCGCGCCGCGTGCGCGGATGAACGCCGCGACCATCGCGCGGCTCGGCCTGCAGGCGGGCGAGCAGGTGCTGCTGCGCCAGACGCGCGGCGAGCGCAGCGGCGAGGCCGTGCTCGAGCTCGTCGCCGACGACACGCTCGCCGACGGCGTCGTGCGCGTGCCGGCGGCGCTTCCGGAAACCGCGTCGCTGCCCGAGAGCTTCGGGCCGATCCACGTCGAGCGCTTCGCCGCCGGCGGGCCGCGTTGAGCACGAAGAACGAACGTCCATGGAAAACCTGCTGAACGGCCTGACGAACTGGGGCGAGGACACGCTGGGAGGCGCCTGGCCCGTCGTCTGGAACCTGACGAAGATCATCCTGCTCGTGCTGCCGCTGCTCGGCGCGGTCGCCTACCTCACGCTGTGGGAGCGCAAGCTGATCGGCTTCATGCACCTGCGCCTCGGGCCGAACCGCGTCGGGCCGGGCGGACTGCTGCAGCCGATCGCCGACGCGTTCAAGCTGATCTTCAAGGAGATCATCCTGCCGACGCAGGCGAGCCGCGGGCTGTACCTGCTCGGCCCGGTGATGACGATCATGCCGGCGATGGCTGCCTGGGCGGTCATTCCCTTCGGGCCCGAGATGGCGCTGGCCAACGTCAACGCCGGCCTGCTGCTGCTGCTGGCCATCACCTCGCTCGAGGTCTACGGCGTCATCATCGCCGGCTGGGCGTCGAACTCGAAATACGCGTTCCTCGGGGCGATGCGCGCCGCCGCGCAGATGCTCTCCTACGAGCTCGGCATCGGCTTCGCGCTCGTCATCGTGTTGATGGTCTCGGGCAGCCTGAACCTCACCGACATCGTGCTCGGCCAGGACCGCGGCTTCTTCGCCGATCGCGGCATCAATTTCCTGTCGTGGAACTGGCTGCCGCTGCTGCCGATCTTCGTCGTCTACGTCATCTCGTCGGTGGCCGAGACGAACCGCCACCCGTTCGACGTCGTCGAGGGCGAGTCGGAGATCGTCGCCGGGCACATGGTCGAGTACTCGGGGATGGGCTTCGCGGTCTTCTTCCTCGCCGAGTACGCGAACATGATCCTGCTGTCGGCGGTGGCGTCGATCATGTTCCTGGGCGGCTGGCTGCCGCCGATCGACTCGGTCGTCTTCAACTGGATTCCGGGCTGGATCTGGCTCGGGATCAAGACCTTCTTCGTCGTGTCGCTGTACATCTGGTTCCGCGCGACCTTCCCGCGCTACCGCTACGACCAGATCATGCGGCTCGGTTGGAAGATCTTCATTCCGGTCACGCTGTTCTGGCTGGTCGTCGTCGCCGTGTGGATGCAGACGCCCTGGAACATCTGGAACTGACCGGCGCAGGAGCTCGAATCAGATGGCTGCCGTAAAGGACTTCCTCTCCAGCTTCATGCTGCGCGAAATGCTCGACGGGCTGCGGCTCACGGGCAAGTACCTGTTCTCGCGCAAGATCACCATCCAGTATCCCGAGGAGAAGACGCCGCAGTCGCCGCGCTTCCGCGGGCTGCACGCGCTGCGCCGCTACCCGAACGGCGAGGAGCGCTGCATCGCGTGCAAGCTGTGCGAGGCGGTGTGCCCGGCGCTGGCGATCACCATCGAGTCGGCCGAGCGCGAGGACGGCACCCGCCGCACGACGCGCTACGACATCGATCTGACGAAGTGCATCTTCTGCGGCTTCTGCGAGGAGAGCTGCCCGGTCGACTCGATCGTCGAGACGAACATCCTCGAGTACCACGGCGAGAAGCGCGGCGACCTCTATTTCACCAAGGAGATGCTGCTCGCCGTCGGCGACCGCTACGAGCAGCAGATCGCCGCAGACCGCGCCGCCGACGCGCGCTACCGCTGACCCGCGAACATGACTGCCCCGACGCTGCTCTTCTACCTGTTCGCCGCGATCGCCGTCTTCTCGGCGGTGCGCGTGATCACCGCGCGCAACCCGGTGCACTCGGTGCTCTTCCTGGTGCTCACCTTCGCCACGGTGGCCTGCATCTGGCTGCTGCTGGGCGCCGAGTTCCTCGCGATCACGCTCGTGCTCGTCTACGTCGGCGCCGTGATGGTGCTGTTCCTGTTCGTCGTGATGATGCTCGACATCAACCTCGATCGCGTGCGGCAGGGCTTCTGGCGCAACCTGCCGGTGGCGCTGTTCGTCGCCGTCGTCATGGTGATCGAGCTCGCGCTGGTGCTGATGACCTCCTTCAACGACCCGCAGAGCAACGTACCGCCGCTGCCGGCCGACTACAGCAACACGAAGGCGCTCGGCCAGCTGCTCTACACCGACTACGTCTTCGCGTTCGAGACCGCTTCGGTCGTGCTGCTGCTGGCGATGGTGTCCGCCATCGGGCTGACGCTGCGCCGGCGCAAGGATGCGCGCTACAGCGACGCGAGCGTCGCCGTGCGCACGCGTGCGGCCGACCGGCTGCGCATCGTCCGAATCCCCGCGCGGCCGCGCGACGCGGAACCCTCATGACCCTGACGCTCGCCCACTACCTGGTGCTCGGCGCGATCCTGTTCGCGATCAGCATCACCGGCATCTTCCTGAACCGTCGCAACGTCATCATCGTGCTGATGGCGATCGAGCTGATGCTGCTCGCGGTGAACTTGAACTTCATCGCGTTCTCGCATTTCCTCGGCGACGCGGCCGGGCAGATATTCGTGTTCTTCATCATGACCGTCGCGGCCGCCGAGGCGGCGATCGGTCTGGCGATCCTCGTCGTGCTCTTCCGGACCATCGAATCGATCGACGTGAAGGACCTCGACGCGCTGAAGGGCTGACGGCGCCCCCCTGCGCCCCCGAACGAGAAGCGATTTCCTGCCGCCTCCATGAAAACCGCCTACCTGCTCGCCGCCTTCGCTCCGCTGGCCGGCGCCCTCGTCGCGGGTCTGTTCGGCCGGCGCATCGGCCGCGCGAACTCGCACCGGGTCACCATCCTCGGCGTGGCGATCTCCTTCGCCGCGTCGGTTTGGACGCTGCTCGACGTGCTCGCCGGAAACACCTTCGACGGAGCCCTCTACACGTGGGCGAACATCGGCGGGCTGAACGTCGAGGTCGGCTTCCTGATCGACACGTTGAGCGCCACGATGATGTGCGTCGTCACCTTCGTGTCGCTGATGGTGCACGTGTACACGATCGGCTACATGGCCGACGACCCGGGCTACCAGCGCTTCTTCTCGTACATCTCGTTGTTCACCTTCTCGATGATGATGCTCGTGATGGCGAACAACTTCATGCAGCTGTTCTTCGGCTGGGAGGCGGTGGGCCTCGTCTCGTACCTGCTGATCGGCTTCTGGTACACACGCCCGAGCGCCATCCACGCGAACCTGAAGGCCTTCCTGGTGAACCGCGTCGGCGACTTCGGCTTCCTGGTCGGCATCGGCCTGGTGCTCGCCTTCTTCGGCACGCTCGACTACGGCGAGACCTTCGCCGCGGCGCCCGAGCTCGCGCAGCGCACCTACGAGTTCTGGCCCGGCACGCCGTGGTCGGTGATCACCGCGATCTGCATCTTCCTGTTCGTCGGCGCGATGGGCAAGTCGGCGCAGTTCCCGCTGCACGTCTGGCTGCCCGACTCGATGGAAGGCCCCACGCCCATCTCGGCGCTGATCCACGCGGCGACGATGGTCACGGCGGGCATCTTCATGGTCGCGCGCATGTCGCCGCTGTACGAGCTGTCCGACACCGCGCTCGCCGTCGTCATCACGATCGGTGCGATCACCGCGTTCTTCATGGGGCTGCTCGGCGTCGTGCAGAACGACATCAAGCGCGTCGTCGCCTACTCGACGATCTCGCAGCTCGGCTACATGACGGTCGCGCTCGGCGCCTCGGCCTACAGCGTCGGCATCTTCCACCTGATGACGCACGCGTTCTTCAAGGCGCTGCTCTTCCTCGGGGCGGGCTCGGTGATCATCGCGCTGCACCACGACCAGGACATCCGCAACATGGGCGGACTGCGCCGCTACATGCCGATCACCTGGATCACCTTCCTCGTGGGTTCGCTCGCGCTCGTCGCCGCGCCGTTCTTCTCCGGGTTCTACTCGAAGGACCTCATCATCGAGGCGGCGGGATTCGCCAACGTCTGGGGCGCGCGTTTCGCGTACTTCGCGGTGCTCGCGGGCGTCTTCGTCACCTCGCTCTACACGTTCCGGCTGTATTTCCTGGTGTTCCACGGCGAACCGCGCTGGGGGCGCACGGGGCACGCCGGACACGGGCATGCGGACGAGGCCGCCGCGCACGGCGAGCACCATGGGCTCGCGCCCGGCCAGAAGCCGCACGAGTCGCCGTGGGTCGTCACCGTGCCGCTGATCCTGCTCGCGATCCCCTCGGCGCTCATCGGCATCTTCACCGTCGAGCCGATGCTCTTCCGCGGCTTCTTCGACGACTCGATCGTCGTCGACGCGCGGCACCCGGCGATGGCCGAGCTCGCGTCGCATTTCCACGGCTGGCTGCAAATGGGCCTGCACGCGGTCGCCACGCCGGCGTTCTGGCTCGCGCTCGCCGGGGCCGTCGTCGCGTGGTACGCCTACATGGTCAATCCGGCGTTCCCGGCGGCCGTGCAGCGCGGCCTCGCACCGATCTACCGCCTGCTCGACAACAAGTACTACCTCGACCGCATCAACGAGATCGTGTTCGCCGGCGGCGCCCGTGCGATCGGCCGCGGTCTGTGGCGCGGCGGCGACCAGGCGCTGATCGACGGCGTCGCCGTCGACGGCAGTGCGCGCCTCGTCGGCTGGTTCTCCGGCGTGCTGCGACTGTTCCAGACCGGCCGGCTGAACAGCTACGCGATCACGATGATCGTCGGCGTCGCCCTGTTGCTGCTGTTCGTCGTGATGCCGCTCGTGCGGCGGTGAAGAACGCGAAGAAATCGACTGCCCTACATGAGCTCCTTCCCGACCCTCAGCGCCGCCATCTGGATCCCCATCGTCTTCGGAGTGTTCCTGCTCCTGCTCGGGAGCCGGCGCAGCCCCTGGCTGCTTCGCTCGGTCGCGCTCGTCGGCGCGCTGCTCGGCCTGGCCGTCACGCTGCCGCTGTTCACCGACTTCGAGCGCGGCAGCGCGGCGATGCAGTTCGTCGAGCGCGCGTCGTGGATTCCCGTGCTCGACGCGAACTACCACCTGGGCGTCGACGGGCTGTCGGTCTGGTTCGTGCTGCTCACGGCGATCATCACGGTGTTCACCGTGGTGGCGAGCTGGGAGTCGATCGACCGCAAGATCGCCCAGTTCATGGCGTCGATCCTGATGCTCTCGGGCCTGATGATCGGCGTCTTCAGCGCGCTCGACGGGCTGCTCTTCTACGTGTTCTTCGAGGCCACGCTGATCCCGATGTACATCATCATCGGCATCTGGGGCGGGCCCAACCGCATCTACGCGGCGTTCAAGTTCTTCCTGTACACGCTGGCCGGTTCGCTGCTCACGCTGGTGGCGCTCATCTGGCTCTACATGAAGTCCGGCTCGTTCTCGATCCTCGACTGGCACGCGTTGCCGCTGTCGCTGAACGAGCAGATCCTCGTCTTCCTCGCGTTCCTCGCCGCCTTCGCCGTCAAGGTGCCGATGTGGCCGGTGCATACGTGGTTGCCCGACGCGCACGTCGAGGCGCCGACCGGCGGCTCGGTCGTGCTGGCCGCGGTGATGCTGAAGCTGGGCGCCTACGGCTTCGTGCGCTTCTCGCTGCCGATCGCACCCGACGCGAGACAGGAGCTCGCCTGGCTGATGATCGCGCTGTCGATCGTGGCGATCGTCTACATCGGGCTGGTCGCGCTCGTGCAGACCGACATGAAGAAGCTCGTCGCGTATTCGTCGGTGGCGCACATGGGCTTCGTGACGCTCGGCTTCTTCCTCTTCGATCCGCTCGGCATGCAGGGCGCGCTCGTGCAGATGCTGTCGCACGGCTTCGTTTCCGGCGCGATGTTCATGTGCATCGGCGTGCTCTACGACCGCCTGCACACGCGCAACATCGCCGACTACGGCGGCGTGGTCAACGTGATGCCGAAGTTCGCGGCGCTCTTCCTGCTGTTCTCGATGGCCAATGCCGGCCTGCCGGGCACCTCGGGCTTCATCGGCGAGTTCTTCGTGATCCTGTCGTCGGTCGGCGCGAACCTGTGGGTCGGCCTGGCCACCGCGACCGCGCTCATCACCGGCGCGGCCTACTCGCTGTGGATGTACAAGCGCGTCGTGCTCGGGCCGGTCGGCAACGAGCGCGTCGCACAGATGCAGGACGTCGGCCTGCGCGAGTTCTGGATGCTGTTCGCGATGGCCCTGCTCGTGCTCGGCCTCGGCGTGTATCCGAAGCCCGTCACCGACATGACCGAGGCCTCGGTCGAGTCGCTGCTCGAGCACGTCTCGCAGTCGAAGCTCTAGCCGTGGGCCCGTTCAACCCCGACAGACTCCTCGTGAAGTTGCCCCGATGAAACCGGAACTGCTCAACACCTGGGCGGCCGCGCCCGAGATCGCACTGCTCGTCGCGGTCTGCGCGGTGCTGCTGATCGACGCCTGGGTTCCGCCCGAGAAGCGGATCAGCACCGCGGGCCTGTCGCTGATCGCGATCGCGATCCCGACGGCGATCACGCTGTGGCAGATCGGCCAGCCCGTGCAGTACGCCTTCGGCGGCATGTACGTCGCCGACGTCTTCGCGCACCTGCTCAAGCTCTCGTCGTACGTGTCGATGGCGGTCGTCATCGTCTACGCGAACGCCTACGTGCGCGAGCGGCCCATTCCCGGCGGCGAGTTCCACGCGCTGGTGCTGTTCTCGCTGCTCGGCCAGATGGTGATGATGTCGGCGAGCAACATGCTGCTCATCTATCTCGGCCTGGAGCTGATGTCGCTGTCGCTGTACGCGATGATCGCGCTGCAGCGCGACGCGCGGCTGCCGGGCGAGGCGGCGATCAAGTACTTCGTGCTCGGCGCGCTGTCGTCCGGCTTCCTGCTGTACGGAATGTCGATGATCTACGGCGGCACCGGCAGCCTCGACCTCGGCCAGATCGCGGCCGCCTACGCGTCCGGGCAGGCCGATTCCACGGTCTTCACCTTCGGCGTGGTGTTCATCGTCGCGGGGCTGGCCTTCAAGCTCGGCGCGGTGCCGTTCCACATGTGGCTGCCCGACGTCTACCACGGTGCGCATACCGCCGCGACGCTGGTCATCGCCACCGGCTCGAAGCTCGCCGCCTTCGCCATCGCGTTCCGCCTGCTCGTCGAGGGGTTGGTGGGCGTGGCGGCCGACTGGCAGATGATGCTCACCGTGTTGGCGGTGCTGTCGCTGGCGATCGGCAACATCGTCGCCGTCGTGCAGACGAACTTCAAGCGCCTGCTCGCCTACTCGACGATCTCGCAGATCGGCTTCGTGCTGCTCGGGCTGCTCGCCGGCGTCGTCGACGGGAACATGTCCTCGGCCACCACGGCCTACGGCGCGGCGCTCTTCTACCTCGTCACCTATGTGCTCACGACGCTCGGCACCTTCGGCCTGGTGCTGCTGCTGGCGCGCGCGGGCTTCGAGGCCGACGAGATCGAGGATCTGAACGGGCTGAACCGGCGCAGTCCGTGGCTCGCGCTGATGCTGCTGCTGCTGATGTTCTCGCTGGCCGGCATTCCGCCGATGGTGGGCTTCTACGCCAAGCTGGTCGTGCTCAAGGCGGTGATCGATGCCGGGCAGGTGTGGCTCGCGGTATTCGCCGTCGTGATGGCGGTGATCGGTGCCTATCCGTACGTGCGCGTCGTCAAGGCGATGTACTTCGACGAGCCGGCCGAGCTGCTGCCGATCGAGCCGCAGCCCGCCGCGGGCGCGACGATGGCCGTGAACGGACTGGCCGTGCTGGTGCTGGGCATTCTCCCGGGGCCGTTGATGGCCGCCTGCCTCGTGGCGATCCAGCAGGCGCTGGCTACCTGAATCCCGGCCGAGCCGGTCCGGTGCCGGCGGGCCGATCCGTGCGAGCGGCGCAGCGCGCCGGCGCGGCGGAGTCATCCGGAGCACGATCGTGAAGGATCTGCACGAAACGACGATCGACTCGCAGATCGTCTACGACGGGAGTTTCCTGCAGATGCGCCGCGACCGCGTGCGCCTGCCCAACGGCCGCGAGAGCGCGCGCGAGTTCATCGTGCACCCCGGTGCGGCGACGATGATCCCGATCTTTCCCGACGAGCGCATTCTCGTCGAGCGGCAGTACCGCTATCCGGTCGGCCTCACGATGATCGAGATGCCGGCGGGCAAGATCGATCCCGGCGAGACGGCGCTTCAGACGGCACGGCGCGAGCTCGTCGAGGAGACCGGCTACGTGGCGCGCGAATGGGCCTGGCTCACCCGCCTGCACCCGGCCGTCGGCTTCGCCACCGAGGTGATGGATCTCTTCCTGTGCCGCGATCTCGAGCGCACCGCGCACAGTCCCGACGAGGACGAGTTCCTCGAGATCGAGATCGTCCCGTTCGGCTGGCTGGTCGACGAGCTGCGCGCCGGCCGGCTGACCGACGTGAAGACGCAGATCGCCACGTTCTGGCTGGAGCGGATGTTCTCCGGCGCCTGGCCGTGGCCGCCGTTCGAGCGCGACGACGGCGCCTCAGGATAGCCAGCGCTTGCGGCGGCGGTAGCTCTTGACGTCGCGGAAGCTGCGCCGGCTTCCCTCGGCGGCGCCGAGATAGAACTCGCGCACGTCGTCGTTGGCGAGCAGGGCGTCGGCCGCGCCCTCGAGCACGATGCGCCCGTTCTCGAGCACGTAGCCGTGGTCGGCGTGCCGCAGCGCGACGTTCGCGTTCTGCTCGGCCAGCAGGAAGGCGACGTTCTCGCGCTCGTTCAGGTTGCGCACGATCTCGAAGACCTCCTCGACGATCTGCGGGGCGAGCCCCATCGAGGGCTCGTCGAGTAGCACCATCGCCGGCTTCGACATCAGCGCCCGGCCGATCGCGCACATCTGCTGCTCGCCGCCGGAGGTGTAGGCCGCCTGCGAGCGGCGCCGCACCTTCAGCCGCGGGAAATACTCGTAGACCTTCTCGAGCGTCTCGTCGATCGCGGCCTTGCCGTCGGTGCGCGTGTAGGCGCCCGTCAGCAGGTTCTCCTCGATCGTCAGGTGGGCGAAGCAGCGGCGTCCTTCCATCACCTGGACGACGCCGCGGCGCACGAGCTCCGAGGGATTCAGCGACTCGACGCGTTCGCCGCGCAGCTCGATGCCGCCCTTGGTGACCTCGCCGCGTTCGCCGGCGAGCAGGTTGCTGATCGCGCGCAGCGTCGTCGTCTTGCCCGCTCCGTTGGCCCCGAGCAGCGCGACGACGCGCCCCGCCGGCACCTGCAGCGACACGCCCTTCAGCACGAGGATGACCCGGTTGTAGATCACCTCGATGTTGTTGACGGTGAGGATCGGCTCGCTCATGGCTTCGCGTCGCGCGCCGGGGCGCAGCGGCCCGTGGCCGCGCGCCCCCGCCTCGACGCCCGTCGCGTTCAGTCCTGACACGCCTGCGGGCTGCGGCGCTCGATCTTGCGGTTCTCCGCGTACTTGTCGGCGCCCTTGCGGATCATCGGCTTGAGCAGCTGCTCGTCGGCCTGGAACCAGGTGCCGCTGGGCACCCAGCGCGAGCCGTCCCAGGTCTGCACGCGGCCCCAAGCGCCGCCCATGTGATCGACGCACGACGTGTGGATCGGCCGCAGCACGCCGGCGAAGCCGAGCGCGTCGAGCGCCGGCTGGTCGAGCGCGAGGTTCTCCAGCCCCCAGCGCACCTGCTCGCCGGTCATCACCTTGCCCTTGCCGAAGCGTTCCTGTGCGCGGCGCACGCCCTCGACGCCGATCATCGCCGAGACGACGCCCCGCATGTAGAGCATCTGGCCCACCGCTTCCTTCGGACCGGTGCCCTGGCCCTTCGCGTGCACCTTGGAGAGGATCTCCTCGACGACCTGCGAGTCATGGGCGGCCGCCGGCTGCAGCACGACGGCGCTGTAGCCCTTCGCGGCGTTGCCGAGGTCGGCGACGTCGGGCTCGCCGCCCGACGGCCAGTGCCCGATGACCTTCTCGCGCGAGAAGCCGGTGGCCTGCGCTTCCTTCAGCGCCGTCGGGTTCATCACGCCCCAGCCCCACAGCAGCACGTAGTCGGGTCGGTTCTGGCGGATCTGCAGCCAGGCGGATTTCTGCTCCACACCGGGATGGGTGACCGGAATCGCATTGAACTGGAAGCCGTGCATCGCGGCGCGCGCCTCGAGCACGGGGATCGCTTCCTTGCCGTAGGGGCTGTCGTGATAGAGCAGCGTGATCTTCTTGCCCTTGAGACGGTCGAAGCCGCCCTCGCGCTGCGCGATGTACTGCACCTGCATGTCGGCCGACGCCCAGTGCACGCCGGTGATCGGGAAGTTCCAGCCGAAGACGCCGCCGTCGGCCGATTCGCTCAGTCCGTAGCCTGCGGTGATCACCGGGATCCGGTCGACGGGCGCCTTCTCGGTGAGCGCGAAGGTGATGCCGGTGGACAGTGGCTGGAACACGGTGGCTCCGCCGTTCTTCCCTTTCAGCCGCTCGTAGCACTCGACGCCGCGGTCGGTGGCGTAGCCGGTTTCGCATTCCTCGAAGCTGATCTTCACGCCGTTGATTCCGCCGCGCGCGTTCACGAGCTTCAGGTAGTCGATGTAGCCGTCGGCCCACGGCGCGCCGTTGGGCGCGTAGGCGCCCGTGCGGAAGACGAGCGCGGGGAAAAACTGCTCGGCCGCCGCCCGCGCGTCCGGAGCGGGTAGGGCGGTCGCAAGACCGGCGGCGAGCACGGCGGTCGAGAGCGCAAGGGATCGGAATTTCACGTTGGTCTCCTCTGGGGTCGTTGCTACACGTCGTTTGCGTGTTCGGGCGAAGCGAGGCGCTTCAATGCGGAAAGGGCCAAAGGCGCAGCTTTTCCTTGCCGGTGGACCACAGGCGGGCCAGGCCGTGCGGCTCCACGATCAGGAAGAACACGATCAGCACGCCGAAGATCATCGCTTCGAGATGGGCCGCCGCCGTGGTCGACAGCGGCAGGCCGAGCCACGCGGGGAACTGGCTCAGGAAGATCGGCAGGATGACGATGAAGGCGGCGCCGAAGAATGCGCCCATGATCGAGCCGAGTCCGCCGATGATCACCATGAACAGCAGCTGCAGCGAGCGCTCGATGCCGAATGCGGCCGGCTCCCACGAACCCAGGTGCACGAAGCCCCAGAGCGCACCGGCGACGCCGACGATAAACGAGCTCACGGCGAAGGCGCTGAGCTTGGCGTAGGTGGGGCGGATTCCGATCACGGTCGCGGCCACGTCCATGTCGCGGATCGCCATCCACTCGCGTCCGATCGCACCGCGCACCAGGTTCTTCACGAGCACGGCGAATACGACGACGAAGGCCAGGCACAGCAGATAGCGCTGTGCCGGCGTGTCGATCGGCAGGCCGAACAGCTCGAGCCGGCCCGCGCTCACCGATCCCGAGCTGGAATGGTTCGTGAGCCACCGAATGCGCAGGAAGGCCCAGTCGGCGAAGAACTGCGCCGCCAGCGTCGCAACCGCGAGGTACAGCCCGCGGATGCGCAGCGACGGGATGCCGAACAGCACGCCGAACACGGTCGCGCAGGCGCCGCCCATCAGCAGCGACAGGAGCAGCGGGAACCCGTCGATGCGCGTGTGGAAATTGAACGCCGCGTAGGCGCCGATCGCCATGAAGGCGCCCGTGCCCAGCGAGATCTGGCCGCAATAGCCGACCAGGACGTTCAGCCCGAGCGCGGCGAGCGACAGGACCAGGAACGGGACGAGGATCGCGCTGAACAGGTACTCGGTGGCGGTCAGGGGCACGATGACCGCGGCCACGATGAGCAGCAGCGCGATCGCGATGCGGTCCTGGCGGATCGGCAGGATCTGCTGGTCCGACAGGTAGTTCGTCTTGAACTGGCCGTTCTCGCGATAGATCATGCGGGCTCCCGGGCGATGTCCGTCAGACGCGGTCGATGATCTTTTCGCCGAACAGGCCCTGCGGGCGAACGAGCAAAAACAGCAGCGCGAGCACGTAGGCGAACCAGATCTCGATGCCGCCGCCGAGCAGCGGTCCGAGATAGACCTCCGAGAGCTTCTCGCCCATGCCGATGATCAGTCCGCCGACGATGGCGCCGGGGATCGACGTGAGTCCGCCGAGGATCACCACGGGAAACGCCTTCAGCGCGACCAGCGACAGCGAGAACTGCACGCCGAGCTTGCTGCCCCAGATCATTCCGGCCACCAGCGCGACGAAGCCGGCGATCGACCAGACGATCACCCAGATGCGGCCGAGCGGAATGCCGATCGATTGCGCCGCTTGGTGATCGTCGGCGACCGCACGCAGCGCGCGGCCCACGGCGGTGGAATGGAAGAACACGGTGAGCGCGACGACGAGCGCGCCGGCGATCGACGCCGCGAAGACGTCCTCGCGGCTGATCAGCAGGCCGCCTTCGAACCAGCCGTCGGCGACGATGACCGGATCCTTGGGAATGCCGATGTCGAGGCGGTAGATCTCGCTGCCGAACAGCGTCTGCCCGAATCCGTCGAGGAAATACGCGATGCCCAGCGTGGCCATCAGCAGCGTCACGCCGCTCTGGTTGACCAGGCCCGACAGCACGAAGCGCTCGACGGCCCAGGCGACGACGATCATCAGCGCGAGCGCCACGATGAATCCGAGCGCGTTGGCCAGCAGCGCGCTCTCGAAGCCGAGCCACTGCGGAATCCACTCGGCGAAGCGCGCCATCGCCAGCGCGGCGAAGAGCACCATCGCGCCCTGCGCGAAGTTGAACACGCCGCTCGCCTTGAAGATGAGCACGAAGCCGAGCGCGATCAGCGAATACAGCACGCCGGCCATCAGGCCGCCGATGATCGTCTCGAGGAGGAATCCCATGGCTCAGGCGCTCCCTGCGGCTTCGGCGCCGCCGAGATAAGCGCGCAGCACCTCTTCGTTGCCGCGCACTTCCTCCGGGGAGCCGTCGGCGATCTTGCGTCCGTAGTCGAGGACGACGATGCGGTCGGAGATGTCCATCACGACGCCCATGTCGTGCTCGATGAGCACGACGGTCGTGCCGAACTCGTCGTTGACGTCGAGCACGAAGCGGCACATGTCCTGCTTCTCTTCGACGTTCATCCCCGCCATCGGCTCGTCGAGCAGCAGCAGCCGCGGCTCCATCGCGAGCGCGCGGCCGAGGTCGACGCGCTTCTGCAGCCCGTAGGGCAGGCGGTCGACCGGCGTGTTGCGCCAAGCCTGGATCTCGAGGAAATCGATGATCCGCTCGACGAACTCTCGGTGCGCGACCTCCTCCCGGTTCGCCGGACCCAGGCGCAGCGCCTGCAGTGCGATGCCGCACTTCATCCGGAAATTGCGTCCCGCCATGATGTTCTGCAGCACCGTCATGCCGCCGAACAGCGCGAGGTTCTGGAAGGTGCGTCCCACGCCCATGCGCGCGACCTTGTGCGGGTTCGTGCGCCGCAGCGGCCGGCCGCACAGTGTGATCGAGCCCTCCTGAGGCGTGTAGACGCCGTTGATGCAGTTCAGCATCGAGCTCTTGCCCGCGCCGTTCGGCCCGATGATCGACAGAATCTCGTGCTCGCGTACCTCGAAGCTGATGCGCTGCAGCGCCTTGACGCCGCCGAAGCGAAGCGAGATGTCGTCGACGACGAGGATCGGTGCGCCGGCGCGGCGTCGCGCGGTCGCGCTCGACGTCGTGCTCGGCATCACGGCGGCGACGTCGCGCTCGGCCTCGGGCTGCGGCTCGACGAGCGTGCGGGGCAGGGTGCCGGAGGCCACGCCGTTCATGCCGCGCTCCGCAGCGCCGGGAACGTGCGCGCATCGAGGATGCGGACGTCGGCCGCGGTCGTCCCGGTGCGCCCGTCCTCGAATCGCACCTGCGTCTCGACGTGCTGCACGTCCCGGCCTTCGTACATCGCGTCGACGAGCACTCGATACTTCTGCGCGATGAAGCCGCGGCGCACCTTGCGGGTGCGCGTCAGCTCGCCGTCGTCGGCGTCGAGCTCCTTGTGCAGCACGAGGAAGCGGGCGATCTGGCTGCCGGCCAGCTGCGGGTCGCTCGCCAGATCGGCGTTGACCTTCTCCACGCATTCGAGGATGAAGGCGTGCACTTCGGGCTTGCCGGCCAGGTCGGTGTAGCCCGTGTAGCTCAGGTTGCGCCGCTCGGCCCAGTTGCCCACCGCCTCGAAGTCGATGTTGACGAAGGCGCAGACCTTGTCGCGTCCGTCGCCGAAGGCCACGGCTTCCTTGATGTGCGGGAAGAACTTCAGCTTGTTCTCGATGTATTTCGGCGCGAACATCGCGCCGTCCCACGGGCCGCCGCGCAGCCGGCCTACGTCGCGCGCGCGGTCGATCACGCGCAGCTGTCCGTTCGCGTCGAGGAATCCGGCGTCGCCCGATCGATACCAGCCGTCGGTCGTGAGGACCTCGGCGCTGGCCTGCGGATTCTTGTAGTACTCCTTCAGCAGTCCGTCGGAGCGAATCAGGATCTCGCCGTGCTCGTCGATGCGCAGCTGCACGCCGTCGAGCGGCACGCCCACCGTCTCCGGACGCACGTCGTGATCGGGCTGCAGGCACACGAAGACGGCGGTCTCCGTCGAGCCGTACAGCTGCTTCAGGTTGATGCCGATCGCGCGGTAGAAGGCGAAGAGGTCGGGCCCGATCGCCTCGCCCGCGGTGTACGCGACGCGGATCCGGCTCATGCCCAGCGCATTGCGCAAGGGGCCGTAGACGAGCACGTCGCCGAGCGCGAGCAGCGCACGTTCGAGCAGCCTCGGCTTCGTCGCCCCGGCGTCGGCGCGCCTGCGCGCAAGGCGCATGAAGCGCTCGTACATCCAGCGCTTCGGGCGGCTCGCATCCTCCATCCGGATCGTCACGTCGGTGAGCAGCCCCTCGAAGACGCGCGGCGGCGCGAAATAGTAGGTCGGGCCGATCTCCTTGAGATCGATCATGACGGTCGAGGCCGACTCGGGACAGTTGACGACGTAACCGCAGACGAGCCACTGGCCGTACGAGAAGCCGTTCTGGCCGATCCAGGCCGGAGGCAGGT
>DATGRE010000021.1:0-12297 GCA_035303885.1 Zeimonas sp. | reverse complement strand
ACCTCGCCCGCCAGCTGCTGCTCGAGATCGTCGAGACAATGCCCGCCCACGCAGGTGCCTGGCTGGATCTCGCGCTTCTGTATTGCGGCCTCGGTGACGCGGAGAAAACCGAATCGCTGCTGAGCGAGATCGAACGGCGCTTCGATCCGCCGCCGAGCATCCAGGAAATCATCGGCCACATCCGCACGCAGGGATGCCGCAACCGCGTTCCGGCGAGTCGCACATCGATTCTCCTGGGCCTGGGCTACGACAGCAATGCCAACCAGGGCGCCAGCGAACGCCAGTTCGACATCTCGCTGGGCGAGACCCGGCTGCGCCTGGAGATCCTCCCGCAATTCATGAAGCACGGCGACGCGTTCTACAGCGTGTCGGCCGCGCACACCTTCGCGGTGGGCAGCCACGGGACACTCGGTTTCGTGCAGGGCCAGCTGAAGCAATTCCGGCGAATGCACGACTACGACACGCTCTCCGTGCAGGCGGGACTCGAGCACGGGCTGCGCTGGAACGACTGGCAGATGCTGGGTTCGGTGCTGGCCGGCAGCATCGCACTCGGCGGGTCGCCCTACCTGCACCAGGCGCGCGTGCAATTCCGCGCGCTGCCGCCGCTGGATCTCCCCGCCGGCTGGTTTCTGGGAGCCATGGGCATGGCGACGCGATCCCACTATCCGTCGATGTCGAGCTTCGACGGCGAGATCTACGAGATGCGCGGCTTCGTCGGGCATCAGACGCGCACGCAGGAATGGCAGCTGAGCATCGGGCCCGGCCATGACCGCGCCACGCGTTCCCGCCCCGGCGGCGACCGCAGCGGCTTCTTGGCGATCCTGGAGGGGCGGCGCATCTTGAACGATCGTCTGCTGCTCAACTGGGAGTTCTACCACCAGCGCTGGCGAGCGGACGCGCCCTATTCACCCGGGCTGATCCCCGAGCGTCAGTACCAGCGCACGACGCGCGTGCGCGCCGGACTGCGCTACCGCCTCGATGAAAAGAGCGCGCTCGTCGGCGAAGTGATCGCGACCGACAACCAGGACCGCATCGCGCCCTTCGCCTACCGCGGCAATGTGGTGTTCGTGGGTTGGCAGCGGGGGCTCACGCTTCGGTAGGACGCCGCCTCGCCGCTGCGGGGTCGATGATCCGCGCAGCGGCGGGCGTGCTTCGCGCGGTCGGGATGCACTCCGGGTCAGAACAGCTCGGTCTGCACGTTCGACGCGTGCCTGCGGAACAGATCCGTGCGCAACTCCTGCCGCTCGCGCTCGTACCCGAAGCGGCGCAGCGCCATCTCGAAGCGCAGCCGGATGAGCTCGGCCCACGGGCCCTCGCCGCTGAAGCGAGAGACCTCACGCTGCTGCGACGCCGACCGGCGCTCCGGCGAGCCGGCACCGCCCTTCGCACCGCGGGCTGCCCCGCCTCGCAGCCGCATCTCGCGCACGCGATGCATCACCCGCGACGCGCGCTCCGGATAGTGCTCGGCCAGCCAGTCGACGAACATCTCGCACAGCTCGAACGGCAGCCGCAGCACCGAATAGAACGCCCAGCGCGCCCCCGCTTCGCGCGCGGACTCTAGCACGCGCTCGAGCTCGAGCTCGTTCAGGAACGGCACGACGGGCGCCACCGAGACGCCCACCGGAATGCCCGCCTCGGTGAGCCGGCGGATGGCCTGCAGGCGGCGCCAGGGTGCGGCTGCGCGCGGCTCCCAGCGCCGCGCGAGCTCCGCGTCGAGCGTGGTGATCGTGAGCGAGACGCCGACCAGGCCGTCGCGCGCCATCGGCGCGAGCAGATCGATGTCGCGCTCGATGAGCGCCGACTTGGTGAGCACGCTGAACGGATGGCGGTGCCGCTGCAGCACTTCGATGACCGCGCGCGTGACGCGGTAGCGGCGCTCGATCGGCTGGTAGACGTCGGTGACGGTGCCGAGCGCGATCGGCGCGCAGCGGTACGTACGCGCGGAAAGCTCGGCCGCCAGGCACTCGGCCGCGTTGACCTTCACCGTGAGCTTCGATTCGAAATCGAGCCCCGGCGACCAGCCGAGATGGCCGTGCCCGGGCCGGGCGTAGCAATAGACGCAGCCGTGCTCGCAGCCGCGGTACGGGTTGATCGAGCGGTCGAAGGGGAGGTCGGGCGCGTCGTTCGACGCGAGGATCGAGCGCGCCCGCTCCTCGAACACCTCGGTGGGGATCGCGTCGATCGGCTGCGGCGTGGCCCAGGAGCCGTCCCAGCCGTCGTCGAAGGCTTCGCGCGGCGCCTCGAAGCGGTTCGGCGGGTTCGACACCGCGCCGCGTCCGCGCACGACGCCGATCGGAGTGGACGAACGAGGCAGTCGGGGCATGGCGGCACCCGATACTGGTCAAAATCACAGTATAGACCAGCGACCCCGCAACACCCGCTGCCGGTTCGAAACGGCCGCCGCGAGGCGCGACGACCCGCCTCAGGCGTCCTTCAGAACGCCGCCTCCGGCATCGCCAGCACCCCGCGTGCGCCCTCGACGATCGTCGAGGCCCGCCCCGGCGCCTGCGCCAGCAGGTGGTCGGCGAAGAAGCGCGCGGTGGCGATCTTCGCGTCGAGGAACGCGGCGTCGCCCGAGCCGGCCTTGCGCATCGCGTCGGCCTTCATCGCCGCCCGCGCCATCTGCCAGCCGCCGAGCACGACGCCGGCGAGCATCAGGTACGGGACGCTGCCGGCGAACACCGCACGGACGTCGCTGCCGTACGTGTCGACGACGTAGTCGACCACCCGCTCGAAGGCCTCGCGGCCGGCGGCCAGGCGTGCCGCGATCGCGGCGAGGTCTTCGTGGTCGCGCTCGGCGAGCGCCGCCTCGGTTTCCCGGATCTGCGCGATGAGTTCCTTGGCGACGGCACCGCGGTCGCGCACCGTCTTGCGGCCGACGAAGTCGTTCGCCTGGATCGCCGTCGTGCCCTCGTAGATCGTCAGGATGCGTGCGTCGCGGTAGTACTGCGCAGCACCCGTCTCCTCGATGAAGCCCATGCCGCCGTGCACCTGCACGCCGAGCGAGGCGACCTCGATCGACATCTCGGTGGACCAGCCCTTGACCACCGGAACGAGGTATTCGTAGATGCGGCGATGACGCTCGCGCTCGGCCTCGTCGGTGCCGTGGTTGGCCCAGTCGGAATGCGCCGCCGCCACGTAGGCGAGCGCGCGCGCCGCTTCGGTGTACGCGCGCATCGTCATCAGCATGCGGCGCACGTCGGGATGGTGGACGATCGCCACCGGCCCCGGCGAGCCGGCGACGTCGCGGCTCTGCACGCGCTCCTTCGCGTAGGAGACGGCCTTCTGGTACGCGCGCTCGGACACGGCGATGCCCTGGATGCCCACGGCGAAGCGCGCCGCGTTCATCATCACGAACATGTACTCGAGGCCGCGGTTCTCCTCGCCGATGCGGTAGCCGATGGCGCCCGGCCCCACCTCGCCCTTGTCGTCGCCGTAGAGCAGCACGGCGGTCGGGCTCGCCGCGATGCCGAGCTTGTGCTCGATCGACGTGCACCAGACGTCGTTGCGCTTGCCGTTCTCGCCCTGCTCGTCGACCAGGTACTTCGGCACGACGAACAGCGAGATGCCCTTGATGCCTTCGGGCGCGTCGGGCGTGCGCGCGAGCACGAGATGGACGATGTTCTTCGCCATGTCGTGCTCGCCGTAGGTGACGAAGATCTTCTGACCGAACAGGCGATAGCTGCCGTCGGGCTGCGGCACCGCCTTCGTGCGCACGAGCGCGAGGTCGGAACCCGCCTGCGGCTCGGTGAGGTTCATCGTGCCGGTCCAGTCGCCCGAGACGAGATTCGGCACGTACAGCTGCTGCTGCGCGGGCGAGCCCGCGGTGAGCAGCGCCTCGATCGCGCCGTCGGTGAGCAGCGGGCACAGCGCGAACGAGAGGTTCGCCGCGTTGAGCATCTCGATGCACGGCGTCGCGATCAGCTTCGGCAGTCCCTGCCCGCCGAACCGCTCCGGATGCTGCACGCCCTGCCAGCCCGCCTCGACGAACTGGCGGAAAGCCTCGGCGAATCCGGGCGAGGTCTTCACCTCGCCGTGCTCGAGCGTGGCCGGCTGCTGGTCGCCGCTGCGGTTCAGCGGCGCGACGACGTTCTCGTTGAACTTCGCGCACTCCTCGAGCACGGCGCGGGCCGTGTCGTAGCCGGCCTCGGCGAAATCGGGCAGCGCGGCGAGCTCGTCGATCCCGGCGAGCTGCCGGACGACGAACAGCATGTCTTCGAGTGGGGCGCGGTATGTCGCCATGATGATTCCTCGCGACGCGGCGCGCTTCCTTGCGCCCGCGCTCAGTTCAGGTTCGGGTCAGCCCAGTTCCTTCACCAGCTCCGGCACGATCGTGAACAGGTCGCCGACGATGCCGTAGTCGGCCACGCCGAAGATCGGCGCCTCCTCGTCCTTGTTGATCGCGACGATCACCTTGCTGTCCTTCATCCCGGCCAGGTGCTGGATCGCGCCGGAGATGCCGACGGCGATGTACAGCTGCGGCGCGACGATCTTGCCGGTCTGCCCGACCTGCCAGTCGTTCGGCGCGTAGCCGGCGTCGACCGCCGCGCGCGAGGCGCCGATCGCGGCGCCGAGGCGGTCGGCGAGCGGCTCGAGCAGCTTGAAGTTCTCCGCGCTGCCCATCCCGCGGCCGCCCGAGACGACGACCGGCGCGGCGGTGAGCTCGGGCCGGTCGGAGCGGGCGATCTCGCGGCCGACGAAGCTCGACTTGCCGGAATCGACAACCGCCTCGACCTTCTCGACCGCCGCCGAGCCGCCGGTGGCCTCGACCGCGTCGAAGCCGGTGGTGCGCACGGTGATCACCTTGACCGGATCGGCGCTCTGCACGGTGGCGATCGCGTTGCCCGCGTAGATCGGGCGCGTGAAGGTGTCGGGCGACTCGACGCCGATGATGTCGGAGACCTGCGCGACGTCGAGCTTCGCGGCCACGCGCGGCAGCACGTTCTTGCCGAAGGCGGTGGCGGGCGCGAGGATGTGAGTGAAGCCGCCGGCGGCCGCGAGCACCTGCGCGGCGACGTTCTCGGCGAGCTGGTCCTTCAGCTGCGGCGCATCGGCGAGCAGCACTTTCGAGACGCCGGCCGCCTGTGCGGCGGCCTGCGCAACGGGCTCGCAGCCGCTGCCGGCCACGAGCACGGTGATGTCGCCGCTGATGCGCTGCGCGGCGGCGATCGTGTTGAGCGTGCTGGGCCGCAGCGAGGCGTTGTCGTGTTCGGCCAGGACGAGAACTGCCATGTCGTCGTTCCCCTTCAGATCACTTTGGCTTCGTTCTTCAGCTTCGCCACGAGCGTCGCGACGTCGGGCACCTTCACGCCCGCGCTGCGCGCCGGCGGCTCGCTGACCTTCAGCGTCTTCAGCCGCGGCGTCGGGTCGACGCCGAGGTCCTCGGGCTTGACGACGTCGAGCGTCTTCTTCTTCGCCTTCATGATGTTCGGCAGCGTGACGTAGCGCGGCTCGTTCAGCCGCAGGTCGGTGGTGACCACCGCCGGCAGCGTGATCGAGATCGTCTCCAGCCCGCCGTCGACCTCGCGCGTGACCTGCGCCTTGCCGTCGGCGATCTCGAGCTTCGACGCGAAGGTGGCCTGCGGCAGGTCGGCGAGCGCGGCGAGCATCTGGCCGGTCTGGTTCGCGTCGTCGTCGATCGCCTGCTTGCCGAGGATGACGAGCTGCGGCTGCTCGCGATCGACGAGCGCCTTCAGGATCTTCGCCACGGCGAGCGGCTGCAGCTCGACGTCGGTCTGCACGAGGATGGCGCGGTCGGCCCCGATGGCCATCGCCGTGCGCAGCGTCTCCTGGCACTGCTGCGGTCCGCACGAGACCGCGACGATCTCGGTGCCGACTCCCTTCTCCTTCAGGCGAACCGCCTCCTCGACGGCGATCTCGTCGAACGGGTTCATCGACATCTTCACGTTGGCGATGTCGACGCCGCTCTGGTCGCTCTTGACGCGCACCTTCACGTTGAAGTCGACCACGCGCTTGACGGGGACGAGGATTTTCATTGGGGGTTCACCATCGGGAATTCGAAGGGAAAGGGGCGATTATAGGGAGTCGGGCCGGGCGTCCGCGGCGAACCCGGCCGGGCCGTGCGGTGCGGGCTCAGTCCCAGCGCGGGGGACGCTTCTCGAGGAAAGCCTGCACGCCCTCGAGCGCCGACGGCTCCATCATGTTGCACGCCATCGTCTGCCCGGCGAGCTGGTAGGCGCCCTCGACGCCCATCTCGAGCTGCCGGTAGAAGAGATCCTTGCCCAGCGCGATCGCCTCGCGCGGCTTGGCGACGATGCGCTCGACCAGCGCGTCGATCGCCGCGTCGAGCTCGTCGGCCGGCACCACGCGGTTGACGAGGCCGCGCGCGAGCGCGGTCTGCGCATCGATGAACTCGCCGGTGACGAGCATCTCGAAGGCCGCCTTGCGCGGCACGTTGCGTGACAGCGCGACCGACGGCGTCGAGCAGAACAGCCCCAGGTTCACGCCCGAGACCGCGAAGCGCGCGCCCTCGGCGGCGACGGCGAGGTCGCAGGCGGCGACCAGCTGGCAGCCGGCGGCGGTGGCGATGCCGTGCACGCGCGCGATGACCGGCTGCGGCATGCGCTGGATCGACGTCATCAGCCGCGAGCACTGCGCGAACAGCGTGCGGTAATAGTCGTGCGAGGGCTGCGCGCGCATCTCGCGCAGGTCGTGCCCGGCGCAGAACGCCTTGCCCGCGGCCCCGAGGACGACGACGCGCACCGACGTATCGGCGGCGAGCTCGTCGAAGATGCGCTGCAGCGACGCCATCAGCGCTTCGGACAGCGCATTGAATTGCGCGGGACGATTCAGCGTGACGCGGGCGACGCGGCCGTCGCGCTCGACCGTGACGAGCGCCTCGCCGGCGTCGGCGGCGGCCTGGGGTTGTGCGGACATGGAAGGAGCCTCCGGTACGGATTGCGGAGGCGGCCCGGCGTGCGCCGCCGATGCCGCCCGAAGAACCGATTATCGGCGCGCCGCCGCGATCGTCCAAACGCGCGAAGCGCGCACACGCAGGCCGCGGGGGTGTCCAGTACACTCGACCGCGATCCCCCGAATCCCCCGAATCCTCCATGCTAGAGCGGATCCAGGCGGTCGCCGCGCAGGTCGGCGAGGTCGTCGTGGGCAAGCAGCCGCAGATCAAGCTCGCGCTCGCGTGCCTGCTCGCCCGCGGCCACCTGCTGATCGAAGACCTTCCCGGCGTCGGCAAGACCACCCTCGCGCACGCGCTGTCGATCTCCCTCGGCCTGCGCTTCAAGCGCGTGCAGTTCACCAACGATCTCCTGCCGGCCGACATCGTCGGCGTGTCGGTCTTCGACCGCGAGCGGTCGAACTTCGTCTTCCACCCCGGTCCGGTGTTCTCGCAGGTGCTGCTCGCCGACGAGATCAACCGCGCGTCGCCGAAGACGCAATCGGCGCTGCTCGAAGCGATGGAGGAACGCCAGGTCTCGGTCGACGGCGAGCCGCGCGCCCTGCCCGAGCCGTTCTTCGTCATCGCGACGCAGAACCCGCAGGACCAGATCGGCACCTTCCCGCTGCCGGAGTCGCAGCTCGACCGCTTCCTGATGTGCATCGAGCTCGGCTACCCGGACGCGAAGGCCGAGCGCGCCCTGCTCGAGGGCGAGGACCGCCGCGGCATGCTCGAGCGCCTGCCCGCACGGATGGACGCCGCGCAGCTGCTCAGCGCGCAGCGACACGTGCAGGAGATCCGCTGCGCGCCAGCGGTGCTCGACTACGTGCAGAACCTCGTCACCTACAGCCGGCGCAGTCCGTCGCTCGCCGAGGGCCTGAGCCCGCGCGCCGGCCTGGCGCTGCTGCACGCCTCGCGCGCCTGGGCGCTGCTCGACGGGCGCAACCACGTGCTGCCCGACGACGTGCAGTCGGTGCTGGTCGCGGTCGCCGGTCACCGGCTGCGCCCCGCCAAGGGAAGCACCGGCTCGCACCGCGCGCGCGCCGAGCTCGTCGCGGAGCTGCTGAAGGCGGTCGCGGTGCCGTGAGCGCCGTCGCGCAGGCCGGCGAGCATCGGATCGGACGCCGCGCCGTCGCGGTGGCGCCGAGCGCGGCCGGCGTGCTGCTTGGCGCCGCGCTGCTCGCGATGCTGATCGCGGCGCTCAACTATCAGCTCACGCTCGGCTACGCGCTGACCTTCCTGATCGCCGGCGTCGTCGTCGTCGGGGCGCTGCACACGATGCGCAATCTCGCGATGCTGACGCTGCGCGGCGCACGCGCCGATCCGGTGTTCGCCGGACAGCTCGCGGAGTTCACGCTGATCGCCCGCAACGAGACCCGCTTCGAGCGCTTCGCGCTCGCGCTGCACGCGCCGGGCATGGCGCAGCCCGAGCACTTCGACGTACCGGCGGGCGCCGAGCAGTTCGTCTCGGTCGCGCTGCCCACCCGGCGACGCGGCTGGATGCCGATGCCGCGCTTCACGCTGACCACCACCTTCCCGATCGGCATCTGGCGGGCGCGCACGCGCTGGCAGCCGGCGCAGCGCGTGCTCGTGTTCCCGGCGCCCGAGACGCCGGCCGCACCCCTGCCGATGCGCAACACGGCGAGCGGAGAAGGCGCGAGCGGCGGCCACGGACACGGCGACGTCGTCGCACTGCGCCCCTATGCCGACGGCGACCCGCCGCAGCGCATCGCCTGGAAGGCCGTCGCGCGCACCGGCTCGCAGGAGCTGGTCGCGCTGCAGATGGGCGAGGCCGAGCTCGGCGAGACGACGCTCGACTGGCATGCGCTGCCGGCGTCGATGGACGACGAAGCGAAGCTGTCGCGCCTGACGCGCTGGACGCTCGATGCCGACGCCGCGGGCGTGCGCTTCGCGCTGCGCCTGCCAGGCACCTTCGTCGAGGCCGACTCGGGACCGGCGCACCGGATGCGCTGTCTCGAGGCGCTGGCCACCTGGTCGCGCTGAGCGCGCGCAAGAGCACGAAGAGCATGGCCCGTCCGCTGCGCTATTCGCTTCGCGCGCTCGGCGGCGCGATGGGCGCGCAATGGGAACGCGAGCGGCGCAACACGCTGTTCCTGATGCTGCCGGTGCTCGTGTCGGTGCTGCCGCACCTGCCGTACATCCCCGTGTGGGCCGCCGTCGCCTTCGCGGTGCTCTTCGGCTGGCGCTTCGCGCTCGTGCTCTCGGGGCGGTGGCTGCCGCGCGCCTCGGTGCGCTGGGTCGCCGCGCTCGGCTGCTGCGCCGCCGTCTACGCGCAGTACGGCACCGTGTTCGGGCGCGAGCCGGGCGTCGTGCTGCTCGTGCTGTTCCTCGGCGTGAAGCTGATGGAGATGCAGGCGCGACGCGATCTGTTCGTCGTGATCTTCCTGTGCTTCTTCCTGCTGCTCACGGCGTTCTTCCATTCGCAATCGATCGCCACCGCCGCGGTCGTCGTCGTCGCGCTGCACGGACTGCTCGCCGCGATGCTGACGATGCAGTATCGGCGCGGCGAGGCGCCGGTCGGCGCGCGGCTGCGCCTGGTCGGCTCGATGCTCGCGCAGGCGCTGCCGCTCGCGCTCGTCGCCTTCCTGCTGTTCCCACGCGCCGGATCGCCGCTGTGGGGCACGAGCACCGACGCGAGCCGTGCGACGACCGGCCTGTCGGATTCGATGACGATCGGCAACATCGCCCGACTGAGCGAGTCGGAGGAGATCGCATTTCGCGTGCAGTTCGACGGCGATCCCCCGCCGAGCGCGCTGCTGTACTGGCGCGGTCCGGTGTTCGGCGACTTCGACGGCCGGTCGTGGCGGGCGAGCCCGACGCGCGGGCGCCTCGCCGCGCCGCGCATCGAGTACGTGCGCGACGACACGCGGCGCTTCGCGTACACGGTGACGCTGGAGCCGTCGGGGCGCGACTGGCTGTTCGCGCTCGAGATGCCGATCGAGGCCGACGCCGGCCGCTACGGCGCGAGGCTACGGCTGCCCGACCTGCAGCTGGTCGCCGCACGGCCCATACACGAGCGCCTGCGCTACCGCGTCGTTTCGCAGACCGCCTTCCGCATCGGCGCCGACGAGAGCGCCGAAAGCCTGCGCGAATGGCTCGCGCTGCCCGAGGGCTTCAACCCGCGCACGCGCGAGCTCGCCGGGCGCTGGCGCGCGAGCGGCGCCGACGACGCCGCGCTCGTCGCGCGCGCGCTCGCGCTGTTCCGCGAGCAGCCGTTCCGCTACACGCTCGAGCCGCCGCTGCTCGGCAAGGACGGCGTCGACGAGTTCCTGTTCGAGACGCGCGCGGGCTTCTGCGAGCACTACGCGAGCGCCTTCGTCGTGCTGATGCGCGAGCTGGCGATTCCGGCGCGCATCGTCACCGGGTACCAGGGCGGCGAACGCAACCCGATCGACGGCTACTGGCTGGTGCGCCAGGCCGACGCGCACGCGTGGGCCGAGGTCTGGCTCGCGGGCCGCGGCTGGGTGCGCGTCGATCCGACGGCGGCGGTCGACCCGGCGCGCATCGAGCACGGGCGCCGGCTTTCGCGCGCCGATGCGGGCGCGGACGCCGACCTGCCGGCGCTCGCCTGGCTGCACCGGCTGCGCTACGGCTTCGACGCGATCGGCAACGCGTGGAACCAGTGGGTGCTGCAATACGACCGGGGACGCCAGCAGTCGCTGCTCTCGCGCTTCGGCATCGACGCCGGCGAACGCATGCGGCTCGCCGCGCTGCTCGCCGTCGTGCTCGGCGCGATGATCGTCGGCGCGGCGCTGCTCACGCTGCGGCCGCGCGTGGTGCGCACGCCGCTGGAGCGCTGCTGGGACGAATTCTGCGCACGGCTCGCCGCAATCGGGCTCGGACGCATGCTGCACGAGACGCCGTCGCGCTATCTCGCACGCATCGAACGCGCGCTCGACGACGAATCGGTCGGCAAGGCGCGTCGCATCGTCGCCACGTACGAGCACCTGCGCTACGCGGTCGTGGAGCCGGATCGGGAGGCCGTGCGAAACTTGCGCCTCGCCGTGCAAGCCTTCCAGCCGTGACCCGCCGCAGCAGCCCCTCCCGTATTGCGCATCCGATTCATTGCCTGCCGTTGGGCGGGGCGTTCGCGCGGGGCGCGGGGTTCGCGACGTTCCCGAGGTTCGGGGTGGTCGCGCAGTTCGCGGCGCTCGTCGCGTTCGCGCTCGTTGCGTTCGTCGCGGCGCCGCAGGCGCATGCGCAAGCGAAACGGCCGGCGGCGACGGTCGCATCCGGGGGCGCAGCGTCGGCCGCTTCGGCATCGGCCGCTGCATCGGAGTCGATCGCTTCGCCGGCCTACCGCGGCCGGCCCGACGTCGATGCGTTCGTCGTCGAGATGGTCGCTCGACACGGCTTCATCGCCGCCGAGCTCGACGCGATGTTCGCGCAGGTGCGCCGCGACGATTCGGTGCTGCGCCGGATCGCGCCGCCGCCGAGCGACTTCCGGCGGTCGTGGCGTGCCTATCGCGCGCGCTTCCTCGATCCGGTGCGCATCCGCGAAGGCCTTCGCTTCTGGGCCGAGAACGAATCGTGGCTGGCACTCGCCGAGGCACGCTACGGCGTCCCGCCGGAGATCATCGTCGCCATCCTCGGCGTCGAGACGGTGTACGGACGCATCACCGGCGACGTGCGCGTCGTGGACGCGCTCACCACCCTCGCCTTCGACTATCCGCGCCGCGCCGACTATTTCCGCAGCGAACTCGAGCAGTTCCTGCTGTACGTGCGCGACGAGCAGCTCGACGCGTTCTCGCTGCACGGCTCCTACGCCGGCGCCATCGGCCTGCCGCAGTTCATGCCCGGCAGCATCCGCCGCTACGCGGTCGATCTCGACGGCGACGGACACATCGACCTGCGCCGCAACCCCGCCGACGCGATCGGCAGCGTGGGGAACTTCCTCGCCGCGCACGGCTGGCGCAGCGGCGAGCCGATCGTCTTCCGGGCGCGCTACGACAGCGAGAGTCGCCTCGCCCCGCTCGTCGACGCCGGCATCCGACCGCAGTTCACGATCGGCGAGCTCGCCGACTACGGCGTGGGCAGCGTCGAGCCGGTCTCGCAGGAAATACCGCTCGCGCTGATCGACCTGCCCAACGGCGACGACTCGACCAGCTACTTCCTCGGCGCTCCGAACTTCTACGTGATCACGCGGTACAACCGCTCGAGCTTCTATGCGATGGCGGTGCATGATCTGGCGCGGGCGCTGGTGGGGGCGCGGTGACGGGCGGGGGTGACGGGGCGCGCGCGTGTTTTCGCCCGCGCGTTTTCGCCCGCGTGTTCTCGCCCGCGTGTTCTCGCCCGCCTGTTTTCGCCCGCTTGTTCGCGCTGAGGGCGTTCGCGCTGGCGCACGGTCAGGCCAACGCCGGTGTGCT
>DATGRE010000020.1:0-2517 GCA_035303885.1 Zeimonas sp. | reverse complement strand
GCAGCGATCCACACGTTGGTCATGCCATCACCGGATGCCGGCTCCGCGAAACGATGCGTCGAATTGTCCGACGTTTCCCCCGCGCGACCGTCGTCGCGGCGAACCGCTCGTCGGATGCGCAGGCGCTTCCGTCCGTCGCGTCCGGCGAACGGAGCGCCGCCGTCGCGCCGGCTATTTCGTGCGCTGCGCTTCCTCTTCGGTGATGTACTCGAAAACGGTGACGACGCGCTGCACGCCGGCCACCCGGGCGGCGACCTGCGCCGCGCGTTCGGCCTCGCGCCGCGACACGAGCCCCATCAGGTAGACGGTGCCCGCCTCGGTGACGACCTTGATCGTGTTCGCCTGCAGATCCTGCGCGTCGACGAACGCCGCCTTCACGCGTGCGGTGATCGCCGCGTCGGCCGCGCTCGTGCTCAGCGACGGAACGCCGGCGACCTGCAGCTCGTTGTGGATCGAACGCACGTTGGGCAGCGCGGCGACGATCGCCTCGGCCGTCTGCTTGTCGCGCTCGTTGGCGACCTGCCCGGTGAGCAGCACCTTGCGGTTGTAGCTCGTCACGCTCACGCCGCTGCCGATGCGCTCGCGGATCTGCAGGGCCGCCTTCAGCTCGATGCCCTGGTCCTCGGTCTGCGCGCCCACCGTGCGCCGATCGAGCGCGGCGAGCGTGCCCACCGCCGCACCGGTCGCCACCACGGGAACGCAGCCCGAGGCGGCGAGCGAAGCGCCGAGGACCGAGGCGACGAGCAGCGCGCGACGCAGCGCGTCCCGCTTCGAGATCGTTTCGTTCATTCGAATTTCCTCCCCTTGCGCCGCCCGGCTCAGCCGTCGCCGAGCAGCGATGCGTCGATGCCGTCGCACAGGCAGTGCAGGATCAGCAGGTGGACTTCCTGGATGCGTGCAGTGCGCTCGTGCGGGACGCACAGGTGCACGTCGTCGTCGCCGAGCATCGCGCCGATGCGACCCCCGTCCCGGCCGGTGAGCGCAACGACGACGAGGTCGCGCTCGCGGGCGACCTCGACCGCGGCGACGACGTTCGGCGAATTGCCGCTCGTCGACAGCGCCAGCAGCACGTCGCCTTCGCGGCCGAGCGCGCGCACCTGCCGTGCGAACACCTGCTCGAAGGCGTAGTCGTTGGCGACAGCGGTCAGGATCGACGTGTCGACGGTCAACGCGATGGCGGCGAGCTCCGGGCGTTCGCGCTCGAAACGGCCCACCAACTCCGCGGCGAAGTGCTGGCTGTCGGCGGCCGATCCGCCGTTGCCGCAGACGAGGATCTTGCGATCGGACGCGAGCGCCGCGGTCATGCGCTCGACCGCCGTGGCGATCGGGCCGGCGAGCGCGGCCGCCGAATCGCGCTTGAGCTCGGCGCTGTCTGCGAACTGCCGGAGGATGCGATCGGTGAGGTTCATGCGCGAACCCGCGAAGCGTGCCGCGGATGCGGCACGCAGGAGACGGTGAGAAGTCGCGGCGATTATACGGTGCGACGTACGCGAGCCGCGCGCGACGCGGCAAAGCCCTTCAGAACGCGCCGCGGATCCAGTCGATTCGTCCATCGTCGAACGCACACACGTCGAAGCGGCACGGCGGCCAGCGATCGCCGAAGCGTTCGTTCATCCAGCGCTGCGCCTCGCGCTGCAGCCGGCGGCGCTTGGCGGCATCGACCGATGCGGCCGCGCCGCCGAAGTCCGAGCGCCTACGGCTGCGCACCTCGACGAAGACGATGCCGGCGGCGTCGCGCATGACGAGGTCGATCTCGCCGAGCCGGCTCGACGCGTTGCGCTCGACGAGCGCGAGCCCTTCGCCGACGAGGAAGGCGAGCGCCCGCGCTTCGGCGGCGTCGCCGCGACGCTGCGTCGGCGAGCGGCGGGTCACGACGGAGTGATGGGAACGAGTACGCCGTCGCGATATTCGGCGAGCACGCCCTCGCGTTCGAGCGTCGTGCCGTCGGCCGACAGGCGCAGCCGCCCGGTGACGCCGTCGAGGTCGATCGCCGGCGCCCGGTCGACGAGCAGGCGCGCGACACGGAAGGCGTCGATGCCGAGCGCGTAGAGCTTCTGCAGCTCGAGGTTCATCTCCGCCGGGCGCGGGTAGGCCATCACCGCGGGCGCATCCGGCTGAACGCGCCACGGCAGGTCGATCAGGCGGACGCCGTCGAGCTCGGGCGAACGCACCGCATAGGGGCTCGCGGCGGCGTCGCCGGTGAGCACCGCGCCGCTGTTCAGCCGCGAGGTTCCGTAGATCGGCGTGCGGGCACCGAGTGCGACGCGCACCGCCTGCGCGAGCACCGGCCGCCCGGCGACGAACCAGACGTCGGCACGCAGCGGCGCGAGCTGCGCCCGCACGCGCGCGGCACTCGCGTTCACCACCTCGATCGGGTCGTAGACGTCTCCGCCCCGGTTGCGCCAGCGTTCGGCGAAGGCGGAGGCGCTGCGCGCGCCGAGCGAGCTGTCGTCGTGCACGAGCGCCGCGCGCGGGCGCGGCACGACGAGGGCGGTCTCGTCGTAGGCGATCGACGCC
>DATGRE010000019.1:0-4354 GCA_035303885.1 Zeimonas sp. | reverse complement strand
CTTCCACCCGCTGAAGGCCGAACCCGGACACCAGATGGAAGCGCACCATTTCTGTCGGCAGGTCAACGAGGACTTCGCCCAGTGCGTGCTGTTCGACGGCGACGGCGTCGACGCGAACCTGAACGGCATCGAATACATCGTCTCGGAGAAGCTGTTCGCTTCGCTGCCCGAGACCGAGCGCTCGTACTGGCACCCGCACAACGCCGAGATCCTCTCCGGCCAGCTGATCGCGCCCGGCATCCCCGATGTCGCCGAGAAGGCGCTGATGAAGGGAAAGATGAACAGCTACGGCAAGACCTGGCACGTGTGGAACACCGGCGCCTTCGATCGCGAGCCCGATCGGCTGCCGCTCGGCGAAGCGATGCTCGCCTGGTCGTTCAATCGCGACGGCGAGGCGAAACCCGAGCTGGTGGAGGCGCGCGACCGTCGGCTGGGCGTGAGCACCGGGCGCACGCGCGAGAGGCGGGCCGAATTGCGCGAGCTCGCCCGCCCGCAGTACGGCGTCGACGCGCTGAAGGGCGCGTTCGAGCGGCCGGTGCAGGACATCCCGGGCGTGGTCGACGCGGCCGACTGAGGCGCGCGCTCGAGCGCGCGCCGACCCGCCGCCGCGGAAACGGAGCGGGGCACCCGGTTTGCGGGTCGTCGTGCCCTCTTCCGCCTCATCCAACCACTGGAGGTCCCATGGCTGCCTTCGATCTTCTCGACGCCAAGGGTGTTCCGCTCGACCAGCAGCGGTTCACCTGGAAGGACGTCACGCCACCGCCGATCAGCAAGCTCGACGACGATGCGTTCACGCGCATCCGCGTGATCCTGATGAACGGCATCGAGGTCGACTCCCTGCGGCTCAAGCATCTCATCGCGCGCTTCAACCGCGAACTGCGCGAGCCGCTGGCGCAGGTGCGCCGTGCGGAGCAGCACCAGTGCACGACCGTGAACTGGCTGCTGGGCGCAGACCACTCCCCGATCGAGACGACGATCGGCTACGAGCAGGTCGCAATCGAGGTCACGGCCGAGGTCGCGCAGAACGAACCCGACGAGTACCTCGCGCAGACCTACCGCTTCGGCCTGCTGGAGGACTTCGATCACCTGTACCGGTATAGCGCGCTGCTCGACCGGCTCGAAGGAAAGGACGCGAACAACATCCTGCAGGGCTACACCGACATCGTTCCGGGGCGCCCGACCGTCGACGAGCACCGGCATCCGCTCGACGACATCCGCTCGCCGTACGAGCGTCGTTCGGCGCATGCGGCGAGCAAGATCCACGCGGCGATCATCACCGCCGCCGAGTACCAGACGCACGACTACTACATGAACATCGGCCCGTTGTTCGCCGACCCGATGGCACGCAGCCTGTACGCCGAGATCGCGTCGATCGAGGAGCAGCACGTCACGCAGTACGGCTGCCTGCAGGATCCCGACGAGAGCCCGCTCGAGAAGTGGCTGATCCAGGAGGCGACCGAAGCCTACCTGTATCGCAGCTGCGCCGAATCGGAGCCGAATCCGCGCATCCGGGCGATCTGGGAACGTTTCCTCGACTACGAGCTCGGCCACCTGCAACTGGCCCGCAAGCTCTTCGAGGACCACGAGCGTCGCGACGCGGCCGAAGTGCTGTCGTCCACGCCCGCGCTGCTGAAGTTCCAGAGCCAGCGCGATTTCGTCCGCCAGGTGCTCGACCAGGAGGTCGGCTACCGGGTGATCGGAACCGAGTTCAACTCGGCGGGCAACGAGAGCGAACGGACGCTCGGCTATCGGGCGTCGATCAACGCCGACGGTTCGCCCTCGCAGGCGGTCGCCGCCGGATACCGCTGGCGCCCCGGCACCGAAATGTCCCGCATGGCCGCTTGAGGAGCGACGAGATGGAAAAACGGACCGAACTCGGAATGAACCGCACCGGCGCGCAGGCTTCGCCGATCGACGTCGGAAAGCTCGCGAAATTCGCCCAGGACCAACCTGCGACGCAATCGGACGAGACCATCGCGGACCTGCGCGCGATGGCGCTCGCCGAATCCGACGGCGTCGGCTCGGTGCCGATGCCGACGACGCTCACCGGCGCCGCGCAGACGGTCGTGGGCAAGCTCACGGGCGGCCAGCCGACGCTGCTGGTCGACAAGCTCGGCGAGCGACTCGCCTTCGAACGCACGGGGACCCGGCTGTACGAAGCGGCACTGATGAAGTTCGAGCAGCTCGACCCCGCCGCGCCGATGCTCGCCGACCTGCGCCGTATCCGCGACCAGGAAGCGAAGCACTTCGCGCTGCTGTCGTCGGCGCTCGAGCGGATCGGCGCCGACCCGACGGCACAGACCCCGGGTGCCGACGTGGCCGGCGTGATGTCGGCGGGCCTGATGCAGGCGATCACCGATCCGCGAACCAACGTCGGGCAATGCCTCGACGCGCTGCTGGTCGCCGAGCTCGCCGACAACGCGAGCTGGGAGCTGCTGGTCAAGCTGACGCGTCAGTCGGGCTACGACGAACTCGCGGCGCAGTTCGAGAAAGCCGCCCGCGAGGAGGCCGAGCATCTGGCGATCGTCCGGCAGATGCTCGAACGGACGCTGCTCGGCGAGGCGGCCGGCGGCAGCGCCGCGGCACAGACCGGCCAGCCGCTGGATCCGACGCTCCAGTAGCGGCGATCCGCGACCCTTCGGCGCCACCCTCGGCACCCGCCGAAGGGGCTGCGGCACGCGAAGAACGCGCGCGTGCCGCAGCTCCGCGCGTCACATGTTCTCGATCATCACCTCGCCGAAGCCCGAGCACGACACCTGCGTCGCGCCCTCCATCAGGCGGGCGAAATCGTAGGTGACCTTCTTCGACAGGATCGCCTTCTCCATCGACGAGATGATGAGGTCCGCGGCTTCGGTCCAGCCCATGTGGCGCAGCATCATCTCGGCCGAGAGGATCTCCGAGCCCGGGTTCACGTAGTCCTTGCCGGCGTACTTCGGTGCCGTTCCGTGCGTCGCCTCGAACATCGCGACCGAGTCGGAGAGATTCGCCCCCGGCGCGATGCCGATGCCGCCCACCTGCGCGGCCAGCGCATCCGAGATGTAGTCGCCGTTCAGGTTCAGCGTGGCGATCACGCTGTACTCGGCCGGGCGCAGCAGGATCTGCTGCAGGAACGCGTCGGCGATGACGTCCTTGATCACGATCTGCCCGCCGCTCTTCGGGTTCTCGATCGTCATCCACGGCCCGCCGTCGAGCAGTTGCGCACCGAACTCGCGCTGCGCGAGCGCGTAGCCCCAGTCGCGGAACGCCCCT
The DNA here is from genome assembly GCA_035303885.1 of Zeimonas sp. Lineage (GTDB taxonomy): Bacteria > Pseudomonadota > Gammaproteobacteria > Burkholderiales > Burkholderiaceae_E > Zeimonas. The sequence continues at coordinate 1,105 of DATGRE010000019.1, read as the reverse complement.
TCGGTGTACTTCATGATGTTGCCCTTGTGCACGAGCGTGACCGACGGCTTGCCGTTGTCGATCGCATACTGGATCGCCTTCCGGACCAGCCGCTCGGTACCCTCGCGCGACACCGGCTTGATGCCGATGCCCGAGGTCTCGGGAAAGCGGATCTTGGTCACGCCGAGCTCGTTGCGCAGGAACGCGATCAGCTTCTTCGCGCTCTCGGACTGCGCCTCGTACTCGATGCCCGCGTAGATGTCCTCGGAGTTCTCGCGGAAGATCACCATGTCGGTCTTCTGCGGCTCCTTCACCGGAGACGGCACGCCCTGGAACCAGCGCACCGGCCGCAGGCAGACGTACAGGTCGAGCTCCTGGCGCAGCGCGACGTTCAGCGACCGGATGCCGCCGCCCACGGGCGTGGTGAGCGGCCCCTTGATCGAGACGACGTATTCCTTGAGCACCTGCAGCGTCTCGTCGGGCAGCCAGACGTCCGGGCCGTAGACGCGGGTCGACTTCTCCCCGGCGTAGATCTCCATCCAGTGGATCCGGCGCCGGCCGCCGTAGGCCTTCTCGACGGCCGCATCGACCACGCGCAGCATGACCGGCGTGATGTCGACGCCGGTGCCGTCGCCCTCGATGTACGGGATGATCGGATTGTCGGGAACCTGTAGCGAAAAATCGGGATTGACCGAGATCTTGGCGCCATCCGACGGGATCTTGACGTGTTGGTACATGAGAGGGTCCTTGAGGTCGAAGCCGGTGGGCGTCGGCGGCGCCCGACGTCCCGAACCCGGGGATTATGCCGCAGCGCCCGGGGCATCGCCTCCGGCCGCGCGTTGCGGCACCATGCGGCGATGCGCCGAATCGTCTCCTTCCTCGTCCTCGTCCTCGCGTGCACGGTCCCGGTCGGGCCGCACGGCGGCCCCTTCGCACAGGCCGCGTCGATGCGCTGGCCGCAACCGAAGCTGCCCACGGTGCGCATCGAGGCGGGCATGCACGTGATCCGCGCCGAGCTCGCCGACACCGGCCGCACGCGCGAGATCGGACTGATGGGTCGCGCGTCGCTCGGACCGAACGAGGGCATGCTCTTCGTCTTCGAGCGCAAGGGCGTGCATTGCTTCTG
>DATGRE010000018.1:0-30530 GCA_035303885.1 Zeimonas sp. | reverse complement strand
GTGCTCGGCGGGCTTCAGCAGGGCGCGGTCGGATGGATGATCGACGTGCAGTTCCGCGTCGCCCAGCGGCAGGATCTCACCGTGAGCTTCGACGAGGCGCGCTCGACGCGGGTCCTGCACGAGCTCGCCGCGATGCCCGGCGTGCGCGCCGTCGAAGGCTTTCGGATCGCGCCCGCCGTGCTGCGCAACGGGCATCGCGAGTACCGTACCGCGCTGCAGGGCTACGAGCCCGACGCGCAGCTCTTTCGCGTGCTCGACGAGCGGGCCGCGCCGATCCGCCCGGTGGAAGGCGGCGTGCTGCTCACCGACCATCTGGGCCGGCTGCTCGGCGTGACCGCCGGCGACCGCATCGAGGTCCAGGTGCTCGACGGCCGGCGCGCGCGCTTCGAGATTCCGGTGGCGGGGCTGGTCACCGAGTACGTCGGCGTCGGTGCGTACCTGACGCGCGAGACGCTGAACCGTCTGTTGCGGGAGGGTTCCGCGGTGAACGGCGCCTTCGTCGCCGTCGCGCCGCACGCGCTGGGCGAGGTGACGAACCGGCTGAACGGGCTGCCGCGGGTGACCGGCGTGACGCTGCGCGAGCGCGCGATCGAGGCTTTCGACGAGCTGATGGGCGAGACGCTGCTGATCTACGCGTTCTTCTCGATCGCGCTCGCCGGCTCGATCGCTTTCGCGGTCGTCTTCAACGACGCACGCATCGCCTTCGCCGAGCGCAGCCGCGAGCTCGCCACGCTGCGCGTGCTCGGATTCACGCACGGCGAGGTCGCCTGGGTGCTGCTCGGCGAGCTCGCGCTGCTCGTGCTCGTCGCGATCCCGCTCGGGTTCGCGATCGGCGTCGGTTTCGCCTGGCTGCTCACTCGGGCGCTGCAGACCGATCTCTTCCGCGTGCCGCTGGTGATCGAGCCGTCGGCCTTCGCCACCGCCGCGTCGGTCGCGCTGGGGGCGGCGCTGTTGTCGGCGCTGCTGGTGGGGCACAATCTGCGCCGCCTCGACCTGCTCGATGCCCTCGAAGCTTCGGAATGAACCGCACGTGCCAGCTCCCGACTGGATGAACCGGCGAACGCTCGCCCTCGTCGTGCTCGTCGCGCTGCTCGCCGTCGGCCTGGCCTACGGCTTTCGCGAGCCGGCGCCCTGGGTCGACGCCGAGGCGGTGCGGCGCGGGCACTTCCGTGTGAGCTTCGAGGAGGAGGGGCGCACGCGCGTGCAGGACCGCTACGAGCTCTTGGCACCCGTGGCGGGGCTGCTCTCGCGCGTGCGGCTCGAGCCCGGTGATCGCGTCTCGCGCGGCGATCCGCTGTTCACCATCTCGCCGTCCTTCGCCGCGCCGCTCGATCCGCGCGAGCACGCGTCCGCCGCCGCGACGCTCGAGCGCGCGGAGGCGGCGCTGCAGGCGGCGCGAACGCAGATGCAGGCGGCGCAGGCGCGCGCCGAGTTCGCCGAGCACGAGGTGAAGCGCCTGCGTCCACTCGCCGAGAGCGGCCACGTCTCCGCGGCGGCGCTCGAGCGCGCGCTCGCCGAGTCGCGGGCGGCGGCGGCGCTGCTGCGCTCGGCGCAGTTCGCGATCGACGTGGCGCGCCACGAACGCGACGTCGCACGCGCCGTGCTCGAGTCGCGCGGCACCGACCCGTCGATCGAGCCGATCGTCGTCGACTCCCCGCTCGATGCGGAGGTGCTCGCGCGCATGCGCCAGAGCGCCGGACCCGTGCAGATGGGCGAGCCGATCCTCGTGCTCGGCGATCCCGACACGCTCGAGGTGATCGTCGACGTGCTCTCGCCCGATGCGGTGCGCCTGCATCCCGGGATGGCGGTCGAGCTCGACCGCTGGGGCGGTGACGAGACGCTCCCCGCGCGCGTGCGCCGCATCGAGCCGTCGGCGTTCACCAAGGTGTCGGCGCTCGGCGTGGAGGAGCAGCGCGTCTGGGTCGTCGTCGATTTCGTCGGCGAGGCCGAGCGCTGGCGTCCGCTCGGCGACGGCTACCGCGTGCTCGCGCGCTTCGTGCTGTGGGAGGGCGACGACGTGCTGCAGGCGCCCGCGGCGGCCTTCTTCCGCGAAGGCGACGGCTGGGCGGCCTTCGTCGTGGAGGACGGCCGCGCGCGCCTGCGCCGCGTCGAGATCGGACGGCGCAGCGGATTGCTGGTCGAGATCCGCGGCGGCCTGCAGCCGGGCGAGAGGGTGCTGCTGCATCCCGACCGCGCGTTGCGCGACGGCGACCGGGTGCGCGTGCGCGGCGGCTGAGCGGCTGTTCCGTTTCAGTGCATGCCCGTGTGCGCCGGGCGCGTCGCCGTGCCGCGCCCCATCAGGAAGGCGAGCAGGGCGACCACGCCGGCGGTCAGCCACAGCCCGCGCATCGGCATCGCCTGCGCGGTGTTCCACAGCATCGCCGGGACTTTCGGCGCAGAAAGCTCCAGGCGCCGCTTCGTCATCTGCGCGCCGAGCTCGCCCAGCCGGTCGGCGAGCCGCTGCTCGGCCAACGGCAGCAGGATCGTCTCCTCGTCGGCCACGTGGTGCATGACCTCGCGCATCAGCTCCATGAAGGTGCGGTCGTAGTCGGGGTTGCCGGCGCGCATCTCGCGCAGGCGCGCGACGAGGCGGCGGATCTCGTCGTGCTCCGGGACGCTCTTCTCGAGCGCGTCGTTCTCCGGTGCGACTTCGCGCAGCGCCGGATAGAAGATCTCCTCCTCGATCTTCGTGTGCACGTCGAGCGCCAGGCACACGGTCTCGACGATCGCCTCCTTGCGCCGGTGCGGGGTCTCGGCGCGGAACTGGTGGAACGTGGACACCACGTGGGTGTGGTCGGCGCGGATCATCGAGGTCGCCGACGCGGACATTTTCTCCATCATCGAGCCGCTCGACGGCGTGAACGTGCGGGTCATCGAGTTCGAGCCCATGGCCGCTTCTCCGGTGCTGCATCCAAAGCCTGGAGACCGCAACCCGCGTACCCGAAATCCGGCGACTGCGCCCCCGTGACCGGGTGCCGCTATCGAGGCGCGGCCGGCGAGCCGGCGCGGCGAGGCAGGGGCGGCGAGGGGCCGCCGGCGGTCGCGGTGAGCGGGCGCTCGCGCCGGGGCGGAACCGGCGCGACGCATCCCGATCGATTGATGTGCATCAAGAGGCTCGGCCCGGCGCCGCTTCCGGGCGGCGGCGCGACCGGGTAATAATGGTAAAACGGTACCGGAATACCGGAGTTCGGTGCGATGCACATCGTCGTTTGCGTGAAGCAGGTCCCCGACTCGAGCCAGATCCGCGTGCATCCGGTGACGAACACCATCATGCGGCAGGGCGTGCCCGCAGTCGTCAATCCGTACGACCTCGTCTCGCTGGAGGAGGCGCTGCGGATTCGCGACCGCTTCGGCGCGCGCGTCACCGTGCTCAGCATGGGGCCGAAGATGGCGGCCGACGCGCTGCGCAAGTGCGTCTCCTACGGCGCCGACGACGCGGTGCTGATCACCGATCGCGTCTTCGCCGGCTCCGACACGCTCGCCACCTCGTATGCGCTCGCGTCGGCGATCCGCACGATCGGCGCCGAGCGTCCCGTCGACATGGTGTTCTGCGGCAAGCAGACGATCGACGGCGACACCGCGCAGGTGGGGCCCGGCATCGCGCGGCGCCTCGGGCTGCAGCAGCTCACCTACGTCTCGAAGATCGAGCGCGTCGACCCGCAGGCGCGCGAGATCGTCGTGCATCGGCGCGCCGAGGGCGGCGTGCAGGTGCTGCAGACGAAGCTGCCGTGCCTGGTGACGATGATGGAAGGTGCCAACACGATCCGCTTCGCGTCGATGGACGAGCTCTTTCGCGCCGCGCGCTGCGAGATCGCCGAGTGGGACCACAAGGCGGCCGGCATCGCCGACGTCTCGCGCTGCGGGCTGAAGGGTTCGCCCACCGTCGTGAAGAAGGTGTTCGCGCCGTCCGCGCGCGCGACGAAGGCACAGCGCTTCGAGGCGGCGGGCCAGAGCCCGCGCGAAGCGGTCGACGCGTTGCTCGCGCGGATGTTCGACGAGCATCCGGCGCTGGAAACGGAGATCGGCGCATGAGCGGCATCGACGAGGCGGCGAAGGGCGTTGCCGGCACCGCCGCGGGCGACGCGAATACAGGGGCCGGCGCAGGCGACGGCACGAGTGCCGCCGCGCCGCGGCGCGGATTGGACGTCGATCTCGGCGCGTGGCGCGGTGTCTGGGTGAACGTCGAGCTCGAGCGCGGCCGCGTGCACCCGGTGTCGTGGGAGCTGCTCGGCGAAGGCCGCAAGCTCGCCGACCACCTCGGCGTTCCGCTGTCGGGCGTCGTGCTCGGACCCGATGACGCGTCAACCGACGCGGCCGCCGCCGATGCGATCCGTTACGGCGCCGACGTCGTGCACGTGGTGCGCGACCCGGTGCTCGCGCACTACCGCACCGACCCGTACACGAAGGCGCTCACCGAGCTCGTCGAACGGCGCCGCCCGGAGATCCTGCTTCTCGGCGCGACGACGCTCGGGCGCGACCTCGCCGGTGCCGTCGCGACGACGCTCGGCACCGGCCTCACTGCCGACTGCACCGAGCTGCGCATCGACGACGAGACGCGCAGCCTTGCCGCCACGCGCCCGACCTTCGGCGGAACGCTGCTGTGCACGATCCACACGCTCGAGTACCGGCCGCAGATGGCCACGGTGCGCCCGCGCGTGATGGCGATGCCCAAACCCGACGATGCACGCGAGGGCACGGTGATCGACGAGCGCGTCGCGCTCGACGAAGCCGACGTCGTCACGAAGATCCTCTCGTACATCCCCGATGCCGATGCCGACAAGGCGCAGCTCGCGTGGGCCGACATCGTCGTCGCCGGCGGCCGCGGCCTCGGCAAGCCGGAGAATTTCCGCCTCGTCGAGGAGCTCGCGCAGGTGCTCGGCGGTGAGTACGGCGGCTCGCGTCCGGTGGCGCAGGCGGGGTGGATCCCGCCGGAGCGCCAGATCGGGCAGACCGGCAAGACGATCCGCCCGAAGCTGTACATCGCCGCCGGCATCTCGGGCGCGATCCAGCACCGCGTGGGCGTCGAAGGCTCGGACGTGATCGTCGCGATCAACAACGATCCAAACGCCCCGATCATGGAGTTCGCCACCTACGCGATCGTCGGCGATGCGCTGCAGATCCTGCCGGCGCTCACCGAGTCGCTGCGCGAGCGCAAGGCCCGGCGCAGCGGCGCGGGCGCGCACGCCGGTCGCGAAGCGCCGGCGGACGCCTGAAGTCGACGAACCACACGAGCGGACGAACCGGGCGAAACACGGCACGAGGAGTCGACATGGCCGAGAGATTCGATGCGATCGTCGTCGGCGCGGGGCCTTCGGGCAACACCGCGGCCTACGTGATGGCGAAGGCCGGCATGAAGGTGCTGCAGCTCGAGCGCGGCGAGTACCCGGGCTCGAAGAACGTGCAGGGCGCCATTCTCTACGTCGATGCGCTCGAGGCGGTGATCCCGAACTGCCGCAAGCAGGCGCCGCTCGAGCGCGCGATCATCGAGCAGCGCATGTGGCTGATGGACGACCGCTCGCACGTCGGCTCGCACTACCGCGGCGCCACCGACGCCGACGAGCAGCCGACGCGCTATACGGTAATCCGCGCGAATCTCGACAAGTGGTTCTCGAAGAAGGTGCAGGAAGCCGGTGCGCTGCTCATCTGCGAGACGACCGTCGTCGAGCTGCTGAAGGAAGGCAAGCAGGTCGTCGGCGTGCGCACCGACCGCGCCAACGGCGACATCCGCGCCGACGTCGTCGTGCTCGCCGACGGCGTGAACTCGCTGGTTGCGACGAAATCCGGCCTGCGCCCGCCGATCCAGGCGAAGGACGTCGCGCTGGCGGTCAAGGAGATGCACTTCCTGCCGAAGGCGACGATCGAGGAGCGCTTCAACATCCCGGGCGAGCACGGCGTCGTCATCGAGATGTTCGGCAAGATCACGAAGGGCATGGTCGGCACCGGGTTCCTCTACACGAACAAGGAGTCGGTGTCGGTCGGCGTCGGCTGCATGGTCGACGACTTCCGAAGCGCGCGCGTGAGCCCGTACCAGCTGCTCGAGGAGCTGAAGCAGCACCCGTCGGTGAAGCCGTTGATCGCGGGCTCCGAGGTGAAGGAGTACTCGGCGCACCTGATCCCCGAAGGCGGCTACAACGCGATCCCGCCGGTGCACGGCGACGGCTGGGTGATCTGCGGCGACTCGGGCGGCTTCGTCAACGCGGTGCATCGCGAGGGATCGAACCTGGCGATGACCACCGGGCGCCTAGCCGCCGAGACGATCGTCGCGCTGCGCGACGAGGGCAAGGCGTACACGGCCTCGAACCTGAAGCGCTACCGCAAGGCGCTCGAGAAGAGCTTCGTGATGAAGGACCTGCGCAAGTACCGCGACGTGCCGGAGATCCTGCACGGCAACCGGCAGTTCCTCACCACGTATCCGGAGCTGCTGTCGCGGGCCGCGCACACGCTGCTGACGGTCGACGGCGTCGACAAGCTCACCAAGGAGAAGCAGATCCAGCGCGAGTTCGTGCAGAAGCGATCGCGCGTCGGACTGTTCGGCGATGCGATCAAGCTGATGAGGGCGTTCCGATGAACCGGGTCGAGGAGAAGCTGTTCGAGAACCGCTACCGCGTCGACGAGGGGCGCGCGCACATCCGGATCAAGGAGCCCGACGTCTGCCGCGACGAGTGCGAGACGCCGTCGTGCACCTGGGCGTGCCCGGCCGGCTGCTACTCGCTCGGCGACGACGGCAGCGTGACGCTGTCGACCGACGGGTGCCTGGAATGCGGCACCTGTCGGCTGCTGTGCAACGAGCACTTCAACGTCGAGTGGTCGTACCCGCGCGGCGGCTACGGCGTGCTCTACAAGTTCGGCTAACGACGCGAGTTTCGCGGCGCCTCGTGCCCGCGTCGCGACGCACGCGGCGATCCGCGAGGCTGCAAGGGGTTCAACAGCGGCGACGACCGCTCTAGAATGGCGGCGCGCCCGCAACGGGCGTGCGTCGATCGTCGTTCACCGCTTCGAGGAATCCCCCATCCGATGACCTGTCCGTCGAGCCTTCGTCGTTTCCTTCTCGCCTTCTTCCTGCTGCTCGGTCTTTCCGCCGCACCGTACGCGCAGGCACGCCAGATGGTCAGCGTCGACCGGCCCGAGATCAACATGCGCAGCGGCCCCGGCACGAACCACGAGAGCGTCTGGCTACTCAGCCGCGGATATCCGCTGCGGGTGATCGGTCGCCAGGGCGACTGGCTGCAGGTGCAGGATTTCGAGAACGACAAGGGCTGGGTCTACCGGCCCCTCACCGCCAGCAAGCCGCATTACGTGGTGAAATCCAAGGTCGTGAACATCCGCAAGGGCCCGGGCACGAACACGCGCGTGATCGGAAAGGCCAACTACGGCGATGTGCTGCGTACACTCGCGAACAAGGGCGACTGGGCGAAGATCCGCGACGCCGACGGGCTGGTCGGCTGGGTCGCCCGGCGGCTGCTGTGGGGCTGGTGAGGCCCTGAGCCGTCCCGCGGGCCGTCGCGCCGCGGCGGCCGATGGCCCTTGCGGCAGCGCCGTCATGCACCGGGCATCCGCGCCGCACCGTCGGTTCCGGCGACAATGGCCGCCATGACGACCCGTCCCTACGCGGACCTCACCCCCGACCGCATGCTCGATGCGCTCGAGTCGGTCGGGCTGCGCGGCGACGGGCGCTTTCTCGCGCTGAACAGCTACGAGAACCGCGTCTACCAGGTACGCCTCGAGGACGGCAGCACCGTCGTCGTCAAGTTCTACCGCCCCGGGCGCTGGACCGACGCGCAGATCGCCGAGGAGCACGCCTTCGTCGAGGAGCTGGCCGCGCGCGAGATCCCGGTGGTCGCGCCGATGCGTCTCCCCGTCGCGGACGCGGCGAGCGGCGCCGCTTCGCGCGCCGGCACCGTCGCGGCCGAGGGCCGCATCCCGACGCTGGCGCACTTCCAGGGCTACCGCTTCGCCGTCTACCCCCGCCGCGGCGGCCGCGCCCCGGAGCTCGACCAGCCCGGCACGCTCGAGCGCATCGGCCGCTTCATCGGCCGCATCCATGCGGTCGGCGGCACGACGACCTTCGTCGAGCGCCCCACGCTCGACGTCGAGACCTTCGGCGTCGAGCCGCGCGAATGGCTGCTCGCGAACGAATTCATTCCGCCCGACCTGCTTCCGGCCTGGTCCGACATCACCGAGCGCGCGCTGCAGGCCGTGCGCGAAGCGTTCGCGCGCGCCGGCGACGTGCGCATCCGCAAGCTGCACGGCGACTGCCACGCCGGCAACATTCTGTGGACCGACGACGGCCCGCACTTCGTCGACTTCGACGACGCGCGCAACGGCCCGGCGGTGCAGGACCTGTGGATGCTGCTCTCGGGTGATCGCGCGTCGATGACCCGCCAGATGGCGGAGCTGCTCGCCGGCTACGAGGATTTCGCCGAGTTCGACCGGCGCGAGCTCGCGCTGATCGAGCCGCTGCGCACGCTGCGGCTGCTGCACTACTCGGCGTGGATTGCCCGGCGCTGGGACGACCCGGCGTTCCCGGCGGCGTTTCCGTGGTTCGGGACGCAGCGGTATTGGCAGGAACGGGTGCTGGAGATGCGCGAGCAGGTGGGGGCGATGGGGGAGCCGGGGATCGAGGGGGTCTGAGCGGCGCGTTCGACCCCCGCTACATCACTCGATTGAACCAGACCATCGACAGCAAAGCCGAAACCACCGCCAGTGCCGCCGCCACCGCCGCGAACAGCGACGTGATCTCGGTGTCGCGCGTCTCGAAGACGAGCTTGCTGGTCAGCGAATCGTAGACGGTCTTCAGGTCGTCGGCGGTCGCCGCGTAGAAATACTCGGCGTCGGTGGCCTTCGCGATCGCCTTCAGCGCCTCCTCGTCGAGCCGCACGCGCATCGACCAGCCGTCGCCGATCAGGATCTCGCCGTTGGGCGTGCCGATGCCCACCGTGTAGATGCGCACGCCGCGGTCGGCGGCGAGCTTCGCGGCCTCGAGCGGGTCGGGCCCCGTCGTGGTCTGTCCGTCGGAGAGCAGGATGACGACCGCCGAGGTGTACGAGCCGGGTGCCACCGGCTTCGGCGGCTCGATCTCCGGCTTCCTCGCGTCGTCGAGCGACGCCGCGTGGGCGGCCCGGCGGGGATCGAGCGACGGCAGCTCGAATTCCTGGTCGGGGAAGATCGTCTTCAGCGACATCAGGATTCCGCTGCCGACCGCCGTGCCGCGCTGGAGCTCGAAGCGGTCGATCGCCGCCATCAGGTCTTCGCGGCTCTGCGTGGGCGGCTGCACGAGCGCGGCGCCGCCGCCGAAGGTGACGATGCCCACGCGCGTGCTGCGCGGCTGCTGCTCGATGAAGGAGCGCGCCGCCAGCTGTGCGGCGCCCAGCCGCGTGGGGGAGACGTCGCTCGCCCGCATGCTCCCCGATACGTCCATCGTGAGGACCACCGTCTCGTGCTTCGACGGCAGCGTGACGACCGCGCTCGGGCGTGCGACGGCCAGCAGCAGCGTGGTGATCGCGAGCAGGAAGAGCAGCGGCGGGACGTGCCGGCGCCAGCTTTGCCGGCCCGCGGCCTCGCGCACGAGTTCGAGGCCGGCGTAGCGCACGGCGACCTTCTTGCGGCGCGACAGCGCCCACAGGTAGACGGAGACGAGCAGCGGCACCGCGAGGAGCAGCCAGAGCAGATGGGGCCAGAGGAAGCTCATCGAACGCTCCCCGTGTTTTCGACGAGCGCCGAGGTGGCGCCGAAGCGGCCGCGCCGCTTGCGCAGGTCGGCGAACCGCAGGATCGCATCGACCAGGTCGTCGTCGGTGGACAACTCGAGCACGTCGGCGCCGGCGGCGGCGAAGGCCTCGCGTAGCGCCTGCTCGCGGCGCTCGGCCGCTTGCGCGAAGCGGCGCCGGAACGCGAAATCGTGGGTGTCGACGAACAGCTGCTCGCCGGTCTCCGCGTCCTGCATCGTGATCAGCCCGAGGTCGGGCAGCCGGTTCTCGAGCGGGTCGTACAGCCGGACCGCGATCACCTCGTGGCGGTGCACGAGCTGCGCGAGCGGGCCCGCCCAGCCGGGTGCGGAGAAGAAATCGGACACGACGAAGACGAGCGAGCGCTTGCGGATCGTCCGCAGCGCGGCGTGCAACAGCTCGCGCAGATCGGTGCCGCGGCCGTGCCGGTGCACGGGGCGGTGCGTCATGCGATGCAGGATCTGCAGCACCTGCATCCGTCCGCTGCGCGCGGGCAGCATCGACTCGACGCCGTTGCCGTAGAAGAGGGCGCCGACGCGGTTGCCGTGGCGGGTGAGCAGGCGGGCGAGCACCGCGACGAAGTCGCGCGACACCGTGTGCTTGCTGATGCGTCCGGAGCCGAAATCGATCGATGCGCTCAGGTCGAGCAGCATCCACGCGGCGATCTCGCGCGACTCGGTGTACTCGCGCACGTACGGCGTCTGCAGCCGCGCGGTGACGTTCCAGTCGATGTAGCGGACGTCGTCGTGATGCTGGTACTCGCGCAGGTCGGCCAGGTCGAGCCCGGTACCGCGGAACAGCGTGCGGTAGTCGCCCTGCAGCAGTCCGTCGAGCCGGCGCAGCACGGTCCATTCGAGCCGGCGCAGCACTTGCTCGGCGCCGCGCGCGCGGGCGCGCTCCTCCTCGCCCGCAGCTGCGGGCGCGTGCGGCGCGGCCGAGCCGACGCCGCGTTCATTCGGCGAGGCTTGCGTCGACATGGGCTTCGAGCGGCGCTTCCGGCGCCGGGACCGCGGCGAGGATGCGCCGCACCAGCTGGTCGGGCGACATCGCCTCGGCCAGCGCCTCGTAGGACAGCACGAGCCGATGGCGCAGCACGTCGGGGACGAGGTCGGTGACGTCTTCCGGCAGCGCGTAGGAGCGTCCACGCAGGCACGCGAGCGCGCGCGCGCCTTCGATCAGGTGGATCGTCGCACGCGGGCTCGCGCCGAAGCTGAGCAGCCGGGTCAGGTCGTCCAGGCCGAATCGCGCCGGCTCGCGCGTCGCGAAGACGATGCGCACGGCGTACTGCACGAGCGAGGGATCGACGTAGACGCGTCGGCACAGCCGCTGCAGCTCGGCGAGCCGCTCGGTGCTGGTGACCGACGCCACCGCCACCGCCGTTCCGGTGACCCGCTCGACGATGACGAATTCCTCCTCTTCGCTCGGATAGCCGACGAGCACCTTCATCATGAAGCGGTCGACCTGCGCCTCGGGCAGCGGATAGGTGCCTTCGGTTTCGATCGGGTTCTGCGTGGCCATCACCAGGAAGGGCTCGGGCACCTTGTGCGTTTGTCCGGCGATCGTGACCTGCCTTTCCTCCATCACCTCGAGCAGCGCGCTCTGGACCTTCGCCGGCGCGCGGTTGATCTCGTCGGCCAGCAGCAGGTTCGCGAACACAGGCCCGAGCACGGTGGTGAATTCGCTCGTCTTCTGGTTGTAAATGCGCGTGCCGACGAGGTCGGCCGGCACGAGATCGGGCGTGAACTGGATGCGCCGGAAACTGCCGCGCACCGTGCGCGCGAGCGTCTTGATGGTGAGCGTCTTCGCCAGCCCGGGCACGCCTTCGACGAGCAGGTGCCCCTGCGCGAGCATCGCGACGAGCACGCGCTCGAGGAAGCGGTCCTGTCCGACGACGATGCGCTTGACCTCGTAGAGCACGCGCTGCATTTCCTCGGCGACGCTTTCGTCGACGGCGGGACGGATCGTTTCGGGATTCATCGTGGCGTTTCCGGTCAGAACGGCGACATGCCGGCCGAGGCGGCGGCGGTTTCGATCGGTACAGCAAAGCCGATGCCGATGAAGACGCGCTGGTCGGTGGGATTCATGATCGCGGTGACGATGCCGATCACCTCGCCGTCGGCGGTGACGAGCGGGCCGCCCGAGTTGCCGGGATTTGCCGCGGCGTCGAACTGGATCAGGTTCGTGAGCAGGCGCTTGCCCTCGGGCGAGCGGAACTCGCGACGCAGCCCGGAGATGATGCCCGAGGTGGCGGTAGGCCCGATGCCGAAGGGGAATCCGACGGCGACGACCTCGTCGCCGACCGACAGGTCGTTCGTGCTGCGCATCGTCGCCGGCTTCAGGTCGTCGGGAACCGTCTTCGCCTGCAGTACCGCGAGATCCTGCGTCGGCTCGAGCCCGGCGACCGTCGCCTCGGAGGTCGATCCATCGTGGAACTCGACCTCGATGCTCTGCGCGCCGGCGACCACGTGCAGGTTGGTGAGGATCGTTCCGTTGTCGACGACGACGACGCCGGTGCCGACGTTGCGTTCGACCTCGGCGGGATCCTCCTGGTTCGGATCGAGCGCGCGCACGCGCACCACCGAAGGTCGGATCGCCTTCCACGCGCGAGCGGCCGGCGACGGCAGCGCCTGGTTTTGCAGCGCATGCAGCACGGCCTGGTCGATGTCGTGCTGGGTGAAGACGCGCGGCGCAGGCGAGTCGACCGACGCGAGCAGGAAGACGGCCAGGACGAGCAGCACGAGGCCGCCGACCGTCGCGCCGAGCCGGTGCGAACGAATCCAGCGCAGCAGGCGCGGCGCGTTCGCCGGCGGCGGATCGGCTACCGGATGCGCACGTGCCGGACGCGTGCCTGCGCCGCCGGGCGGCTGCGCGCGCGGCGGCACCGAGGACGAGCTTGCGCGCGCGGTGCCAGGATCGCCGCGCATCGGAACGTCGGCCGCCCGCTTCGAACGGCTGTAGAGCGGCACGCGTCGCATCGCATCCCTCCTGCGGTCATTCGGGTGCCGGCGTCACGAACGCCCGGTACGCGTGCCAGGTGGCGTGCCCGACCAGCGGCGCGGTGACCACGAGCAATCCGAGCCAGAGCACGAGGCTCGCGCCGATCAGCACGACGATCGTCGCGGCCCAGACGTAGGCGGCGCCGGGGTGGGCGACGAGCGTGCGCGCGCTCGTGAAGACGGCGGTCATCGTGTCGCTGCCGCGATCGAGAATCATCGGCATCGACACGACCGAGATCGCGAAGACGAGCGACGCGAAGACGAAGCCCACGGCCGACCACAGCGCGAGGAACTCCAGGTTCTGCGGCGACGCGATCTGCGCGAGCATTCCGCGCATCGTCGGGAACTCGGTGGTCGAGCTCAGCGCGAACAGGACGACCGAGACGCGTGCCCATACGATCATCAGGAACGTGAGCATCGCCGCGAAGAACGCGATCGATCCCGGCGCACGGCGCCAGCAGACGAGCGAGCGCGCCAGGCTCGGCCGCTCGCCGCGCTCGAGCTGGCGCGACAGCTCGTGGATGCCGACGCAGACGAAGGGGCCGAGCAGGAAGAAGCCCGCGGTCAGTCCCATCGTGAGCTGCCATTGCGTTTCGTAGACGAAGCGCACCGCCCATCCCATGCAGGCGAACAGCAGCCCGTAGAACGCGGCACGATAGCCGGTGGCGCGGAAATCGTGCCAGCCGCGGATCAGCCAGGTGGCGGGCGCGAGCGGCGAGAGCGGACGGGTTTCGGCGGCGGCGGTCGCCGCGGGACGCACGGCTGCGGATTCGGCTTCGGACACTGCGTCGTCTCCTGTAGTTCTTCGGCTTCCCTCCGCGGGACGCCTGGTCTGCCTCTGCGGGCCTACCCGATATCGTACGTCGGCGCCCGCGTCGGTGCACGCGTACGAAACGGGTTCGCCGTGCCGCGTTCGCGCTAGCTCGTTCCGGAACCGATGCGCGCGACCGACCGAGTCGCGCCGGCGTCCTAGATGCGTCCCATCAGCGCGAGCACGACGACCACCACCAGGATGACGCCGAGAATGCCGCTCGGGCCGTAGCCCCAGCCGCGGCTGTACGGCCAGCTCGGAATCGCGCCGATCAGGAGCAGGACGAGTACGATCAGGAGGATCGTCGACAGAGCCATGCATCACCTCGACGAATGCGTGCGCGACGGCGCACGGTCCGCCCCGCCCAGCAATCCTCGTGCCTTCGTGACGAGCATGGGCATGCGCGTTGCGCTCTCCGTAGTCGGTGAGCAGGAGACAGCGATGAACACTGGCAGCAAGAGCCCCGATCAGCCCGCCCGGCCCGGTCTGCCGCGCATGCCGCACGAGCGGGATCAATCGAGCGACAGTCAGCAGAGCGAGCCGCGTGAAGTCATCGAGCAGGCGTACCGCGACATCGAGGACGGTCTGCAGGACACCGATCGGCGCGGCATCCGCGGCTACGAGAAGCCGGAGAACCGGCTGCTGAAGGAACGGGCCGAAGAAGAGCGGGCGAAGGAGCGCGCAGCGAAGGAGCGGGAGGCGAAGGAGCGGGAGGCGAAGGAGGGCGGCAGCCCGCGCGCTCGTTGATGCGGGAACGTCTGCGCCGACTTCGGCAGCGGCCTCTCGCACGCGCTTTCCTCGGAGCGATCGCCGGCTTCGGGCAGGACCGCTGCCTGACGATGGCCGCGGCGCTCGCGTTCTACGCGGCGTTCTCGCTCGCGCCGATGCTCGTCATCGTCATCGCGGTCGCGGGCGCCTTCTTGGGTGCCGACGCGGTGCAGGGCCGCCTGATCGATGAGATCGCCGGGCTGGTCGGGGAGGACGGCGCGCGCGTCGTGCAGGCGATGCTCGCGAGCGCGTGGAAATCGGGAAAGGGCGCGTTGAGCACGTGGATTTCGGCGGGCGGCGTCGCGCTCGGCGCCTCGGCCACCTTCGCCCAGCTGACCCAGGCGCTGAACGTGATCTGGAAGCAGCGCCCCTCCGAGCAGGCGTGGTTCACGATGCTGCGCGTGCGCCTGACTTCCTTCGGCCTGGTGGTCGGCATCGGTTTCCTCATCGTCGTGCTGCTCGTGCTCGACGCCGCGGTCAGCCTCGCCGTCGAGGAGCTGTTGGGCGGCGACGAGGGTACCCGCCGCTGGATCTCGCTCGTGCAGCGCTCGACGATGCTCGTGGCGCTCACCGTCGCCTTCGCCGCGCTGCTCAAGTTCCTTCCCGCACCGAAGCTGCGCTGGCGCGACGTGGCGATCGGCGCGATCACCGCCGCGCTGCTGTTCACGATCGGCAAGAACGGGTTCGCGCTGTATCTCGCGAACGCGGGCACCGCGAGCGCCTTCGGCGCGGCCGGCTCGCTCGCGGTGCTGCTGATGTGGCTGTATTTCTCGTCGGCCGTGTTCCTGTTCGGCGCGGAGATCACCGCCCATTGGCGGCGCGACCTCCACGTCGAGCCGGCGGCCGTGCCCGACGACGATCCGGGCCGCCCGCTCGGGTGACCGCCGAACGCACCGAGCGGGCGAGTATCAGTTGCGCGGCACGAGCAGGTGGATCGCGAAGCGCTCGCGCTCGTCGACCCAGCCCGCACGCCGGTGCAGCCCTGCGCGCGCGGCCATCGTCTCCACCGCGATCCGGTCGTACTTGTAGGAGTTCTCGGTGTGGATCGTCTCGCCCTGCGCGAAGGCGAACCCGCGCCGGAGCACCTCGGCGGACTGCTCGCGCACGCTGATCAGGTGCATCTCGATGCGGCGGCGTTCGCGGTCGTAGCGCGATTCGTGGCGGAAGGCGCCGATGTCGAAGGTGCCGCCGAGCTCGCGATTGATGCGCTCCAGCAGGTTCAGGTTGAACGCGGCGGTGATGCCCGCGGCATCGTTGTAGGCGGGCAGCAGCGTCTCCTCGTTGCGGTTCTGGTCCACGCCGAGCACGATCAGGCCGTTGGCGCCGCAGAGGTCGGCCAGGCGCGCGAGGCAGGAGACCGCTTCCTCGGGCGTGAGATTGCCGATCGTCGACCCGGGAAAGAAGACGAGACGCCGTCCGCGCGGCGGCGCGAAACGCAGTGCATGCGGCAGCTGCACCGGACGCTTGAAGTCGCCGACCACCGGCAGGATCCGGACGTCGGGGAACCGTCCGCGCAACAGCGCCGCCGAATGCATCAGGAACGCGCCGGAGATGTCCACCGGCACGTAGGCATAGGGGCGTGCCATCGCGCCGAGCAGCAGAGGCGTCTTGCGGCTCGATCCGCTGCCGATCTCGATCATCGTCGCGTCCGGTCCGGCTTCCTCGGCGATCGCGCCGGCGCACTGTCGCAGCAAGGCGATCTCGGTGCGCGTCGCGTAGTACTCGGGGAGCTCGGTGATCGCCTCGAACAGCTGCGAGCCGCGCTGGTCGTACAGCCACGTCGACGGGATCGATTTCTGCGCCTTGCTCAGTCCTTCGAGCACGTCGCCGGCGAAGCGCGGGTCGTAGCTCGTCCAGCCGGTGCGTTCGATGCGCTCGTCGTGTGCCGCGAGCTCGTCGACCGCGTCGACGCGCAGCTGCGCCGTGCCGCGGCCCAGTTCGGAGGGCGGCCGCAGCAGCGGACGTGGGGTACGGGGTTCGACGCCGGGCGCGGAGGTGCGAAGGTGCTGCGTGCTCATGAACGATCCTCGGCGAGGCGCACGCCGGAGAATTGCCAGCGCGCGGTGGGTGGAAAGAAATTGCGGTAGGTGGCCCGCACGTGTCCGCGCGGCGTGGCGCACGAGCCTCCGCGCAATACGTACTGGCCGCACATGAACTTGCCGTTGTATTCGCCGGCGGCGCCGGGCGCGGGACGAAAGCCCGGGTAGGGTGCGAAGGCGCTCGAGGTCCATTCCCAGACGTCGCCGAACAGCTGTTGCACGCGGCCCCGGCCCGAGGGCGGCATCGGCACGAGCAGCCCGTCGTCGGCGAAGTGCCCGTCGACGACGGGCGCGTCGTCGGTGGATGCGGCCGTCGGCGTGGCCGCCGCATCGCGCAGCACGCTTCGCGCGGCGGTCTCCCACTCGAACTCGGTGGGCAGGCGCTTTCCCGCCCAGCGCGCGTAGGCGTCGGCCTCGTAGTAGCTGAGGTGCGCCACCGGTGCGTCCGGATCGAGCGTGCGCTCGCCGTGCAGGCTCATCGTCTTCCAGCCGTCGCCGTCGCGACGCCAGTACAGTGGAGCCTCCCAGCCTTCCTCGCGCACGCGGTCCCAGCCGTCCGACAGCCACAGCAATGGGTCGCGGTAGCCGCCGTCTTCGATGAACGCGCGCCATTCGCGATTGGTCACGGGGCGATTCGCGAGCGCGAACGGCTGCAGCCAGACCTCGTGCGGCGGCGTCTCGCAGTCGTAGGCGAACGAGCTCCCGCCGTCGTGCCCGATCCGCGCGCGTCCGCCGGGAAACTCGACGAACTCCAGTGCGGCCCCGGCGGAACGCGGCCGTGCCGCGGCACGGGCCGAAGGGTCGCGGTACGACGGAGCGAGCGGGTTCAGCGAGAACAGATGGAGCAGGTCGGTGAGCAGCAGCTCCTGGTGCTGCTGCTCGTGGTGGATGCCCAGCTCGACGAGCTCGCGCACCGATCCGGCGCGCTCGGGTGCGAGCGTGTCGAGCCGCTCGAACAGCGAATCGAGCGCGCCGTCGACGTGCTCGCGATAGCGCAGCACGGTGGCGAGGTCGGGTCGCGTGAGCATGCCGCGCTGCGGACGGGGGTGGCGCTCGCCCAGCGTCTCGTAATACGAGTTGAACAGATAACCGAAGCGCGGATCGAAGGGTCGGTAGCTTTCGTCGTGCGCCGCCAGGACGAGGGTCTCGAAGAACCAGGTCGTGTGCGCGAGATGCCATTTCGTCGGGCTCGCGTCGCGCATCGACTGGACGGTGGCATCCGCGTCCGACAGGCCCTCGGCGAGTGCGGCGGTGGCGCCCCGCGTCTCGACGAGGCGTGCGCGCAGGACCGTGTCCAGCGCTGGGTCGACGGGTTCGTCCGGGCGTCGCCGAACCGGCGATGTGGCTCGCGGCATCAGGCGTGCCCGTTGCGCGCGCCCGGAAGGACGCGCGCGGTGCGCGTGCAGGGCATGGGAACCATCCTACTCCTCGAGGGCGCGCCTCGCTGGTGGCGCCCGGGGCACCCTCAAGCAATGGCGGTGCCCGCCTTCGTGCCCGGGTCGCCGAACGGGGCATGTCGATTGCGGGTTTCGGCTCGATCGAGGCGGACGTCCGTTCCGCAGACCTTTGGAGAGCAGCGATGCAGGGCCCCAGACCGAACGACTCCCGATACCGCGGCGAGCATCCCGAGCGCCGGGACGACCGTCCCGAGCGCGAGTGGGTGACACGCGAGCTGCACGACCCGCGTACCGGCGAGCGCGTCGCGCCGCATCGAGCGCCCGGTGCGTACGAGCCCTATTCGGGCGCCGGACGCGGACGCGACCACTTCGACGCAGGCTACGGGGACGACCGGGGCCACGCCGAACCGGGGCGGCCGGGCGAGCGGGGTTCGTCGCAAGGGCAGCCCGACCGCGAGGTCGACACGCGTTTCACCGGCCGGGGCTATCACTATCCCGGCGGCGGGCGCTATCCTGAAGCGTCGGGTCGGCGCGATGCGCGTGACTACCGGCCATACGAGAACCGCTCGTGGGATCCCGACGATCGCGACGCGCCGTGGCGGCGCGGCGAACATGGCAGCCGCCTGTACGGAAGCGTCGTCGGCGCGGCCACGCCGAGCGGTACCGCCGGTATCGAGCGCTACGGCCATCGCGCGGGCGCCGCGCGCCGCGGGCCGAAGGGCTACGTCCGCTCCGACGAGCGGCTGCGCGACGACATCTGCGAACGGCTGAGCGAGCAGGCGTGGGCCGATCTGAGCGAAGTCGAGGTTTACGTGCAGGACGGACACGTACGGCTGGAAGGCGAAGTGGGCGACCGCTTGAGCAAGTACGCGATCGAGGACGTCGCCTGCACCGCGTGGGGCGCGAAGGACGTCGAGAACCGCATCCGAGTGCGTGTGGCATGAGCACGGTGCCGACGCCGGACCCGCAGACGCCCGATGGGCCCGTCGGACCGATCGGGGATCCCGTCCCGCAGCCGGTCGGCGATCCGCCGCCGGTCACCGATCCGCAGCCGGTACCCAACGATCCCGATTCCGAACCACAACCCGATCCGCAGAGGCCGCCGCCGCAGCCTCCCCCGCGCTGAGGTCGATGGGGACGAGGCACGAAACGCCGGCGACGGGCGGCGCTTCCGCGGAGAGTGAGCGTCCGCTCGCACCGCCGCAGCGGGTTCGAGTACTGACCGTGAATACGCACAAGGGCTTCACGGCCTTCAACCGCCGTTTCGTCCTGCACGAGCTGCGCGAGGCGGTGCGGGCGGTGTCGGCCGACATCGTCTTCCTGCAGGAAGTGCTGGGCGAGGCGGTCGTGCCGGCACGGCACCGGAGTGGCCACTGGCCGACGTCGCAATACGAGTTTCTCGCCGACTCGATCTGGCCGCAGTACGCATACGGCAAGAATGCGGTGCACCGCGGCGGCCATCACGGGAACGCGTTGCTGTCGAAGTTCCCGATCGTCCGCTTCGAGAACCGCGACGTGTCGGTGAACGGACGCGAGCGTCGGGGCCTGCTGCATTGCGTGCTGCACGTTCCGGGACGCGAGTTGCAGGTGCACGCGATCTGCGTCCATCTCGGGCTGAACGAGTCGCAGCGGCGCTGGCAGCTCGAGCGGCTGTGCCAGCAGATCGAGGAGAAGACGCCGCCGGAGGTGCCGCTGATCGTCGCCGGCGATTTCAACGACTGGCGCCTGCGCGCCCACGAGCGGCTGCGCCGCTGCGCAGGCCTGTCGGAGGTGTTCGTGCAGGCGACCGGATCGGCCGCCCGCACCTTTCCCGCGCGCTGGCCGGTGCTCAGGCTCGATCGGATCTACGTGCGCAACGTGCGCTCGGCGCGCCCGGTGATGTTGCGGCCGCAGCCGTGGTCGCGGCTGTCCGACCACGCTCCGCTCGCCGCGGAGTTCGTGCTGTGAAGGCCGTCTGGATCGGCGGCAACCAGGCTCGCCTGCTCGAGAACGGCGAGGAGTATTTCCCGCGCGTGCTCGAGGCGATCGCCTCGGCGCGACGCCAGGTGCTGATCGAGACCTTCATCCTGTTCGAGGACAAGGTCGGCGTCGAGCTGCATCGGGTGCTCGTCGAGATCGCCCGCCGCGGCGTCCAGGTCGACGTCACCGTCGACGGTTACGGTTCGGCCGACCTCACGCCAGCGTTCCTTTCGGCGCTCACCGAGGTCGGCGTGCGCGTGCACCTGTTCGATCCGAAGCCGAAGATCTTCGGCCTGCGGCGCAACCTGTTCCGCCGCATGCACCGCAAGATCGTCGTCGTCGACGGCGAGGTCGCGTTCGTCGGCGGGATTAATTTCTCGGCCGATCATCTCGCCGATTTCGGGCCGATGGCCAAGCAGGATTACGCGGTCGAGGTACGCGGCCCGATCGTCGACGAGATCCATCGCTTCGTGGTGCGCATGTTGCCGCGCGAGCGCCGGCGAAGCCTGCGCGAGATGCTGGGCGACTGGTTCGAGCGGCGCGCCGACCGGGCGGCGCGGGAGGACGCGCGCGCAGGCGAGGCGCTGGCCGCCTTCGTCATCCGCGACAACGGCACGCACCGCAACGACATCGAGCACCAGTACCGGGTGGCGTTCCGCGCCGCGCGTTCGTACGTCTTCCTGGCGAACGCGTATTTCTTTCCCGGCTACCGGTTGCTGCGCGACATGCGGCGCGCGGCCCGGCGCGGCGTTCGCGTCTCGCTGATCCTGCAGGGCGAGCCCGACATGCCGATCGTGCGCATCGCCGCGCGGATGCTCTACGAGCATCTGCTGCGTGGCGGCGTGCAGATCTACGAATACTGCGAACGGCCGCTGCACGCGAAGGTGGCGGTGGTCGACGACGAATGGGCCACGGTCGGCTCGAGCAACCTCGATCCGCTCAGCCTGTCGCTGAATCTCGAGGCCAACCTGATGCTTCGCGATCGCGCCTTCGCCGTCGACCTGCGCCAGCGGCTCGAACGGCTGATCGCCGAGCATTGCCAGTCGATGGAACCCGGCGTCGCACGCAATTCGGGGCTGTGGCGCTTCGTCCCGGGCTTTCTCGTCTTCCACTTCCTGCGCCGCTTCCCGTCGTGGTCGACGTGGCTGCCGGCGCACGAGCCGCAGCTGCAGACCGTCGGCATCCGGCCCGACGACCGCGAGCGCGCCGGGGCGCGTGCGGCGCGCGCGCATCTCGATCGCGCGGGCGACCGGCCGACTGAAGCGCAGGGCGAGGATCCGCCCGAGGGCGAAGGCCGCGCGCAGCACGCGCTGCACTGATCGGCACTGCCGCGCGGGCATGCTCGCTGCAGGCCAAGCGTCGTGGACCCGCGCAGCCGCGGGGGTGAACCCTCATCAACGGAAGCGAACATGGCACAGCAGCAATCGTCGAAGACGCTGCCCCCGCAGCAGCAGGATCGCCAACCCGGCCGGCAGACCGAAATGACGCCGGAGCCGACCAGCGAGCGCCCGGGATACGTCGGCGGCGGCAAGCTCGCCGGCCGTGTGGCGATCGTCACCGGCGGCGACAGCGGAATCGGACGCGCCGTGGCGGTCGCGTTCGCACGCGAAGGCGCCGATTCGGTCATCGGGTATCTCGAGGAGCACGAGGACGCGAAGGAGACGGTGCGCCTCGTCGAGGAGGCCGGCCGGCGCTGCGTGGCGCTCGCCGGCGACGTCGCCGATCCGTCGGTCGCCGGGCAGCTGGTCACGTGCGCGATCGAGCGCTTCGGACGGCTCGACGTCGTCGTGAACAACGCCGCCGAGCAGCACGTGCAGCGATCGATCGAGGAGATCACGGTCGAGCAGCTCGAACGCACGTTTCGCACCAACGTCTTCGCGATGTTCCATCTGACGAAGGCCGCGCTGAAGCACCTGAAGGAGGGCGCGGCCATCGTCAACACCGCTTCGGTCACCGCGTACGCCGGCAGCCCCGGCCTGATCGACTACGCATCGAGCAAGGGAGCGATCGTCTCGTTCACCCGTTCGCTGTCGCAGCAGCTCGTCGAGCGCGGCATTCGCGTCAACGCGGTGGCGCCGGGTCCGATCTGGACGCCGCTGATTCCGGGCAGCTTCGACGCGGAGCACGTCTCGAAGTTCGGCAGCGACGTTCCGATGAAGCGGCCCGGACAGCCGGCGGAGGTCGCGCCGTGCTACGTTTTCCTCGCCAGCGAGGATGCGAGCTACATCAGTGGGCAGGTGCTGCACCCGAACGGAGGCCGGATCGTCAACGGCTGAAACCGTCCGCGCCCCGATGCCCGCTCGCCGCCGCCTTCGCCGCTGGGGTGGCCGGTTGCTGCTCGTCGCCTTCCTCGCGCTGGCCGGCACGTTGGCCTGGCGGCAGGCGAAGACGGTCGACTGGACGGAGGTCATCGCGATCCTGCGCGACTATCGTGCATCGACGCTGGCCGGCGCGGCCGGGCTCGCCGCGCTGAGCTACACGCTGTACGGCTTTTTCGACGTGCTGAGCCGGCGCTACGTCGGCGTGCAGCTGTCGAATCCGCGCACCGTGCTGATCGGTGCGGTGAGCTATGCGTTCAACCTGAATCTCGGATCGATCGTCGGCGGCGCCGGATTCCGCTTCCGCCTGTATTCGCGGCTCGGTGTCGAGCACGCGAAGATCGCCGCGATGATCGCCTTCAGCGTCGCGACCAACTGGATCGGCTATCTGCTGGTCGCCGGGATCGTCTTCGCGGTCGGCGGCGTGCAGTTTCCCGAAGGATGGAAAGCGGGCGACGGGATGATGCGGATCATCGGCGCGACGATGGCCGCCGCTTCGCTCGGCTACGTCGCGGCGTGCGCCTTCTCGCCGCGACGGGAGCTCTCCTTCGGCGAACGATCGTTCACGCTGCCGTCGCCGGCGATGGCGCTTCGCCAGGTCGCGCTCGGCGCGTCGAACTGGATGCTCATCGCCGCGGTGGTCTGGCTGCTGCTCGGGCGCGAGGCCGGCTACCCGACGGTGCTGTCGGTCGTCTGCGTCGCCAGTATCGCCGGCGCGCTCGCGCACATCCCCGGCGGGCTCGGCGTGATCGAGGGCGTCTTCGTCGCGATGCTCGGCTGGTCGATCGGCGCCGGGGCGACGCTGGCGGTCGTGCTGGCCTACCGGGCGGTGTATTACCTGATCCCGCTCGCGGTCGCCGGCGTGCTGTTCGTCGTGCTCGAGTGGCTGGCCCGGCGTGGCGGCGAGCAGGCGCCGGCCGCGGCCGGCGCGCGCCTCGGACGATAGGCGCGATAATTGCTCGCAGGGCGTCGCGGCGCCGCGGCGCCTTTCTTCGGAGTCCGCTTCCATGAACGCACCGAGGCGCGCCGACGTACGGCGCGCTTTTCGCTCGGCCGCTCGCAAGAGGGCCTACGGGGTGTTCGAGCGCTTCGCCGCCGGTGCGGTGCGCGCCTCGGGCAGCAGCGCCGGATTCATCCTCGCCACCGCCCTGGTCGCGCTGTGGGCGATCACCGGGCCGATCTTCGGCTTCTCGGAGTCGTGGCAGCTCGTCATCAATACCGGCACGACGATCGTCACGTTCCTGATGGTGTTCCTGATCCAGCACGCTCAAAACAAGGACAGTCGCGCGGTGCACCTGAAGCTGAACGAGCTGCTCGCCTCGCACGAGTTCGCGAGCAATCGGCTCGTCGCCGTCGAGGATCTCGACGAGGAGTCGTTGCAGAGGCTGCATGACTTCTACTGCGAGCTGGCGGTTCTCGCCGAGCGCGAAGGCGGCCTGCGGGTCAGTCATTCGGTGGTCGAGGCGGGCCACGTGCACAGCCGCAAGCAGCGGGCGCGCGAGGCCGCCTCCTCGTCCCGCTTCGCGCACGATGCGGGCGTCGTTCGCGGGCGCGCCGAGCACCGCTGAATGCCGGCTGCGGACGAAGCGATCGCCTTCGAGGACGTCGAGCGCGCGGCCGCGCGCCTGGCGGGACACGTCGAGGAGACGCCTTTCCTGCATTCGCGCACGCTGTCGGAGATCGCCGGGGCGTCGCTCTATCTGAAGTTCGAGAACCTGCAGTTCACCGCGTCGTTCAAGGAACGCGGTGCGCTGAACCGGCTCGCGCAGCTCTCGGCGGACGAGCGCGAGCGCGGCGTGCTCGCCGTGTCGGCGGGCAATCACGCGCAGGGCGTCGCCTGGCACGCGAAGCGCCTGGGCATCCCGGCGACGATCGTCATGCCGTGCGGGACGGCGCCGGTGAAAGTCGCGCGCACGCGCGCGCTCGACGCGACGATCGTGCTGCACGGGGAGCGCTTCGACGAGACCTACGCGCATGGCATGGCGCTCGCCGCCGAGCGTGGGCTGACCCCGATCGATCCGTTCGACGACCCGGCGGTCATCGCGGGACAAGGAACGGTCGGACTCGAGATCGCGCGCTCGCCGCACGAGCTCGACGACGTCGTCGTTCCCGTCGGCGGCGGCGGGCTCGCCGCGGGCGTCGCGCTCGCCTTGCGCCGCCTGCGTCCGTCGGTTCGCGTCCTGGGGGTGCAGAGCGAGCGCTTCGCGCTCGTGCACGACGCGCTCGGCGGCGCGCACCACGACGTCGGCGCGGCGACGATCGCCGACGGCATCGCGGTGAACCGCCTCGGGTCGCTGACGCTGCCGATCCTGCGGCGCACGCTCGACTCGGTGCTGCTCGTCGAGGATGCGGTGATCGAGCACGCGATCCTGCTGCTGCTCGAGATCGAGAAGACCGTCGCCGAAGGCGCCGGCGCAGCGGCGCTCGCCGCGGTGCTCGCCCATCCTGGGCGTTTCCAGGGTCGTCGCGTCGGGATCGTGCTCTCCGGCGGCAACGTCGATCCGCTGCTGCTCGCCGCGATCATCGAACGCGGGCTCGCGCGCTCGGGTCGCCTCGCGCGCCTGGTCGTCGACGTGCGCGATGCCCCGGGGGCGCTCGCCCGCGTCACCGCACTGCTCGCCGACGAGCGCGCGAACATCGAGCAGATCCGCCACGAGCGGGCCTTCGGGACGACCGGCGCGCAGCGCGTGATGGTCGAGCTCGTCGTGCAGACCGAGTCGGCGACGCACGTGGAGCGGGTGCTGCGACGGCTGCGGGAGGCCGGATTCGACGCGAGCGGGGAGTGACGACCCGTAGCGCGTACCCCGGACGGTCGCGCGAACGCGCCGGGAACCGCCGGGCGTCTCGCCTAGAATCGCGTTCTCTGGGAACCACGCACAGGACTCGAAGCAAATGGCCATGGACTCGGTAGGCATCATCGGCGCAGGCACGATGGGCAGCGGCATCGCCCAGGCGTGCGCCGCGGTCGGCATCGGTGTCACGATGCAGGACATCGACGAGAAGGCGACCGAGCGCGGGATGCGCGCACTGTCGGCCTCGCTCGACCGTCTGGTGAAGAAGGGCTCGCTCGACGAAGCGGGGAAGGCCGAGATGCTCGGGCGCGTGCGCACGACGACGCGCGTGGAGGATCTCGCCGCGTGCGACCTGATCATCGAGGCGGCGACCGAGAACGAGACGCTGAAGGACAAGATCCTGCGCAACGTCGATGCGATCGCCCGGCCGGGAACGATCATCGCGACGAACACCTCGTCGATCTCGATCACCCGGCTCGCCGCGTCGCTGAAGGATCCGCAGCGCTTCGTCGGCATGCATTTCTTCAATCCGGTGCCGGTGATGGCGCTCGTCGAGATCATCCGCGGGCTGCACACCTCGGACGAGACGGTCGACGCGGTCACCGAGCTGGCCAAGCGGCTCGGCAAGACGCCGATCGGCGTGAAGAACAGCGCCGGCTTCGTCGTCAACCGCATCCTGTGCCCGATGATCAACGAGGCGATCTTCGCGCTGCAGGAGGGGCTGGCGAGCGCCGAGGAGATCGACGCCGGGATGAAGCTCGGCTGCAACCACCCGATCGGCCCGCTCGCACTGTGCGACCTCATCGGACTCGACGTCGAGCTTGCCGTGATGGAGGTGCTCTACGACACCTTCAACGACCCGAAGTACCGTCCGGCGCCGCTGCTGCGCGAGATGGTCGACGCCGGCATGCTCGGCCGCAAGACGGGTCGCGGCTTCTACCGCTACGACCGGTGAGGTCCGGCACGGACGCGTCCTCGAGGCGGTCGGCGGTGCCGTCGGCGCCGAAGGCGGGCGCGAGCGCCGGCCCGTCGGCCGACTTCTGGCAGCAGCGCTTCGTCGAGCAACGCACCCCATGGGACCGCGGCGAGGTGAACCCGGCGCTCGAGCCGCTGCTCGCCCGCCGCGTGCTGCCCGACGGGGGGCGTGTGCTGGTGCCGGGCTGCGGCGCCGGCCACGAGGTGCTGCGCCTGGCGCGCGCCGGATTCCGCGTGCTGGGCGTCGACTACGCGCCGGCGGCGGTGGCGCTCACCCGCGAGCGGGTGTCGGCGGCCGGTCTGGACGCCGAAGTGGTCGAGGCCGATCTCCTCGCCTGGACTCCGCCCGAGCGCTTCGAGGCGATCTGGGACCAGGCATGCCTGTGTGCGCTGCATCCGGACCGCTGGGTGCCGTACGCCACCCGGCTCGCCGACTGGCTCGCACCGGGCGGTGTGCTCGTGCTGCTCGCCGTGCAGGTCGAGCGCGAGGGCCGGCGCCAGGGTTTCATCGAAGGGCCCCCATATCACTGTGACGTCAACGCGATGCGCGCGCTCTTCCCGTCCGGTGCCTGGGACTGGCCGCAACCGCCGTATGAGAGCCGGCCGCATCCGGCAGGTTTCTCGGAGCTGCAGCTGCTGCTGACCCGCGGGCGGGGCTAGTCGCGTTGCCTGCCCGCCGCGGGCGCTTCGCGACCACGCGCGCCGCCGCTCACGCCGACGGCGCTCACGCGTCGAAATCGCGCAGCCCGTCCAGCGACACCACGGTGAGCGCGCCGTACTCGATCTGCACCAGCCCGTCGCGCTCGAGCCGCTGCAGCGCGCGGTTCACCGTCTGTCGCGACAGCCCCGTGAGGAAGCCGATCTCGGTCTGCGAGATCTCCAGCCGCGTGCCCACGCCGGGGTAGAGCAGGGGGTTGAACAGCTGCGCCAGGCAACGCGCGACGCGCGCCTCGGGGCCGAGCAGGCGGTCGATCTCGACGGTGCCGATGAACTGGCCGAGCCGCTCGTTCAGCTGGCGCAGCAGATGCCGGTTGAACGCGATGCTCGTGTCGAGCAGCCAGTGGAAGGTCGCGCGCGGCAGGTACGCGATGCGGCTGTCGCGCAGCGCGACGACATCGTAGCGGCGCGGCTCGTCCTTCAGCAGCGATCCCTCGCCGAACCAGCCCCCGGCGGCGATGCCGGTGAGCGTGACCGACTTGCCGGTGGTCGACACGTTGCTCACCTTGACGATGCCGCGGACCACGCCGATCCAGTGCTCGACCGCTTCGCCCTTTCGGCAGACGTAGGCGCCCGCGCGCAGGTCGCGCTCGATGAGGTCGCGGCGAACGCGTTCTTGTTGCGCCGCATCAAGAACGTTCAGCCACGAGGAAAGCGCGCCCAACGCGCCGAATGCGGACACGGCTCCCGGTTATCCCTCACTTTGTCGGTCAGGCGACAACTATACCGAGGCGCGTACCATAGACTTGCGCCGACACGGAAGGAGGGAGCGTTTGTCCAGCGAAGATTCGCCGATTCTCGCGGTACGCGACGTCTCGCTGCAGTTCGGCGGCGTCAAGGCGCTGATGGGGGTGAACTTCGAGGTGAACCCCGGCGAGCTGTTCTCGATCATCGGTCCGAACGGCGCCGGAAAGACCTCGATGCTGAACTGCATCTCGGGGCGCTACACGCCCACGGCCGGCTCGATTCACTTCAAGGGACAGGACGTCACGCGCATGACGCCGAGCCAGCGCGCGTCGCTCGGGCTGGGCCGCACCTTCCAGAACCTCGCGCTGTTCAGCCACATGACGGTGCTCGACAACATCATGGTCGGGCGCCATCATTTGCTGAAGAACAATTTCCTCAGCGGATCGCTGTACTGGTTCGGCGGTGCGCAGAGGGAAGAGCTCGCGCACCGGCGCCAGGTCGAGGACATCATCGACTTCCTCGAGATCAGCCATATCCGCAAGGCGGTGGCCGGAACGCTGTCGTACGGCCTGCGCAAGCGCGTCGAGCTCGCGCGCGCGGTCGCCGTGCGCCCCGACCTGATCCTCCTCGACGAGCCGATGGCCGGCATGAACCTCGAGGAGAAGGAGGACATGGCGCGCTACATCGTCGACCTCAACGAGGAGTGGGGGATGACGGTCATCATGATCGAGCACGACATGGGCGTGGTGATGGACATCTCGCAGCGCGTCATGGTGCTCGACTTCGGCCGTGTGATCGCCAGCGGGCTGCCGCACGAGATCATGGACAACGAACAGGTGAAGACGGCCTACCTCGGCGTCGAAGAGGCCGAGCCGGCCGCGCAAACACAGGGCTGAAGCCATGGCCCCGGAATACGCCGACATCGTCCGCCACGACACCTTCCCGAAGCTGTTGCTGCACAACGCGCAGCGCTGGCCCGACGAGGTGGCGATGCGCGAGAAGGAATTCGGGATCTGGAACGAATTCACCTGGGCCGACTACCGCGACCGCGTGCGCGAGATCGCGCTCGGGCTGCTCGCGCTCGGCGTCGAGCGCGGCAGCGTCGTGGCGATCATCGGCAAGAACCGCCCCGAGATGGTCTGGGGCGAGCTCGCCGCGCACGCGATCGGCTGCATGTCGCTCGGCATCTACGCCGACGCGCTGAGCGAGGAGGTCGCCTACCTCATCGAGTACGCGGAGGTGCGCGTCGTGCTCGCCGAGGACGAGGAGCAGGTCGACAAGCTGCTCGAGATCGCCGAGCGGCTGCCGTGCATCGAGCGCATCGTGTATTTCGACCCGCGCGGCATGCGCAAGTACCACGATGCGCGGCTGATGGGCTGGGAGGAGCTCAAGGCCGCCGGCGCACCGCTGCACGAGGCCGATCCGCAGCGCTTCGAGAGCGAGGTCGCGCGCGGCAAGGGCAGCGACGTCGCCGTGCTGTGCACCACTTCGGGCACGGTGTCGAACCCGAAGATCGCGATGCTGCAGTCGGGCCCGTTCCTCGCACACTGCCTGTCGTACCTGCGCGCGGACCCGAAGCTGCCCAGCGACAACTACGTCTCGGTGCTGCCGCTGCCGTGGATCATGGAGCAGGTCTACGCCGTGGCGCAGGCCCTGATCTCGCGCATCAAGGTGAATTTCGTCGAGGAGCCCGAGACGCAGATGGCCGACCTGCGCGAGATCGGGCCCACCTTCGTGCTGCTCGCCCCGCGCGTGTGGGAGCAGATCGCCGCCGACGTTCGCGCGCGAATCATGGACGCCACGCCCTTCAAGCAGCGGATGTTCGAGCTCGGAATGAAGCTCGGCCTGGCCGCGCTGGAGAAGCGGCGCCGCTCGCGCATCGCCGACTGGATCCTGTTCCGCGCGCTGCGCGACCGGCTCGGCTTCACGTACCTGAAGTCGGCGGCCACGGGCGGGGCGGCGCTGGGGCCCGAGACTTTCCGCTTCTTCCAGGCGATGGGAATTCCGCTGCGCCAGATCTACGGGCAGACCGAGCTCGCCGGCGCCTACACCATCCACCGGCCCGACGACGTCGACTTCGACTCGGTGGGCGTGCCCTTCGACACCTCGGAGGTGCGCATCGACAATCCCGACGCCAACGGCGTGGGCGAGATCGTCGCGCGGACCGAGGGCCTGTTCCTCGGTTTCTACAAGAACGAGGAGGCCACCCGCGCCGACCTGCGCGACGGCTGGATGCACACCGGCGACGCGGGCTACATCAAGAAGGAGAACGGCCACCTGGTGGTCATCGACCGCATCAAGGACCTCGCCGTCACCTCCACCGGCACGCGCTTCTCGCCGATGTTCATCGAGAACAAGCTGAAGTTTTCGCCGTTCATCGCCGAGGCGGTCATCCTCGGCCACGGCAAGCCGTTCCTGGCGGCGATCATCTGCATCCGCTACTCGATCGTCTCGAAGTGGGCCGAGCAGCGCGGCATCGCGTTCACGAACTACACGAACCTCGCGGCGCAGGAGCAGGTGTACGCGCTGCTGCGCGAGGAGGTCGAGAAGGTCAACGCGACGCTGCCCGAGCCGCAGCGCATCGGCAAGTTCGTGCTGCTCTACAAGGAGCTTGACGCCGACGACGGCGAGCTTACGCGCACGCGCAAGGTCCGGCGCGGCGTCATCAACGAGAAGTACGCCGACATCATCGACGCCATCTATTCCGACCAGCCGAACGTGCACGTCGACACGATGATCACCTTCCAGGACGGCACGAAATCGCGCATCCGCACCGACCTCGTCGTCGAGACGCTCAAGGCGTACCGGCCGCAGGCACGGCGGGAGGACGAGGCCGCGGTCACCGTCTGAGCACTCCATGAACACGACGCTCCTCATCCAGCTCCTGGTCAACGGGCTCATCATCGGCACCCTGTACGGGGTCGTCGCGATGTGCTTCGTGCTGATCTACAAGTCGACGCAGATCGTGAACTTCGCGCAGGGCGAGTTCCTGCTGATCGGCGCGTGGGTGTGCTGGTGGCTGCTCACCCATTGGCAGCTGCCGTTCTGGATCGGCTTCCCGATCACGCTCGCGTTCATGATGGTGTTCGGGATCCTGCTGCAGGTGATCGTGCTGCGGCCGCTGATCGGCGAGCCGGTGATCAGCGTCATCATGGCGACCGTCGGGTTGTCGATCTTCTTCCAGGCGTTGATGAAGTGGATGTTCGGCGTCTTCGCCCAACCCTTCCCGCCGATCTTCGCCGCGGACCGCGTGCAGGTGCTGGGGCTCGAGGTGCAGACCGTCTACCTTGCGAGCCTCGGCGTCTCGGCGCTCGCCGGCGTCGTCGTCGGCATGGTGAACGGCGTGT
>DATGRE010000017.1:0-2112 GCA_035303885.1 Zeimonas sp. | reverse complement strand
TCGTGCTGCGATTCGATCCCGCCGATCAGGAGTACGCGCTCGAGCAGGCCGAGTCGGAGCTGCGCGAGGCAGAGCAGAACATCATCAAGCGCCGCGCCGAGATCGCCGCGGGCGAAGCGGCCGACGAGGTGGCGCTGCTGACCGCGCGCTTCAACGTTCGTCGGGCCGAGCTCGACGCCCGCATCGATCCGGATCTGATTCCGGCCAACGAGTACCGCATCCGTCAGGTTTCACTCGAAGAAGCGCAGCGGACGCTCGCGCAGACCGGGCAGGATGTCGAGGCGCGTCGGACGGTGAACCAGGCAGCGCTCACCGTGCTCGAGGAGAGCCGCGCCAGAGCACAGCTGGCGGCCGATCGCGCACGCCAGAACCTCGAGATGCTCGAAATCCGGGCGCCTATCAATGGTGCGGTCGGGGTTCGAGAGAACCTCGACTCGACCACGGTGCTGTATGTGGGCATGACGCTGCCGGAGTACCGCACGGGCGATCTGGTGGGGACGGCGCGACCCATCATCGACATCTTCGACATGTCCGAGCTCGAAATTCGCGCCTCGGTCAACGAGCTCGATCGCGTCCACCTGTCCGTCGGCCAGAAGGTGACGGCAACGTCGGACAGCGCACCAGGCGTCAATTCTCCCGCCACCATCCGTGCGATCGGCAATACGAGCCTGCCGCAGCGGCGCTCGGACGGGCCACTGCGTCGCTACGAGGTCAGGGTGGAGCTCGACACTTCCGATCCGAGGCTCAGGCCGGGCACGAGGGTCCGGCTCGTCGCGGCGGCGCCGCCGATCGAGAACGTGCTGACCGTGCCGCGCCAGGCGGTGTTCGAAGAGGACGGACGGCCGGTGGTGTACGTGCAGGCAGGTGAGTCGTTCGAGGCCCGCGATGTCACGGTCGTAGAGCGCGGCGACGTGCGCGCGGCTGTCGAAGGGATCGCCGAGGGCGCCGTCGTGGCGCTCGTCAGGCCGTCCGCGGCGGGTACCGGCGGCGCCGCCAGCCGGGCGGCGGGGCCGGCGCCTTCCGGCGGAGCGGCGGTGGGACCATGACGACTGCATCTTCGACGACAACGGTGCCGGCGCCGCGCCGGCCGGTGCTCGACATCGGACCGGAAGTCGTGCAGGGCTTCGACAATCTGCGCGCGCACAAGCTCCGGTCGATTCTGACGATGCTCGGGATGATCTTCGGCGTGGCGGCCGTCATTGCGATGCTGTCGATCGGCGCCGGCGCGCAGCAGCAGGTGATTGCGTTCATCGAGCAGCTGGGCGTCCGGAACGTGATCGTCGAGGCGCGCGAGGCGACCGACACCCAGGCGCTGCAGCGCGTGCGCGCGATCTCGCCGGGCCTCACGTTTGCCGACCTTCGTGCGATTGCCGCCACGGTCGACGGCGTGGCGGCCGCCTCACCCCGCAAGCGCGTCGTGCCCACGAAGACGTTGCCGCGCGCGCAGGGCGACATCCCGGCGGTGTTCGGCGTGTCGGCCGTGTTCCGGGACATAGCCGGGTTTGCGATGGCGCGCGGGCGCTTTTTCACCGAGCAGGAAGAGCATGCGGCGGCGGCCGTGACCGTGCTCGGACAGGCGGCGGCGACGGCGCTGTTCGGCGCCGAGGATCCGATCGGGCGGCACGTCAAGTTCAACGACGAGTGGTTCCGCGTCATCGGCATCGCCGCGCCGCGGCTCGCCGTGCAGGGCGACGTGGGAGGGATGCCAACCGAGGACAGCAACAACGTCGCCTACGTGCCGGTCACGGCGGCCATCGGCCGCATGGAAGACGCGCAGGCGTACCTGCGCGACGAGATCGACGCGATCTACGTCCAGCTTGCCTCCGAAACGCAGGTGGCCACCGCCGGCGCGCTCGTGCGCGGCCTGCTCGACACGTCGCATCGCGGAGCGGGTGACTCCGTGGTGATCGTGCCGGCCGAGCTGCTCGCGCAGCAGCAGCAGACGCGGCGACTGTTCCAGTTCGTGATGGTTGCCATCGCGTCGATTTCGCTGCTCGTCGGCGGCATCGGCATCATGAACATCATGCTCGCGAGCGTCATGGAGCGCACGCGGGAGATCGGCGTGCGCCGCGCCGTCGGCGCCACACGGCGCGACGTCATCCGGCAGTTCCT
>DATGRE010000016.1:0-7407 GCA_035303885.1 Zeimonas sp. | reverse complement strand
CGTTCTTCGCAGGCGATCGGCTCGAGACGATCGCCGAGGCAGGGTCCG
The DNA here is from genome assembly GCA_035303885.1 of Zeimonas sp. GTDB lineage: Bacteria > Pseudomonadota > Gammaproteobacteria > Burkholderiales > Burkholderiaceae_E > Zeimonas. The sequence goes on along the minus strand of DATGRE010000016.1, from coordinate 7,359 downwards.
GCCACGCAGTCACCGGTATCGGCCTCGAACAGCGCACCGTGCATCGAGCACACCAAGTATAGGCCCGCGTCGTCGAAGAATCGCCCGGGCAGCCAGTCGAGCTCCGCGGCGCGGTGCGGGCAGCGATTGACGAAGGCGCGCACCCGCCCGTCCTGGCGCACGACGAACGCCGACCGGGGCAGGCCGTCGGCACCGGCGCATTCGAAGCGCACGCCGTCACCGCCGTCGAGCAGATCGGCGCTCGCGCAGACGTCGAACCAGGCGCCGGAGCGGCTCACGGCACGCGCGAAAGCAGCGCCTCGCGCAGGTCGACGATCGAATCGACCATCGCCAGCGACGGCTCGGCCTCGAGCTCGCGGCGCGGGTGCGCGCCGTAGGTGACCGCGATCGCGGCGGCGCCGGCGGCGCGAGCCATGCCGAGGTCGTGCGTCGTATCGCCGACCATCAGCGTCTGCGCCGGGTCGACCTCGAGCTCCTCGCAGATGTCGCGCAGCATCCAGGGATCGGGCTTCGGGGCGCCCTCGTCGGCACAGCGCGTCGTGCGGAAGTGCTGCCGCCACCCGGTCTGCCCGAGCGCGCGATCCAGCCCCGCGCGCGACTTTCCGGTCGCCACCGCGAGCCACGCACCGGCGTCGACCAGTTCGTCGAGCAGCTGCGACACGCCTTCGAAGGGCTCGAGCCGCGCATCGAGCGCAAAATAGTGGCGCCGATAGTGCACGACGAAATCGGGCAGCTGCGCGTCGGCGATCGACGGCACCGCGTAGCGGATCGCCTCGAACAGCCCGAGCCCGATCACGTGCGACGCGCGTTCGCGCGACGGCACCGGCAGCCCGAGATCGGCCGCGGCCGCGCGCAGCGCATGGACGATCGCCGCGGTCGAGTCGATCAACGTTCCGTCCCAGTCGAAGACGACGAGGCGAAAGCGGGACAGGTCGGTCATGGCGACGGTTCGGAGCGCGGCGCACCGCCGAGCAGCGCGTCGAAGGCGGCCGGCGTCGGCGCCTCGATGCACATACGTTCCCCGGTGCGCGGATGGCGGAAGGCGATCGACTGCGCGTGCAGGTACATGCGCCGATGACCGGCGCGCGCGAGCCGGCGGTTCAGCTCGTAGTCGCCGTACTTGTCGTCGCCGACGATCGGGCAGCCGGCATGCGCCAGGTGCACGCGGATCTGGTGCGTGCGCCCGGTCTCCAGGCGTGCCTCGACGAGCGAGAGCTCGACCGCCAGCTCGGGCCGCTCGACGCGCGCCAGACCGGTAACGAAGGTGAGCGCCTCGAGGCCGCCGGGATCGACGCGGACGCGACGATCGCCGTCGGGGGCCTCGTGGCGCTTCAGCGGAAACGCGAGGCGGCGCGTGCGCAGCGGCCACCGGCCGGCGACGATCGCCCGGTAGCGCTTGTCGACCTCGCGCTCGCGCAGCTGCGCATGCAGGTTCGTCAACGCAGACCGCCGCTTCGCGAGCAGCAGCACGCCCGAAGTCTCGCGGTCGAGCCGATGCACCAGCTCGAGGAAGCGCGCCTGCGGACGCGCGGCGCGCAGCTGTTCGATGACGCCGCTGGATACGCCGCTGCCGCCGTGCACCGCGACCGACGCCGGCTTGTCCAGCGCGACGAGGTCGTCGTCCTCGTAGAGCACGACGAGCCGGCGTGCGAGCTGCGCGCGCTCGCGCTGCACCGGATCGGTCGCACCGCGCGGCACGCGAGCCGTTGCCGCCGGCGAAGCGCCCGGCACCGCCTCCCCGAAGATCGGCGGAACGCGTATGCGGTCGCCGGGTCGCAGGCGATAGTCGATCGCGCTGCGCGCGCCGTTCACGCGCAACTGCCCGCTGCGGATCCAGCGGTACAGGTGGCTCTTCGGCACGCTGCGAAAGCGCCGCGCGAGAAACGCGTCCAGACGCTGCCCGGCGTCGTCGTCGTCGACGTCCAGATGCTGGACCGGCTGCTCGAGACGGGGCGCCGGTCGTGCCGGCGTCCGCCCGGCCGGCGCCTCGATCGCTGCGCGCGCCGCGAGGCCGTCCGGCTCCATGCGCCTGCCGCGGCGTGCCGGGCCGGAGGCCGAGGCGCCGTTTGCGCGCGATCTATGCATGTTGCGATATACTTCCGGGGTCGTGTGCGATGGTGGCCCGTGGAATGGGCCGCTCGCTCGTCGGCCGTCCCGGACTCCGGGGATGACCCGGTGGACTGCGCCGAATCGAAATGCCCGCACAGTCCCGGGCCCTCGTGTCGAGAGTCCGGATTGTACCCGGGCGACTGGCGCCGAGGCCTCCTCGTTACCCGATCGCCTCCACGACTGGAATCTATCAACCGCGGCCTGCGCACGCCCCGAGGCGAGCAGGCGCGGGTCGATGCGGAATTATCTCGAGAAGAATGCGAACAGGACGGCTGCCTTCCGTCGGCGCCGCCCCCTTCAGCGCCGATTCCCGATCCCCGATGTCACCGAACGCCTTCAACGAGCCTGACGGGTCGAGCCCGAGGCCGGCGCACGTGCGTCCATCGGCGGCGCTGCACCGCAGATAGCCCCGCCACCGCCCCGAGCGCGCCGCGCCCGGCGCGCTTCCGGCCCGTCGGGAATCCTTCTCCAGCATTCCGTTCGCATCGGCTCGCTGGCCGTCGCGCGCAGCCACGCCCGTGCGCCGCAAACGGAGTCATTTGCATGAAGCGAATGCTGTTCAACGCCACGCACGCGGAAGAGCTGCGCGTGGCCATCGTCGACGGGCAGAAGCTCATCGACATCGACATCGAATCGGCCGGGCGCGAATCGCGCAAGGGCAACATCTACAAGGGCGTGATCACGCGCGTCGAACCGAGCCTGGAGGCGTGCTTCGTCAACTACGGCGAAGAACGCCACGGCTTCCTCCCGTTCAAGGAAATCGCCCGCAGCTATTTCCGCAACGGCGCCGACTCGAAATCGCGCATCCAGGACGCGATCGCCGAAGGGCAGGAAGTCATCGTCCAGGTCGAGAAGGAGGAGCGCGGCAACAAGGGCGCCGCACTCACCACCTTCATCTCGCTGGCCGGCCGCTACCTCGTGCTGATGCCGAACAACCCGCGCGGCGGCGGCGTCTCGCGCCGAATCGAAGGCGAAGACCGGCAGGAGCTGCGCGAGGCGATGGACAAGCTCGAGCACCCGCCGGGAATGAGCCTGATCGCGCGCACCGCGGGCATCGGGCGCAGCGCCGAGGAGCTACAGTGGGACCTGAACTACCTGCTGCAGCTGTGGAAGGCGATCGAGGCGGCGGCGGGTTCCGCCCCGGGCCCCTTCCTCATCTACCAGGAGTCGAGCCTCGTCATTCGCGCGATCCGCGACTACTTCACGAGCGACATCGGCGAGATCCTGATCGACACCGACGACATCTACGAGCAGGCGCGTCAGTTCATGGCGCACGTCATGCCCGACAACGTCGAGCGCGTGAAGCGCTATCGCGACGATACGCCGCTGTTCTCGCGCTTCCAGATCGAGCACCAGATCGAGACCGCGTACTCGCGCGTGGTGCCGCTGCCCTCGGGCGGCTCGGTCGTCATCGACCACACCGAGGCGCTGGTCGCGATCGACGTCAACTCGGCGCGCGCGACGAAGGGCTCCGACATCGAGGAGACGGCGCTGCGCACGAACCTCGAGGCGGCCGACGAGGTCGCGCGCCAGATGCGGCTGCGCGACCTCGGCGGGCTCATCGTCATCGATTTCATCGACATGGAGAGCGCGAAGAACCAGCGCGAGGTCGAGCAGCGGCTGAAGGAAGCGCTGCACTACGACCGCGCGCGGGTGCAGATGGGCAAGATCTCGCGCTTCGGCCTGATGGAGCTGTCGCGCCAGCGGCTGCGTCCGGCGCTGAACGAAGGCACCCACATCACCTGCCCGCGCTGCACGGGTACCGGCAGCATCCGCGACACCGAGTCATCGGCGCTGCACGTGCTGCGCGTGATCCAGGAAGAGGCGATGAAGGACAACACCGCCGCGGTGCACGCGCAGGTGCCGGTCGACGTCGCCACCTACCTGCTGAACGAGAAGCGCAGCGAGCTGAACAAGCTCGAGGCGCGCCTGAAGGTCGAAATCGTGCTGATTCCGAACCAGCACCTCGAGACGCCCCACTACAAGACCGAGCGGCTGCGCCACGACGACGAGCGACTGTCGACCTACCGCCCGAGCCACACCCTGGCCGATGCACCTGCGCAGGACAACACCTACCTCGAGCGCAAGTACGAGAACGGCAAGCCGCGCCAGGAGGCGGTCGTGCGCGGAATCACCCCGGACCAGCCGCCGCCGCCTCGCGCACAACGCGCCCCGGCGCCCGAGCGCGCCGAGACCGTCGCGCCGGCCCAGCCCGCCGCGCGGCGCACGATGATCGAACCGGCGGGCGGTAGCCCGGACGGTCTCATCGGCCGCATTCTCGGCTGGTTCCGCCGCAAGCCCGCGAACGAAGCGAGCGCGCTTGCCGGTGCGGGCGCCGAAGTCCCGGCGACGCGCACGGCGCGCACCGAGGCGCGCGGCGACGGACGTGCCGCGCGCGGTGATCGCGAAGCGGGCGCGGCCGGCGAACGCGGCGCGCGAGGAGGCCGCGGAGGGCGCAGCGGACGCGACCGGCGCGATGCCGAGCGCGGCGAACGCACGGAACGCACGGCGCGCGCCGAGCGGGGCGAGCGCGCCGAACGCGCGGAGCGTGGCGAGCGAGCCGAACGCGGCGAGCGGGGCGAGCGCGCAGCGCGGGCCGAGCGCGGTGAACGCACGGAACGCACCACGCGCGCCGAGCGGGCCGAGCGTCCGGCACGGGCCGAGCGCGCCGAACGCGGCGAACGTCCCGAGCGCACCGAACGCGCCGAGCCGGCCGAGCGCGGCAGCGAACGCGCGGAGCGCCCGGAGCGCGCTCGCCGTGCCGAGCGTGGCGAGACCGCGGACACGGCGGCGGCACCCGTCGTCGCCGCGGCAGGCCTGCCCGAGATCACCGGCGCCACGAGCGAAGCCGAATCGCTCGCTCTCGCTGCCGAGGGCGACGATGCGGCGACGACCCCGGCGGGCGGCGAGGAGTCGCGGCCGCGCAGCCGCCGCCGCCGCGGCCGCCGCGGTGGTGCGCATCGCGGCGCCGGTGCGGGACAAGGTGAGACCGTCGCGGGCGAAAGCGCCACCGTCGGCGAGGACGCCGAAACGGCGGGCAGCGAGGCGGCACCGGCCGTCCCCGGCGCCGGCAGCGCGATGACCGCCGAAGCCGAGCCCGCAGCGCTTCCGAACGGCGGGATCTCGCCCGAGCGCACCGCCGAGGCGACGCCCGAGGCGGTCGCGCCCGAGGCGGTCGCGCCCGCGGCCGCCGAGCCTCCGGTTCCGGCGGTGGCGCCCGAAGCCGTCGAGCCGGCGATTCCGGCGACCGAGGCCGCGACCTCCGCAGCCGCAGCATCGAAGGCCGAGGACGCCCCGCGCACGGCGCCGGACGCAGGCCCGCAGCCGCGCGTGGCAAGCGTCGGCGAAGCGCAGTCGCCGATGACCCAGGAAAGCCTGCCCCTGCCGACCGGAGAGACGGCTGCCGGCGAGCCCTCGCGCGACGCCTCGCCTGCCACGGCCGACGCCTCGCCTGCCACGGCGGAGGCGGCATCGCCGGCCGAGGCCGAGGTCAAAGCCGCCGCGGGCGCGGTCCAGGCTGCAGCGGAGCCGGCAGCCGAGGCATCGGCGGCGAGCCCCGTCGCGCCGAAGGATGCGGCCGAGCCGATCGCGCCGGCCCCGCTGCCGAAGGATCAGCTGGAGTCGATCGTCGAGGCGGTGGGTCTGCAGTGGGTCGAGACCACGCGAAGCGCGACGCCTGCTCCGGAGCCGGAGGAAGTCCCGCCGCCGCGCCCGCCGCGCGTGCGCAAGCCGCGCGCGCCGCTGAGCGCCGAACCGCTCGAGCAGGTGGAGACGACCCGCCCGACGAGCGGAAACCAGTGAGTCGGCGCCGGGCGGCGCGCCGAGGCGACGGGGGACGTCGATTCTCCGTCGCGCGGCAGGCGAGCGGCGGAAACGGAAAGGGGGCCTCGCGGCCCCCTTTTTCGTCGTTGCTCGCTGCTGCGTCTGCGTGATCTCGGGTTCGTTCTCCCGTTCGATCAGCTCTGCAGCTGGCTCGGCAGCCCGGCCGCCGTCGCTTCGTCGGAACGGCGGGCGGGAATCTTGCCGGTGCGAATGTCGTCGTACCAGAGGCGATGGTGTTCCTTCGCCCAGGTCTCGTCCACGTAGCCCGACCGCATCGATTCCAGAGCGCCTTCCATCCCCACCGTGCCCAGGTAGATGTGGCCGAACACGAGTGCCACGAACAGCAAAGCGGCACCGACGTGCACGAGCCAGACCATCTGCATCGTCGCACGGGTCTGCTCGAAGTTCGGGAAATTGAGCACGAAGCCGGCCACCGAGACGATCACCCCGAGCACGACGACACCGATCCAGAAGAACGCCTTCTCGCCGCCGTTGAAGCGGCCGCTCGGCACGTGCTCGCCGCGCTTCGAGAGCAGCCCGCCGGCGCGCGCCAGCCATCGGAAATCGTAGCCGCGGATCCAGTTGTCGCGCACGAAGATCGCAAACATCGCGACCGTCGTCACCGCGAACAGCGGACCGACGAAGTTGTGCGAGGTCTTCGAGACGATGGCGAGGATCGAGAAGATCGTGTAACCGGTGAGCGGCAGCAGCACGTGCTTGCCGAACAGCATCAGGATCCCGGTGAGCCCGAGCACGACGAATGCGGCGGCGTTCAGCCAATGCACCGCACGTTCGACGAAGGTGAAGCGCTCGATCAGGTGCCCGGAGGCCGGCTCGCGCAGCCGGATCTGCCCGCGGTACACGTAGAACAGCGCGATCAGGATCAGCACGCCGACGAGGAACCATCCGCCCCAGACCGTCATCGGTCCGTTGCGCAGCTGGCGCCAGGTCTCGCCACGCGGCTCGATCAGCACGCCGCCCTCGTAGCGCGGCAGCTGCGTCGAGAACGCCTGCGCCGAATTCACCTGCCGCCAGATCGGCGCGTTGTTGTACGGCTGGACGCGCTGGCGCGCGGCCGGATCGTCGCGCGTTTCGGCCAGCGCCTTCTCGGCCGCCGCCGCGTCGGGAGGCGGCACCTCGTCCTGCGGCTGCGCGAAGGCCGCGAAGCACCACAACCCGAACAGCAGGGCCATCAGACGCGTCATTGCCTTCATCGCTAGTCTCCGATGCGGATGTACTCGTTCTGGCCCTGCACCCGCTGTCTCAACGCGGACTCCCAGCTCTCCCGGTCACCGCGCGTGTACTGCGTCTGGAACGTGAGCGGATCGCCTTCCCAGCTCGCCGTGTCGCGCGTGACGGTCTTCCCCATTTCCTGGCCTTCGAGCAGCTGCGGCTGTTCGCTGCAGGCGACGAGGCCCGACAGCGCAA
>DATGRE010000015.1:0-5186 GCA_035303885.1 Zeimonas sp. | reverse complement strand
CGATTGCGAGTCCGACGACATCGAGCGCAACGAGCTGTTCCTCGTCGAGGGCGACTCGGCCGGCGGCTCGGCGAAGATGGGCCGCGACAAGGAGTTCCAGGCGATCCTGCCGCTGCGCGGCAAGGTGCTCAACACCTGGGAGACCGAGCGCGACCGGCTGTTCGCGAACAACGAGATCCACGACATCGCGGTGGCGATCGGCGTCGATCCGCACTCGATGAACGACGAGCCCGATCTCTCCGGCCTGCGCTACGGGAAGATCTGCATCCTGTCCGATGCCGACGTCGACGGCGCACACATCCAGGTGCTGCTGCTGACGCTGTTCTTCCGCCATTTCCCGAAGCTGATCGAGCGCGGTCACGTCTACGTCGCGCGCCCGCCGCTGTTCCGCGTCGACGTCCCCGCGCAGGGCAAGCGGCCGATGCGCAAAATCTATTGCCTCGACGAGGACGAGCTGCGCCGCGTCGAGGACAAGCTGCGCAAGGAAGGCGTGCGCGAAGGCAGCTGGTCGATCTCGCGCTTCAAGGGGCTCGGCGAGATGAACGCAGAGCAGCTGTGGGAGACGACGATGAATCCCGACACGCGCCGGCTGCTGCAGGTGAGCCTCGGCGACGTCGATCTCGCGCAGACGCAGGAGCGCTTCACGATGCTGATGGGCAAGGGCGAGGCGTCGGCCCGCCGCGCGTGGCTCGAGGAGCGCGGCAACGAGGTCGAGGTCGACATCTGAGCCCGCCCGTGCCGCCCGCGCAATTCCTTCACACCGAATGAACGACCAGCTCGAACTCCCGGTCCGCGAGGACGACGACGACGCCCTGACGCTCGCGCGCTACGCCGAGCGCGCGTACCTCGACTACGCGGTCTCGGTCGTCAAGGGCCGAGCGCTGCCCGACCTGCGCGACGGCCAGAAGCCGGTGCAGCGCCGGATCCTCTACGCGATGAACGAGATGGGTCTCGGCCCCGGCGCCAAGCCGGTGAAGTCGGCGCGCGTGGTGGGCGACGTGCTCGGCAAGTACCACCCGCACGGCGACGTCGCCGCCTACGACGCGCTGGTGCGCATGGCGCAGTCGTTCACGCTGCGCTATCCGCTGATCGACGGCCACGGCAATTTCGGCTCGCGCGACGGCGACTCGGCGGCGGCGATGCGCTACACCGAAGCGCGTCTCACGCCGTACGCGCGGCTGCTGCTCGACGAGATCGACCAGGGCACGGTCGACTTCATCGCCAACTACGACGGGTCGACGAAGGAGCCGCAGCTGCTGCCGGCGCGGCTGCCGATGCTGCTGCTGAACGGCGCCTCGGGCATCGCGGTGGGCATGGCCACCGAGATCCCGCCGCACAACCTGCGCGAGATCGCCGAGGCGGCGGTCGCGGTGCTGAAGGATCCGAAGATCGATCCGGACGAGCTCGCGCGCATCGTGCCGGGACCGGACTTTCCCGGCGGCGGGCAGATCATCTCGCCGCCCGAGGACATCGGCGAGATCTATCGCAGCGGCCGCGGCTCGATCAAGATGCGCGGCCGGCACGTGATCGAGGAGCTCGCGCGCGGGCAGTGGCAGCTCGTCGTCACCGAGCTGCCGCACGGCGTCTCGGCGCAGCGCATCCTCGAGGAGATCGAGGAGCTCACGAACCCGAAGGTGCGCGCCGGCCGAAAGGCGCTCACCCCCGAACAGCTGCAGCTGAAGTCGACGGTGCTCGCCGTGCTCGACACCGTGCGCGACGAGTCGGGCAAGGAGGCGCCGGTGCGCCTCGTCTTCGAGCCGAAGACCTCGAAGATCGACTCCGACGAGCTGCTGCGCGTGTTGCGCGCGCACACGAGCCTCGAGACCGGCGTGCCGGTGAACCTCGTCACGATCGGCCTGGACGGCCGGCCGCGGCAGAAGAACCTCGCGACGATCCTCTCCGAGTGGTGCGAGTTCCGTGTCGACACGGTGACGCGGCGCAGCCGTCACCGGCTCGGCCAGGTCGACGACCGCATCCACATCCTCGAAGGGCGCCAGCTCGTGCTGCTGCGCATCGACGAGGTGATCCGCATCATCCGCGAGTCCGACGAGCCGAAGCCGGCGCTGATCGACGCCTTCGGGCTCACCGAGCGGCAGGCCGACGACATCCTCGAGATCCGGCTGCGGCAGCTGGCGCGTCTAGAGACGATCCGCATCGAGAAGGAGCTCGCGTCGCTGCGCGACGAGAAGGCGAAGCTCGAGGCGCTGCTGAAGAGCCCGGCGAAGATGCGCCGGCAGGTGATCCAGGAGATCGAGGCCGACGCGAAGCAGTACGGCGACGATCGTCGCACGTTGATCGAGGCCGCCGAGCGCACGACGATCGAAGTGCGCGTGCCCGAGGAGCCGGTCACGGTGATCGTCTCGCAGAAGGGCTGGGTGCGTGCGCGCCAGGGGCACGACCCCGACTACGACCCGGCACAGGCCGGGTTCAAGACGGGCGACGCGTTCTACGGCGCCTTCGAGGTGATGACGACCGACAGTCTCTTCGCGATCGACACGACGGGTCGCGTGTTCACGGTGTCGGTCTCGCAGCTGCCGTCGGCTCGCGGCGACGGCGCCCCGGTGACGAGCTTCGTCGAGCTCGAGCCGGGCGCGCGCATCGAGCACGTGTTCGCCGCGCGCGCCGACACCGGCGTGCTGCTGTCGACGCGCCGCGGCTACGGGCTGATCTGCCAGGCGAGCGACCTCGTCGGCCGCACGCGCCAGGGCAAGAGCTTCCTTTCCGTCGAGGAGGGCGACGCGCCGCTGCGCCCGGCGCTCTTCACGCCGGGAATGGACCGTGTGCTGTGCGTTTCGCGCGCGGGGCACGCGCTCGTCTTCGACCTCGCCGAGGTGAAGGTGCTGCGCAACGGCGGCCGCGGCGTGACGCTGCTGAAGGTCGACGCGTCCGACCCGATGCAGCAGGCGATCGTCTTCGGCCGCGAGGGCGTGCGTGTGCAGGGCAAGGGTCGCGGCGGCAAGGCGGTCGATCGTGTGCTCTCGGGCGCGGCGCTCGAGGCATGGCGCGGCACGCGGGCGCGCAAGGGACGCTACCTCGAGCCGCGCGTGGCCGACGCGACGCTGTCGCTGCCGAAGCCGCCGCCCCAGGGCACTTGAAAACGCCGCCCGCGCCCCGATCTGGGGCGCGGTCTCTCGGGCGCTGCCGCCGCACCGGGGCAACGCCTGGCGACGACCGTTCCACCCGTTTCCGACTGGTGCCGATTCCGATGACTGAAACCAAGCAGACACTGGGGTTCCAGACCGAGGTCAGCCAGCTGCTGAACCTCATGATCCACAGCCTGTACAGCAATCGCGAGATCTTCCTGCGCGAGCTGATCTCGAACGCCTCCGACGCCTGCGACCGGCTGCGTTTCGAGGCGCTGAACAAGCCCGAACTGCTCGAGGGCGGCGGCGAGCTGGAAATCCGCATCGACGTCGACCCGAAGGCGCGAACGATCACGATCTCCGACAACGGCATCGGCCTGTCGCGCGACGAGGCGGTCGAGCACCTGGGCACGATCGCGCGCTCGGGCACGCGCGAGTTCTTCGGCAAGCTCTCCGGCGACCAGGCGCGCGACGCGCAGCTGATCGGCCAGTTCGGCGTCGGCTTCTATTCGGCGTTCATCGTCGCCGATCGCGTCACCGTCGTCTCGCGTCGCGCCGGGCTGCCCGCCGACCAGGCGGTGCGCTGGGAATCCGAGGGCACCGGCGAGTTCTCGGTGGAGACGGTGGAGAAGGCGACGCGCGGCACCGACATCACGTTGCACCTGCGTACTGCGACGGCGGGCGAGGTGGCCGCGGAGACCGAGCTCGACGAGACGAGCTTCGAGGACCTGCTCTCGCCGTGGAAGCTGAAGTCGATCGTGCGCCGCTATTCGGACCACATCTCGCTGCCGATCCGCATGCGCAAGGAGGAGTGGGACGCCGACGCGAAGGAGATGCGTCCTACCGACGAATGGGAGACGGTGAACCAGGCGAGCGCATTGTGGGCGCGCCCGAAAAGCGAGATCGACGAAGAGCAGTACCGCAAGTTCTACAAGCACCTGTCGCACGGCGACGAGAACCCGCTCGCGTGGACGCACGCGCGCGTCGAGGGCCGCACCGAATACACGACGCTGCTCTACATCCCGTCGCGCGCGCCCTTCGACCTGTGGGACCGCAGCCGTCGCAGCGGTGTGCGCCTCTACGTGCGGCGCGTCTTCATCATGGAGGACGCCGAGCAGCTGCTGCCCGCGTGGCTGCGCTTCGTGCGCGGCGTCATCGACTCGAACGACCTGCCGCTGAACGTTTCGCGCGAGATCCTGCAGGAAAGCCGCGACGTGCGGATGATCCGCGAGGGGTCGACCAAGCGCGTGCTGTCGCTGCTCGAGGACCTCGCCGAGAACAAGCCCGACGACTACGCGAAGTTCTGGCGCGAGTTCGGCGCGGTGGTCAAGGAAGGCGTCGGCGAGGACTTCGCCAACCGCGACCGCATCGTCAAGCTGCTGCGCTTCGCGTCCACCGCGTCGAGCGACGACACGCAGACCGTGTCGCTCGCCGACTACGTCGGTCGCATGAAGGAAGGGCAGGAGAAGATCTACTACATCACCGCCGACACGCCCGCCGCGGCGCGCAACAGCCCGCATCTCGAGGTGTTCCGCAAGAAGGGCGTCGAGGTGCTGCTGCTCACCGATCGCGTCGACGAGTGGCTGCTGTCGTTCCTCACCGAGTTCGAAGGCAAGCCGCTCGCGTCGGTCGCGCGCGGCGGCCTCGAGCTCGGCAAGCTCGAGGACGAGGCCGAGAAGAAGGCGACCGAGCAGGTCGCCGAAGAACTGAAGCCGCTCGTCGAGCGGATGAAGGCCGCGCTCGGCGACGACGTGAGCGAGGTCCGCGTGACGAACCGGCTCACCGACTCGGCGGCCTGCCTCGTCTCCGCAGAGCACGAGATCAGCGCGCACCTGGAGCGCATGCTCAAGCAGGCCGGGCAGAACGCGCCAGCGAGGAAGCCGATCCTCGAGATCAACCCCGAGCACCCGCTGCTCGCGCGCGTGCGCGACGACGACGCGCACATCGACGACTGGTCGCGGCTGCTGTTCGAGCAGGCGATGCTCGCGGAGGGCGGACAGTTGCAGGATCCCGCGGGCTTCGTGCGGCGGATGAATGCGATGCTGCTGGGAGGCGAGTCGGCGGGTGAGGGCGCGCCTGCAACGGGTGACCAGGGCGGCGAAG
>DATGRE010000014.1:0-4777 GCA_035303885.1 Zeimonas sp. | reverse complement strand
CCGATGTCGATGACGTCGCCGTCGCACAGCACGCGCCGGCTGATCGCCAGGCCGTTCACCAGCGTGCCGTTGCGGCTGTCGAGATCGTGGATGACGCTCTCGGTGCCGCGCGTCTCGATCAACGCGTGCTCGCCGCTCACGGTCAGGTCGTCGAGCGCGATGTCGTTCTGCGGGCGCCGGCCGATGGTCAGGCGTTCCTTCGTCACCGCTGCGATGCGAAGCGCGGAGCGTCCGCTGCTGATGAGCAGGCGGACGGAAGCTTCCGCGCGGTCGGCCTGCATCCCCGGTTGTTCGGCGTCTTGCATCCCGCGAAGGTAGCGGGACCGTCCGATCGCCCCGAGGAACTATTTCATGAACGGCGGTTCGCCCGGGTCGGACGGGACGGAAACGACGCACATGCGCATCGGCGGCTCGGCCTGCGCACGCACCTCCGACCTCATCCCCGGCCCGCCTGCGCATCGGGCTTGCGGCGTGCCTCGAGCGCCTTGCCGAGCACCACGACGAACACCGCACCGGCGATCTCGGCGGCGTACTTCAACGCCTCGCCCGGCTCGGCGCCGAGCATGCGAACGGTGACCGGATCGGAGATCATCATGCCGCCGGCGATCCAGCCGAGCAGCCCGCCGCCGAACAGGATGACGATCGGATAGCGCTCGATCAGCCGCAGCACGAGCGTGCTGCCCCAGACGATGATCGGGATGCTCACCAGCAGGCCGAACACGACGAGCCCCATCTGGTGATCGGGATCGGCCTGCTGCGCGGCGCCCGCGATCGCGATGACGTTGTCCAGGCTCATCACGAAGTCGGCGATGACGATCGTCTTCACCGCGGACCACAGCGTGGTCGCGCTCGTGAGGTTCCCGTGCTCGTCCTCCTCGTCGGGCAACAGCAGCTTCACGCCGATCCACAGCAGCAGCGCACCGCCCACGAGCTTCAGGAACGGCACCTGCAGCAGCACGACGGCGAACGCGATCAGCACGATGCGCAGGACGATCGCGCCGGCGGTTCCCCAGAGGATCCCCTTCATCCGCTGCTCGCGCGGCAGGTTGCGGCACGCGAGCGCGATGACCACCGCGTTGTCGCCGCCGAGCAGGATGTCGATGATGATGATCTGGAGGACCGCCCCCCAGTGCATCGTCGTCAGGAACTCGATCGCGGCTTCCACGGCGGCCCGATGCCTTCCTTCAGAGCACGGTCTTCAGCAGCTTGCCCATCTCGGACGGATCCTTCGTCACGCGGATGCCGCAGGCCTCCATCACCTCGAGCTTCTCCTGCGCGGTGCCCTTGCCGCCGGAGATGATCGCGCCCGCGTGTCCCATGCGCTTGCCGGGAGGCGCGGTGACGCCCGCGATGAAGCCGACGACGGGCTTCTTCATGTGCTCCTTCACCCAGTACGCGGCGGTCTCCTCGTCGGAGCCGCCGATCTCGCCGATCATCACGACGGCGTCGGTCTCGGGATCGTCGTTGAACATCTTCAGCACGTCGATGTGCTTCAGGCCGTTGACCGGGTCGCCGCCGATGCCCACGGCCGAGGACTGGCCCAGCCCGAGCGCGGTGATCTGCGCCACCGCCTCGTAGGTGAGCGTGCCCGAGCGCGAGACGACGCCGATGCGCCCCTTGCGATGGATGTGCCCGGGCATGATGCCGATCTTCAGCTCGTCGGGCGTGATGACGCCCGGGCAGTTCGGCCCGAGCAGCAGCGTGCGACGGTTCTCGCGGCGCATCTGGTCGCGCACGAGGATCATGTCGCGCACCGGGATGCCCTCGGTGATGCAGATGACGAGATCGAGATCGGCCTCGACCGCCTCGCGGATCGCGTCGGCCGCACCCGCCGGCGGCACGTAGATCACCGAGACGGTCGCGCCGGTCTTCTCCTTCGCTTCCTTCACGGTGGCGAAGATCGGGATCCCCTCGAAGTCCTCGCCGGCACGCTTCGGATTCACGCCCGCCACGTAGGCGGCACGGCCGTTGGCGTAGTCGCGGCACATCCGCGTGTGGAACTGGCCGGTCTTGCCGGTGATTCCCTGCGTGATGACCTTGGTGTCCTTGTTGATCAGGATCGACATCCGGGTTCTCCGTAATCAGCGCGCGGCGGCCGCGACGACTTTCTCGGCCGCTTCGGCCATCGTGTCGGCGGAGATGATCGGCAGCCCCGAATCGGCGAGCATCTTCTTGCCCAGCTCCTCGTTGGTTCCCTTCATCCGCACCACCAGCGGAACCTTCAGGCCGACCGCCTTCGACGCGGCGATCACGCCTTCGGCGATGACGTCGCAGCGCATGATGCCGCCGAAGATGTTGACGAGGATCGCCTGCAGGTTCGGGTTGCGCAGCATCAGCTTGAACGCCTCGGTGACCTTCTCGGTGGTGGCGCCGCCGCCGACGTCGAGGAAGTTCGCCGGCTCGCCGCCGAACAGCTTGATCGTGTCCATCGTCGCCATCGCCAGCCCGGCCCCGTTCACCAGGCATCCGATGTTGCCGTCGAGCTGGATGTAGGCGAGGTCGTGCTTCGAGGCCTCGACCTCGGCCGGATCCTCCTCGTCGAGATCGCGCAGCTCGACGATCTCGGGATGGCGGAACAGCGCGTTCTCGTCGAAGTTCATCTTCGCGTCGAGCGCGATCACCTTGCCGTCGCCGGTGACGACGAGCGGATTGATCTCGGCGAGCGAGGCGTCGGTCTCCCAGAACGCGCGGTACAGGCCCTGCAACACGGCGCGCGCCTGCGGCACGCTCGCGTCGGGGACGCCGATCTTGCGCGCGACGTCGTCGGCCTGCTCGTCGGTGAGCCCCGCCACCGGATCGATCATCACCTTGTGGATCTTCTCGGGCGTCTTCGCGGCGACTTCCTCGATGTCCATCCCGCCTTCGCTCGACGCCATCAGGCACACGCGCTGCGAGACGCGGTCGACCACCATGCCGACGTAGAGCTCCTGACGGATGTCGGCGCCTTCCTCGATCAGCAGCCGGCGCACCTTCTGTCCTTCCGGACCGGTCTGGTGCGTCTTCAGCTGCATCCCGAGGATCTGCGACGCATGGGTGCGCACTTCGTCGATCGAGCGGGCGAGCTTGACGCCGCCGCCCTTGCCGCGGCCGCCGGCGTGAATCTGCGCCTTGACGACCCAGACCGGGCCGCCGAGCGCCTGCGCCGCGCTCACCGCCTCGTCCACCGAAAAGCACGGAATGCCGCGCGGCACCGCGACGCCGTAGCGCTTCAGGAGTTCCTTGGCCTGGTACTCGTGGATCTTCACGGTCGTTCCTCTGTGGAAGCTGCGGAATCGTCTGTGGCGGGGATTCGGCGCTCGTCGGTTCCGCGGATTCGATGCTCGGTGCGGTCGCCTGGCGGGTCGATGCGGGCGCCTCCCGAATCGGTGCGACCGCCTGGCGAGTCGATGCGGGCGCTCCGCATGGGGTCGGTGTCGCCGCTTCGCGGGGCGTCGAGGCCGCGGCTTCGGTTCGTGCCGACTCCGGCACTCGAAGGTCCGCCGCCGGCGCGATCCGGCCCTTCCAAGCGGAACCAGGCGGGGTAATAGCGCTGGACGGCGGGACCGTCGCTGCGCAGCGCATGACAACGGTCGATCTGGAACGGGCGCGGCCCGTGGCCCTCGGCCTGCCGCATCATCTCCTCGTACCAACGCTGGTCGCCGGCGACGGCCTGGATGGCGGCGGTGGGCAACGACTGCGCAAGCTCCGTCAGATGCGTGCAGCCGCGGTACTCGCCGAGACGCTCGCGCAGACCGACGCGAAAGCCGCGCACGAGATTCAGCCCCACGAGCTTGCGGTAGTCGCCGACGATCGTCTCGCAATAACCCCGGTACGGCACGGCGTCGGAAGCGGCAACGGCATCGACGACATTGAATTCCTCGTCCACCGTCACGCGCAGCCGCATCGCGTGCATCGCCTCGCCGCCCTTGCGCACGCCGCTCTGCAGCGGCGTGTCGTGCGGCTTCACGTCGACCAGCTCGGCCTCGAGATCCCAGAGCCCGTCGTCGCGCCGGTACGCGTCGACCCGCACCGTGCGGGTGTGCATCGGGGTGCGCGGATACTCGACGGAAGGAAGCGGCATGCTCGAAGAAGCGGCGCGAGCGAAGCCCGGGCGCAGACGGGAGGCGGCGGGATCGATGGCGTTGGGAAAGCCTTGAAGTCTAGCACGGAGGCGGAGAGTGACGCCGGGGCGGGCGGGGGTGCGGGTAGCGATGTGGAGGTAGCGGTGTGCGCGTGGTTCGCAGGGTACGACGCGTTTCGCTCATTGCTCGAGCGGGTGGTTTCGTGGAATGGATTCCACGCGACATATCGCTCGAATTTGGGACGGAATGAACGAGCTCGCTTGCGGATGTTCTGCGCGTGCGTGGCGCTGTTGTCGGATGAGCGTCGGGCGGGACGGCGCTGGAGCAGTCACACAGGATGGTGCTGGGGCAGATGCGGCTCGCGGAGCATGCGTGCATCGGTCGACAGTGCGGGATCCGTCGGCAGTGCGGGATCCGTCGGCAGCACAGGATCCTTTGGCAGGACCTGTCCGGATTTTTGTGTGTGAGGCATACCATGAGGAATCAAGGACATGGATATGCCCAGGAAGAAACAAACGGTCGCCTCGCAGGCAGCGGCCCGGGGTCCGCTGCCTGAGTTGCCCGCCGGCGTGCTCGACGAGTTGATCAAGGGGCCGATGACGCCCGAGCACGCGCAGGACCTGATGCTGGCGCTCAACAAGGCCGTCATCGAACGGATCATGGGCGCCGAGCTGAACGAGCATCTGGGTTACCCGTCAGGGGCGCCTAAGCCGCCC
>DATGRE010000013.1:0-8206 GCA_035303885.1 Zeimonas sp. | reverse complement strand
CGCCGAGCCGGGACATGGGGAATCGCAGAACGCAAGCGCGATATTCCCCTGGTCTTCGGCGCCTGTACGTGAAAAAGATAACGGTCGCATCGATCTTTCGAACGCCGGCGAATCGCGTTCCTCTTCCGCTCGACGTTTCCCGCGCGAGCCGCAACCGTGTCCGGTTGCCGTCCCGTCTTACACTTTCCTTCGTCGCAGGCAGGAGAAGGCCATGAACACGAAGCAGACGCAGCCGGCGGTCGCACCGTACGACGATGCCCGGACGGTCGGTCACTACATCGGCGGCAAGCCGGTCGAAGGCGTCGGTGCCCGCTCGCCGGTCTACAACCCGGCTACCGGCGCGGTGGCCCGCCACGTCGTTCTCGCGACGTCCTCGGACGTCGACCGCGCGGTGAAGGCGGCGCGCGAGGCGTTCCCGGCGTGGGCGGACACGCCGCCGATCCGGCGGGCACGCGTCCTGAACCGGTTCCTGGACCTGATGAACCGGCATGCGGACGAGATCGCTGCGCGGATCACCGCCGAGCACGGGAAGACCTTCGAGGATGCGTGCGGCGAGGTGGCGCGCGGCATCGACATCGTCGAGTTCGCCTGCGGCGCGCCGCAGCTCCTGAAGGGCGACTTCACCGGGCAGGTGAGCAGCGGGATGGACAACTGGACGACGCGCGAGGCGCTCGGCGTCGTCGCCGGCATCACTCCCTTCAATTTCCCGGCGATGGTCCCGTGTTGGATGTTCCCGGTGGCGATCGCGTGCGGCAATGCCTTCGTCCTGAAGCCGAGCGAGCGCGATCCCTCGGCCAGCGTCCACATCGCGCATCTGCTGCGCGAAGCGGGCCTGCCCGACGGCGTCTTCAACGTCGTCCAGGGTGACAAGACCGCGGTCGACGCGCTGCTGCATCACCCCGACGTCGCCGCGGTCAGCTTCGTCGGATCGACGCCGATCGCGCGCTACATCTACGAGACCGGCGCGCGACGGGGCATCCGGGTGCAGGCGCTCGGCGGGGCCAAGAACCACATGGTCGTGCTGCCCGATGCCGACGTCGACCAGGCAGTCGATGCACTGATCGGTGCCGCGTACGGCTCGGCCGGCGAGCGGTGCATGGCGATCAGCGTCGCGGTGCTGGTGGGTGACGTCGGCGATCGCATCGTGCCGCGGCTGGCGGAGCGGGTGAAGGCGCTGAAGATCGGCGACGGCATGCAGCCCGGTGTCGAGATGGGTCCGCTCGTCACGCGCGAAGCGCTCGAGCGCGTACGGCGCTACATCGAGATCGGGATCGAGGAGGGCGCGAAGCTCGTCGTCGACGGGCGCGACGTGCGCGTCGACGGGCGCGAGGAGGGATTCTTCATCGGCGGCACGCTGTTCGACGACGTGCAGCCCGGGATGCGCATCCATCGGGAAGAGATCTTCGGGCCCGTGCTGAGCTGCGTTCGCGTGCCGAACCTTTCCGAGGCGATCGCGCTGGTCAATGCGCACGAGTTCGGCAACGGCGTCGCATGCTTCACGCGCGACGGTCATTCCGCACGCGAGTTCGCCCGTCGCGTCGAGGTCGGCATGGTCGGAATCAACGTGCCGATCCCCGTGCCGATGGCCTGGCATGGCTTCGGCGGCTGGAAGAACAGCCTCTTCGGCGACATGCACGCGTACGGCGAAGAAGGCTTTCGCTTCTACACGCGGCAGAAGAGCGTGATGCAACGCTGGCCGTCGACGGGCGCCGGCGGCGCCGAGTTCTCGATGCCGACGGCTCGCTGAGCTCCGGCGTCCGTCTGCTCGGGCAGAAACGGGCGGAGGCTCAGGTCACGTCGATGCCGGGCTCGCCGGCGATGAAGTGGCCGATCTCACGCGCCGAGGCGAATCCGTCGCGCTGGAAGATCTCGATCACCGATGCGACGGCGGACGGTTCGCACGCGACCAGCAGGCCTCCGGAGGTCTGCGGATCCGTGAGCAGTGCCCGTAGCGCGTCGTCGTCACGCCCGGGCAGCCGCACGCACTCTCCGTAGGCCGACCAGTTGCGCGCCGAGGCACCGGTCACGAAGCCCTCGGCGATCCTTTCGTCGGTCCCCGGCAGGCGGGGCACCGAAGCGGCGACGACGCAGGCTCGAAGCCGACCGCCGCGGCACATTTCCATCGTATGACCCAGCAGACCGAACCCGGTGACGTCGGTCATCGCGTGCACGCCGGGCAATCGCGCGAGCGTGGGCCCCGAAACGTTCAGCCGTGTCGTCGCGGCGATCATCGCGGCGTAGTCGTCGACGCACAGCCCCTGCTTCTTGAGCGCGGCCGAGGCAATGCCCACGCCCAGAGGCTTGCCGAGCACGAGGCGGTCGCCGGGACGTGCCTGGTCGTTGCGCCGGATGTGTGCCGGATGTGCGAGCCCGAGCGCGGCGAGACCATAGATCGGCTCGACCGAGTCGATGGTGTGTCCGCCGGCGATCGGGACTCCCGCGCCCGCGCAGGCCGATGCGCCGCCGTCGATGATGCGCCGGATGACATGCAGCGGAAGGCGTTCGATCGGCATCGCCACGACCGCCAGCGCGAGAATCGGGGTCGCGCCCATTGCGTAGACGTCCGAGAGCGCGTTCGTGGCCGCGATGCGCCCGAAATCGAATGGATCGTCGACGATCGGCATGAAGAAGTCGGTGGTCGCGACCAGCGCGTGCTCGTCGTCGATCCTGTACACCGCCGCGTCATCTCCGGTCTCGATACCCACCAAGAGTTGCGGCGGAACCGGAAGCGGCGAGACGCCGCGCAACAGCTCGGACAGCACCCGCGGTCCGATCTTGCAGCCGCAACCGCCGCCGTGGGAGAACGATGTCAGACGGGGTGCTTCTTCGATCATGGGGTCGGACTGCTTCGAATGTGCGTTGATGCGCTCCATGGCTCCTAGGCCCCGATCCTGAGCGCGACCTTTCCGATGCTTCGGCGGCTCAGTATCGAATCCATCGCTTCGGCGTACCGATCCAGATCGAAAACGCCGGACAGCGTCGGTTTCAGATGCCCTTGCTGCGTCCAGTCGATCAGTTGGGCCATCATCGCCCGTACCCTGGGTGCCGAGCGCCTGCGCTGGTCGTCGGGGCCGTCCTTGATGTAGGTGCCGAAGTAGAAGCCCAGGACCGAAACGTTCTTGACCAGGAGGAGGTTCGCGGGAATCTTCGGGATGTGGCCGCTCGCGAATCCTACCGACAGGATGCGGCCCTCCGGCGCGATCGCCCGCAGCGATTCGTCGAAGGCGTTCCCACCGACGGGGTCGAATACGACATCTGCGCCTCTGCCGGCGGTCAGGTCCTTCACGCGCTCCCGGAACCCGCTGGCCGGCAGCGCGACTTCGGCGCCGTGTGCGAGCGCCGTCTTCCGTTTCTCGGCGCTGCTCGCGCATGCGATGACTCTCGCCTGCAGCAGACGGCCCAGCTCGACCGCGCCCAGCCCGAGCGCGCCGGCGGCGCCGTGCACGAGCAGGGTCTCGCCCGCCTGCAGGCGGGCGCGCCACGTAAGCGCCGCGTACGCGGTCGAATACGACGTGGCGAGATGGATCGACGACGCCGGGTCGACCGTGGACGGCAGCGGATACACCGTTTCGGCGGGTGCTACCGCGATCTCGGCGAAGCCGCCCCAGTCGAGCGTCGCGAGCACGCGGTCTCCCGCTTTCACGTGATCGACACCCTCGCCGGTTTCCCGGACGATCCCGACGACTTCGGTACCCGGTACGAATGGCCTCGGCGGCTTCACCTGATATTTCCCGGCGACCACCAGGCTGTGCGCAAAGCCCAGACCGGCGTATTCCACGGCGATGCGAACCCCGCCCGGGGTGAGAATGGGTTCGGCGACCTCCTCCAGGCTCAGGTCCTTGAAGTCGCACCACTGCCTGCATATCAGCGCGCGCACGCTGCCTCCGGTCGATGCAATCGAAAGCGGTACGCTCGCGACCGCTCAGCACCCGAAGGCGCGAGTCGGCAAGAGGTCGTCCTTCAGGCAGGCGTGGATCGTCGGAGGCCGGACTCAGGGCGTCAAGCTACGGGAATTCCGTTCCGCAGATCGGAATCGGCACCGTGCAGCCCGTCGCCGGGGAGAGCTCAACGGGTAGCTCGTCTTCGCGACGTCGGCGCCCGTCGAGCGCCGTTGGCCCTGGAGCGGTGCGCGTCGACGTACCCCAGTTCCGCCGAGATGGCCGTCGCCGCCTGGACGACGAGCGGCATGCATCGGCGAACCAGCGCAGCGTCCATTCGGTAGAGCGGGATGCCGATGCTGCACGCGGCAACCACCGAACCATGGAAATCACGAATCGGCGCGCCGATGCCGCCGGTATCCTGGTTGCCCTGAGCGCGCGTGACCGCGCAGCCGCGCCTGGCCACCTGCTCGAGAGCCTCGCGCAGCTCGTCGGGCTCGGCGATCGCTCCGGGTACCCTCGGCACGAGCCGTTTCGAGAGCACCTTCTCCCGGACGTCCGGAAGGAACGCGAGCATCGCCCAGCCGGTGGTCGTGCACCATGCCGGATTCGGCGCGCCCAGCTGCGCCCGAACGTGCACGGGGCGCGAGGTCTCGACCTTCGCTACGTAGACGCTCTGTCCCGACTGATCGAGTACGGCGAGGTAGGCGCTTTCGTTGGTGGCTCGCATCAGGTTTTCCAGATGCACCTTGCTCACCCGTACGACGTCGACCGACGACAGCTGCTCCGTGCCGAGCTGCAGGAGCTTGAACGTCAATCGGTAGCGGGACGACTCCTCCTGTTCGACGTATCCCATGTGCATCAGCGACGCGAGCATCCGGTGCACGGTGCTCTTCGCTTGTCCGCTCTTCTGTGCGATCGCCGCAAGCGGCTGGGCGCTCCGGGCCTCGGCCAGGACTTCCAGAAGCTGCAGCGTGGCCGCGACCGACCCTATGAGCCGATTGCGATTGATGGTCGACGACATATCGGAGCCGCGTGGGATACCTGCTGCCATTTTGGCCTCACGACGCGCCGCCTCGCAAGCGGAGCCGTGCGCCGGTGTTCCGCTTCGCGGAACGATGTTTGGGTTCTTTGACCCTGTGAATCGACTTCATCACCATCGCTTCTGATCGGGCCATTCCGGCGATCGCCGAAACGCTCGTCCGCAACGTCATCGTAAGAGGAGCAGGTGGGACCACTCGAAGGAATCAAGGTCGTCGAACTCGCATCGATCGGTCCCGGGCCGTTCTGCTGCATGCTGCTTTCGGACATGGGGGCGGAGATCGTGCGTGTGGATCGTCCCGAGCCCGGCGACCTCGGACTGCCTTCCGATCCCAGGCGCAACGTCCTGAACCGCAACCGCCGTTCGGTCGCGATCGACCTGAAGAAGCCGGAAGGCGTCGAGGCGGTGAAGCGCCTCGTTGCGCAGGCTGACGTCCTGGTCGAGGGTTATCGGCCGGGGGTGACCGAGCGGCTGGGTCTCGGGCCCGACGACTGCATGGCGATCAACCCGCGTCTCGTCTACGGCCGGATGACCGGATGGGGGCAGGACGGTCCGTTAGCGCATCTCGCGGGACACGACATCAACTACATCGCGCTCGCCGGTGCGCTTCACGCGATCGGCCCGAAGAACGGTGCCCCGACTCCGCCGCTGAATCTGGTCGGCGACTTCGGCGGCGGCGCGCTGTATCTCGCGTTCGGCATCGTCTGCGCTTTGCTCGAGCGCGGGGTATCCGGCCAAGGCCAAGTCGTGGATGCGGCGATGGTCGACGGAGCGGCGTCGCTTCTCGCCTCGGTGTACGGCGCAATGGCTCGCGGCGCCTGGCGCAACGAACGCGGCGAGAACGTTCTCGACGGAGGGGTGCCCTGGTATTCGGTCTACGAAACCGCAGACGGCAAGTACGTCTCGATCGGCGCCATCGAAGCCCGCTTCTATCGGGAACTGCTGCGACGTATGGGCATCGACGAGAGCTGGGAAGGAAAGCAGCACGAGCGCGAGGCGTGGCCGCAGCTGCGCGAGAAGCTCGCTGCGGCATTCCGGTCGAAGACCCGCGACGAATGGTGCGAAATCCTCGAAGGAGTCGACGTCTGCTTCGCGCCCGTGCTCGATCCGTGGGAGGCTCCGAAGCATCCGCACCTGCAGGCGCGGAGCAGCTTCGTCGAGGCGTTCGGCATCATGCAGCCGGCTCCTGCGCCTCGGTTCAGTCGCAGTACGCCGAAGATCACCGGCGCGCCTCCGGCACCCGGCGAGCATACCGAGCAGGTCCTTCGTGACTGGCGATTCTCGACCTCGGAGATCGATGCCCTGCGCCGGGCCGGGGCGATCACCGGCTGATCGCAGCTTGGTATGGAGCGGTCGCGGAAGGAGGGACGGAGCGTGCACGCTCGGGTCAATGGGGTATCGATTCACTACACGATCGAAGGCGACGGACCGTGGGTCACCATGAGCCACTCCCTGGCCTGCAATCTGGACATGTGGGACGAAGAGGCCAGGCGCCTGTCACGCCGCTATCGGGTCCTGCGTTTCGACACTCGCGGGCACGGCAGCAGCGATGCGCCTCCGGGTCCGTACTCGCTCGCGACGTTGGCCGACGACGTCCGCGCGCTGCTGGCCCATCTCGGCGTGCGCAAGACGCATTTCGTCGGCTTGTCGATGGGGGGCATGATCGGACTGACCCTGGCGCTCGATCATCCCGAGCTCCTGCACAGCCTGGTCCTGTGCGATACCAGCAGTAACCTCAGCCTGGATGTCGAAGCGCGCACCCGGGCCGTCGAATCGGCCGGCCTCGAGGCCATGGTCGGGCCTACGTTGGAGCGCTTCCTGTCCGCGTCGTTTCGTGATCGGCACCCGGAGGCAACGGAGAAGGTCGCGGCGATGATTCGCGGCACGCCCGTTGCCGGCTACCTGGGGTGCTGCCATGCCATTGCCGGGATGGCGCTCGGCACCCGGCTCGGTGAAATCCGCTGCCCCACGCTGGTCCTGGTCGGCGAGACCGACGTGGTCACGCCCTTGTCGATGGCGCAGGAGATTCGACAGGGTATTGCCGGTTCCGAGCTGTTCGTCGTTCCGGATGCCGCGCACCTGGCGAACATCGAGCAGCCGGACGCCTTCAACGAGGCGCTTTCCCGGTTCCTGGATCGGGTGTCCGACACCGATCGTTCTCCGAGATAGGTCGACCCGTCCGGGGGGCGTCCGAACCGTCGTGCACGGCTCGCCGGCCCGGCCGTCGGGGGCGCCGATTCACCGGACGTCGTTCGACGCGAACGCATCCGCCGATGTTCCGCAAGGCAGAACGAGCGTCGCATGAATTGACGTTCGAGGTTGCGCGGCGCGAGGATCGTCGGCAGCAGAAGTTGTCGTGGTTGTTGCGCCGCCGTGCGCATCGCAAGGAGGGCCGGATGGCCGGTTACGTGAGATACATCGACAGGACGCGCGACTACTACCTGTCCAAGGGGTACGACAAGCCGTACCAGTGGGCGCATTTCGAGGACGTGCCGTTCACGCCGCTGAGCAAGCCGCTGTCGCAGTCGCGGGTGGCGCTGATCACCACCAGCGACATCGCGGTGCGCGGCATGGAGCTGGATCGCGACGAGACGGCCTCGGTGAGCATGGGAGGGCATTATTCGATGCCCTCGGACCTGCCGGTCGAGCGTTACTACAGCAACTCGCACGGCTTCGACCGGCACGCCACGACGCTGGAGGACGTCGGCGCGTTCTTTCCGGTGGCGCGCCTGCGCGAGGCGGTGCAGGCCGGGCGGATCGCCGAGGTGACGCCGCGCTTTCACAACGTGTGCACCGCCTACAGCCAGCGGCGCACGCGCGAGCAGGACGCCCCCGAGATCCTGAAGCGCTGCCGCGAGGACGGCGCCGACGTCGCGGTACTGACCCCCGTTTGACCGGTGTGCCACCAGACCGTGAGTCTGGTCGCCCGTCATCTGGAGGCCAACGGAATCCCGACGGTGGTCTTTGCCGCCGCACGCGACATCGTCGAGCACTGCGGCGTTGCGCGCCTGGTGCACAACGACTTTCCGCTGGGCAACCCGTGCGGCGAGCCCTTCAACGTGCAGCAGCAGCGCGAAGTGCTGGAGTTCGGCTTCAAGCTGCTCGAGCGCGCTTTCGTGCCTCGCACGACGATCCAGACGCCCTTTCGCTGGAGCAAGGGCGAGGCGTGGAAGGACCTCATCCTCACCGCCGAGCAACCGTTCCAGAGCGAGGAGAGCGAAAAGGCCTGGCTCGCCAGAA
Organism: Zeimonas sp.; assembly: GCA_035303885.1. GTDB lineage: Bacteria > Pseudomonadota > Gammaproteobacteria > Burkholderiales > Burkholderiaceae_E > Zeimonas. The sequence goes on along the minus strand of DATGRE010000013.1, from coordinate 46 downwards.
AGGAACGCTATCGCCAGCTCAAGGCCGAAGGAAAGGTCTGAATCGG
>DATGRE010000012.1:0-10004 GCA_035303885.1 Zeimonas sp. | reverse complement strand
GTCGCCGCCGAGTGGTCGCAGCCGCGGCGCATGCTCGCGGCCTTCGACGAGCTGCTGGTCGACGCGCGAGGCTCGCGCAGCGGATTCCGCTACGAGGCGGCACGCGAACTGATGCAGCTTTGCGAGTACTACGTGGGCACGCTGCACCCGGAGCTGCGCCCCGAGCCGACCGCACGCGACCCCGACGTCTGGCGCTGAGGCCGGCGCGGGATCAGCCGCTCAGCCGGTTGCGCCAGCGGCTCGCGGCGGAGAGCAGCTGCACCAGCGTCGCGCGGTCGCCGTCGCGCAGCGCCGCCTCGATCTCGTCGACCCGCTCGCGAAACCGCTGCGCGCTCTGCAGGCAGGCCTCGCGGTTGTCGAGCAGGATGTCGGCCCAGAGCGTCGGCGACGAGGCGCCGATGCGGGTGGTGTCGCGCAGGCCGGCGCCGGAGTATTCGAGCGCCCGCTCGGCCAGGTCGTGTCCGGCGATGGCCGCCGACAGCGCGAAGGCGACCGCGTGCGGCCAGTGCGACACCTCGGCGAAGAGCCGGTCGTGCAGCAGCGGATCGAGCGTCTCGACGAGGGCACCGGTCGGCTCGAGCAGCCGCGTGACCGCCGCGCAGTGCTGCGCCGGCGTCGCGTCGACCGGACACAGCAGCCAGCGCCGACCGCGGAACAGGTCGGGGTCGGCCGCCTGCGCGCCGCTGTGCTCGGAGCCGGCGATCGGATGCCCCGGCACGAAACGCAGGAACGCATCGCCGAGGCCGGCGCGCGCGGCCTCGATCACGCTGCGCTTCGTGCTGCCGCAGTCGGTGACGATCGCCTGTGCATCGAGCGCCTCGCGCATCTGCGCGAACAGCGACGGCATCGCCGGCACCGGCGCCGCGACGACGACGAAGGCCGCATGCTCCACCGCCTCGCCCACCGTCGCGCAGGCGGTGTCGAGATAGCCGAGCGCACGCGCGACCTGCGCGTCGTCGCCCGGCGAGTAGCCCGCCAGGTGCCAGCCCTGCTTCGCCCTCGAAAGCGCCGCCGCGAGCGAGGCGCCGATCAATCCGACACCGAGGATCGCGACCTTTCGCTGCGTCACGAGCCCTCCAGCGCCTGCTCCAGCGCGCGCAGGAAGACCTCGTTCTCCTCGGGCAGCCCGACCGAGACGCGCAGCCACTCGGGCAGCCCGTAGTTCGCCACCGGGCGCACGATGACGCCGGCGCGCAGTAGCGACTCGTAGACGCCCGGCGCATCGCCGACGCGGAACAGGACGAAGTTCCCGTACGACGGCACGTACTCCAGGCCCATCCGCTCGAAGGCGCCCTGCAGCCGCTGCAGTCCGGCGCGGTTCATCTCGTAGCTGCGCTGCAGGAACGCGCGGTCGTCGAGCGCGGCGATCGCCGCGGCCTGCGCAACCGAGCTCACGTTGAAGGGCTGGCGCACGCGGTTCATCAGGTCGGTGAGCTCGGGCTGCGCGATCCCGAAGCCCACGCGCAGGCCGGCCAGGCCATAGGCCTTCGAGAAGGTGCGACAGACGATCAGGTTCGGATGCTCGCGCACGCGGCCGATCGAATCGGAGCGCAGCTCGGGATCGAGATATTCGTCGTAGGCCTCGTCGAGCACGACGACGACGTCGGGCGGCACCGACGCGACGAAGGCCTCGACCTCGTCGCGCGGCAGCCAGGTGCCGGTCGGGTTGTTCGGATTGGCGACGAAGACGATGCGCGTGTCGGTGGCGATCGAGGCGCGCATCGCGGGGAGGTCGTGACCGAGATCGCGCGCCGGGACGACGATCGCACGCGCGCCGGTCTCCTGCGTGGCGAGCGCGTAGACGGCGAACGAGTACTGCGAGTAGACCGCCGACGCGCCGGGCTGCAGCAGCGCATGCGCCGCCAGCTCGAGCACGTCGTTCGAGCCGTTGCCCAGCGTGATCCAGTCGGGCGGCACCGAGTAGCGGCGCGCGATCGCCGCCTTCAGGTCGAAGCCGTTCGAGTCGGGATAGCGCGACAGCTCGCCGAAGGCGGCGAGCATCGCCGAGCGGGCCGACTCGGGAATGCCGAGCGGGTTCTCGTTCGACGCGAGCTTGACGATGCGCTCTTCGTCGAGCCCGTACTCGCGGGCGAGCTCGGAGATCGGCTTGCCCGCCTGGTACGGGGCGATCGCGCGGACGTAATCGGGTGCGGGAATGGCGGTCACGGGGTCGGCTCGCGGTATCTGCTGTGCGCCGCGTCAGGCGCGCGTCGGTCGGAAGCCGCAAGCATAGCGCGAGGGCGCCGCTCACTGTCCGGCGATCGCCTCCCGCAGCACCCGCTTGAGCAGCTTGCCGTTCGCATTGCGCGGCAGCGGCTCGCGCGTGATGGTCACGGTTTCGGGGACCTTGTAGTCGGCGAGGCGCTCGGCGCACCACGCCCGCACGGCCTCGGCGTCGAGCGCCCGATCCTCGGTGCCGACGAAGGCGTGCACGCGCTCGCCGAGCACCGGACACGGGCGGCCGACGACCGCGGCTTCGACCACGCCGGGCATCGCCGCGATGCAGTTCTCGACCTCGACGCTGAAGATCTTGTAGCCGCCGCGATTCAGCATGTCCTTCTTGCGGTCGAAGACGCGCACGTAGCCCTCGGCGTCGACCGAGCCGAGGTCGCCGGAATGCCACCAGCCGGCGGTGAACTCGCGCGCGGTGGCGGCGTCGTCCTCCCAGTAGCCGCGCACGACCATCGGTCCGGAGATCCACAGCTCGCCGACCTCGCCGGCCGGCAGCTCGCGCCCGTCGTCGTCGACGACGACGACCTCGGCGCAGGGCAGCGCGACGCCGACCGAGTCGGCGTGCTCGCGCGTGCGGCCGGCCGGCATCATCGTCGTCGGCGAGCAGGTCTCGGTGGCGCCGTAGGCGTTCATCAGCACGAGCTGCGGCAGGCGCTCGGCGAGCGCGTCGATGGTGGCCACCGGCATCGGCGCACCGCCGTATCCGCCGACGCGCCAGCGCGACAGGTCGTGGGCGCCGAAATCGGGCTGCAGCAGCGCCAGGTTGTACATCGCCGGCACCATCAGCGTGTGCGTGATCCGCTCGCGCGCCGCCAGCGCGAGGAAATCGGCCGCGCGAAACGCCGGCATGATCACCAGCGCGCCGCCGCATCCGGCGAGTGTCCCGATGTTCGCGATCAGCCCGGTGACGTGGCTCGCCGGCACCGCGAGCAGCGAGCGGTCCTCGTGCGTCAGGCGCATGCAGGCGACGAAATGCACGATCGAGTGAACGATGTTCAGGTGCGTGAGCACCGCGCCCTTCGGACGCCCGGTCGTGCCCGACGTGTAGAGCAGCACCGCGGCGTCCTCCTCGGCGCGCTCGGCCGCCGTGCGCAGCGCGGCGGCGGCCTCGAGCGCCGCGAAGGGCTCGGCGCCTTCGGCCGGACCGCCGCAGCTCACGCGCACGACGAGCCGCTCGCGCTCGCCGCGAGGGGGCAGCCGCTCGGCGAGCTCGGCGTCGTGGAACAGCGCCTTCGCCCCGCAGTGCCCGAGGATCCAGCTCAGGCCGTCGCGCTGCTCGCGCGTGCCGATCGGCACCGCGATCGCGCCGAGACGCTGGATCGCGAACAGCGCGACGACGAACTCGGCCCGGTTCCCCACAAACAAGGCGACGCGGTCGCCCGCGCCGATGCCGCGCTCGGCGAGCCCGCCGGCCACGCGCGCGACCCGCTCGTCGAGCGCCCGCCAGCTGTAGCGTTCGTCGCCGCAGACCAGCGCCTCGCGATCGCCGTGCGCGGCGACGGCCGCCGCGAAGATCTCGTGGAAGCCGCGCGCGCGCGGCGTGAAGCAACGCACGATGCGGTCGCCGAAATGCGCCTCGCGGCGCATGCGCGGCAGCGCGCAGCCGCTCCAGTGGCTCGGCGAGCCGCTGCGCACGGCGCCCGATTCGTTCGTCGGCGTGTCGATCATGGCTTCCTCCTCGCCGCCGCGAGGCCTCATCCCCCGGCCGGCCCCGCCGGGACCGCAGGGCGTGCGTCCGCCGGCGAACCGCCATTCGCCGGGGCGCCCCCGGTCGACGGACTCGCATTCGCGCCGCGCTCGATCACGACCTCGCGGTCGAGCATCGAGGCCGCGCGGTTCAGCTCCGATTGCGCGATCAGCACGGTGAGCTCCCGGCCGCGCAGCCCGAAGATCACGTCGGCCAGGCGCTGCGACAGCGCCGGCGCGACGCCCTCGAAGGGTTCGTCGAGCAGCAGCAGCCGCGTGCCCACCGCGAGCGCGCGCGCCAGCGCGACCAGCTTCTGCTGTCCGCCCGACAGCAGCAGTGCACGCCGGTCGCGCATCTCTTGCAGCTCGGGAAGAACCGCGTAGACGCGCCGCAACCGTTCGTCCTCGCGCAGCGAGCGCGACACCCAGACCGGTACGAGGATGTTCTCCTCGACGGTGAGCTGCGGCACCAGCCCGCGGTCCTCGGGCATGTAGCCGATGCCGAGCGCAGCCCGTGCGTGGCGGGGCAGCCGGGCGAGATCGGTTCCGTCCCAGGTGATGCGGCCCGACGCAGGCTTCAGGTGTCCCATCAGCGTGCGCAGCAGCGTCGTCTTGCCGGCGCCGTTGCGTCCGACCAGCCCGACCATGCTGCCGGTCTCGACCTCGAGCGAGAAGCCGCGCAGCGCGTGCACCGACTGGATCGTGACCCGCAGCGAGTCGATGCTCAGCATCACGCCTCCGCGCGCACGGCGTCGCCGGTGACGTAGCGGCGCACCTGCTCGTCGGCGAGCACCGCTTCGGGCGGGTCGTCGGCGATGATCTCGCCGCTGTAGAACGCGACGACGCGGTCGGCGTAGCGCGTCACGATCTCCATGTCGTGCTCGACGAACAGCACCGTGACGGACTCGCCGGCGAGCGCGCCGACGATCGTGTCCATCATCGGGAACTTCTCCTGCACCGAAACGCCGCTGGTGGGCTCGTCGAGCAGCAGCAGCTTCGGGCGCCCGGTCAGGGCCATCGCGATGTCGAGCAGCTTACGCACGCCGCCCGGCAGCTCGGCGACGCGGCGCTGCGCGTGCTCGGCGAGCGCGAAGCGCTCGAGTAGCGCCATCGCGCGCGAGCGCCGCGCCGGCGAACGCGCGGGCTGCCAGAACGACGGCTCGCCCTCGGCGCACGCGGCGGCGACCAGCATGTTGTCGAGCGCCGTCATGTCGAGCGCGAGCTGCGGGATCTGGAACGAGCGCGCGACGCCGAGCCGGGTGATGCGGCGCGGCCCCAGGCCGACGATGTCGCGCCCGTCGAAATGGATGGTGCCCGCGTCGGGCCTCAGGTAGCCGGTGACCATGTTGACGAAGGTCGTCTTGCCGGCACCGTTGCTGCCGATCAGGCTCACGCGCTGCCCGACCGGGATCTCGATGTTGACGTCGCGGGCGGCGACGACCGCGCCGAAGGACTTCATCAGGCCGCGCGCCGAGAGCGCGAGCTCGCTCATCGGACCGCCTCCTTCATCGCGACCGCTTCGACCGCCGGGGCCGCGCGCGGACGGCGGTCGGCCCACAGCGAGCCCAGCCCGCGCGGCAGGAAGCGGATGACCACGAGCAGGAACACGCCCATCGCCAATTGCCACGTGCTCGGGAAATACAGGTTGGAGAACGAACGCACGACCTCGACGATGAACGAGGCGACGAACACCGCGAGCACGCTGTGGTGGCCGGCCAGAATCGCGACGAAGACGAACTCGCCGGAGGTCGTCCAGTAGCTGAACATCGGATCGATGTGGCCGAGCGCCAGCAGCGTGAGGGCACCGCCGACGCCGCCGAGAAAGGCGGCGATCAGGTAGTTGGCGGCGATCGCACGCCGCACCGACGCGCCGAGATACTCGACGCGCAGCTCGTTCTCGCGGATCGCCAGCGAGACGAGGCCGCGCACCGAATCGCCGTAGATGCGCGTCGCGATCGCGAGCAGCCCGACGACGACGACCGCGATGCCATACAGCACGAAATTCGCGCGTCCGTCGATCGACGCGCCGAACAGCGTCGGACGGCCGACGTTGAAGCCGTCGGAGCCGCCGAGCGCCACCGACTTGAGCAGGATGCCGTACAGCACCATCGAGATCGCCAGCGTCAGCATCGCGAAGAAGATCCCGCGATAGCGCGCGAGCAGCGGCGCGAACGGCAACGACAGCACGACCGCCGCGACGCCGCCCGCGAGCAGCAGCAGCAGCGCGTCGCCGACACCCCACTGGTTGGCGACGAGCGCCGCCGCATAGCCGCCGGCGGCGAAGACGAAGCCCTGGCCGAAGGAGACGACGCCGGCGCGCATCATCACGACGACGCCCAGCGAGACGACGCCGTGCGAGATCGCCATCGTCGCCAGGAACAGCAGCCAGTCGGGCATCGCGAGGCCGGCTGCGAGCAGCAGCGCGACGACGAGCCCTCCGGCGAGCACGGTACGAACGGTCGTGGCGTGCATCAGATCTTCCGTGCCTGCAGTCGCTGGAACAATCCCTCGGGACGGAAGACCAGCACGGCCGCCATCGCGACGTAGATGCTGAACAGCTCGGCCGCCGGCCACGTATGGACGGCCAGCGCCCGCGCCAGCCCGACGATCAGCGCGCCGATCGCCGCACCCTCGATGCTGCCGAGCCCGCCGATGATGACCACCGCGAAGGACACGACGATGACGCCCACCGACAGCCCCGGCTGCACGGACACCATCGGGGCGGTGAGCGCGCCGGCCAGCGCGGCGAGGAAGATGCCGAACATGAACGCGAAGCGGTAGATCCGCGAGACGTTCACACCCATGCTCGAGGCGATCTCGTCGCTGTGGATCACGGCGAGGACGATTTTGCCGGTGCGCGTGCGGTTCAGGCCCCACCAGACGCCGATGCCGCAGACGATCGCCATCGCCACCAGCATGAAGTCGTAGCCGACGTACGACAGCAGCCCGAACTCCACGGTGCCGAACAGCATGTAGGGATCGGACACGTAGTACGGCGTCGCTCCCCAGATCAGCTTGGTGACGTCTTCGAGGATCAGGAACAGCGCGTAGGTGACCAGCACCAGCAGCACCTCGTCGCGCCCATAGAACGCGCGCAGCAGCCCGCGCTCGACGAGCGGCGCGAGCAGTGCGGCGACTGCGATGGCGGCCAGCACCATCGCCAGCAGCGACCACTCGGGCGCGAGCCCGAGCGCGCCGAACCAGCCGACGAAGGACGCGGTCGCGTAGGCGCCGACCGCGTAGAAGCTGCCGTGCGCGATGTTCAGGATCTTCAGGACGCCGAAGACGAGCGTGAGCCCGAGCGCGACGATGAACAGCCACGACGCATAGACGACGCCGTCGATCAGGATGGTGAGCGCGAGCACCGGCTACTCACCATTCACGCCTTCTCAGCACTTGGCACCCTTGAAGCCGCTGTTGATCCAGTCCTCGGACTTCATGTCGGGCGGCGGATTCACGCACTCGGCGGGAAAGCGCATGATGTCGACCAGGTCGACGCGCTTCTTCTCCGGGTTGTACTTCGTGCGCCCGATCGCCGTCTCCTGGATCGCCTGGTGGCCGTTGCCGTTGACCATGCGGATCAGCCCGCCCGGCGACTGCCACTGCGAGCCCTTCAGCGCGGCCGCCAGCTGCTCGGAATTCGGCTTGCGACCGCCGTTGTCCGCCATCGCCTTCTCGGCCGCCTGCTTCAGCCCGAGCATCGCCTGCGCCATCCGGTAGGCCGCCTGCACCGGGTAGACGTCGTAGCGCTTCTCGTACAGCGAGAACCACCAGTCGTTCAGCGGGCTCTCCGGCGACATCAGGCCGTAGGCGCCGCGCGCGCCGAGGATCACGCCGTCGGGCATCTTGTCGCCGAGGCCGGGCAGTACGTGGTCGGCCGCCGAAAGCACGAGCTGCGAGCGCTTCATCACGCCGCGCGGCGCCGCCTGCAGGATGAAGGCCTGCAGATCGCCGCCCCAGAGACTGGAGTGCGTGATCGTGGCCGGGCGCGAGAGCAGCGCGGAGATCTCCGTGCCGTACTGCCCGGCGCCGAACTTCGGACGCAGGTCCTGCTGCGTCTTCGCCTCCGGGTAGAGCTGCTTCATCGTCAGCTCGAAGTCCTTCTGCGAGTCGTGCCCCCAGGCGTAGTCCTGGTTGATGTAGTTGATCGTCTCGACCGGAATGTTGTTCGCCTTCAGGTAGCGGCCGAGCGACACGTTGTCCATCGCCGCATGCGACGCGGTGCGGAACACGTATTCGTAGCTGCGCTCCTCGAAGATGCGCGGCGTGCCGCAGTCGAAGAGGATCAGGAAGCGCTTCATCTCCTCGGCGGCCGGCGCCACCGCCAGGCAATCGCCCGAGCTCACGTAGCCGAGCACCGCGTCGACCTTCTCGCGGTCGTACAGGTTCTTCAGCTCCTGCACCTGCTTGGTGGCGCCCCCGGCCTCGTCGACGTAGATCGCCTCGATCGTCATTCCGCCGAAGCCCTTCTTGTCGTAGGGCGCCGGCGCCTGTCCGGCGTTGAAGGTCTCCACCAGCAGCTTCGCGGCGTTCACCGCCGGGATGCCGAAGCTCTCGGCCGCCTGTCCCGAGAGAAAGCTGACCACGCCGATGCGGAACGTTTCCTGCGCCTGTGCCGGTGCGTGCGCCGCGAGGCCGATCGCGGCGGCGATCGCGATCGCGCCGGGCTTCGGAATTCTCCATGTGCGCTTCATGACGGTCTCCTTTTCGTCGAGCGGGGACTTCGTTTCCGGACGAACGACGCGCCACGAGGGACCACACCGGGAACGATGCGCGGTCCGACGTCGACGTCATCCGAATCGATCCCTCCGTTCACCGAGGGCCTTCGATGCGCGGAGCGGAAAAGACAGGAACCGGGGATCAGCGGGTCGAGGACGCCGCCGGCGAGCCGGCGGGTGAGCGCAGGCGGGCGAAAGCGGCCTGGGCGCCCCAGGGGCGGGCGGCAGCGCAAGCGTGTGTACGCAACCGGGTCTCCTCTTCAAGCATCGGCAATCGTGTTGCGGCTCGTGGCGGCCGCTCGTTCGAAGCCAGTGTAGCGCAGGGACCCGCGAAGATCACGCCGCGCGGGATTGCGGCGCGGCGCTCAGGATTGCGCGCGCGGATACGAACCGACGATCTTGCAGAAGGTCGATCGCTCGGCCATCTCTGCGAGCGCGGCGGCGACCTGGGGATCGTCGCGGTGGCCGACCAGGTCGATGTAGAAGAGATATTTCCACAGCCCCTGCCGCGCGGGACGCGACTCGAAGCGCTTCATCGAGACGCCGTGGCGCGCGAGCGGCTCGATCATCGCGTGCACGGCACCGGCGCGGTCGGGCACCGACAGGATGAGCGAGGTCTGGTCGTCGCCCGACGGCGCGCAGCGGTAGTGGCCGATCACCGCGAAGCGCGTGCGGTTGTGCGCATCGTCCTGGATGCCGGCGGCCAGCAGTTGCAGCCCGTAGCGCATCGCGGCGCGCTCGCCGGCGATCGCCGCGGTGCCCGCGTCGAGCGAGGCCAGCCGCGCGGCCTCGGCGTTGCTCGACACCGGCACCCGCTCGACCTCGGGCAGGTGCTCGTCGAGCCAGCGCGCGCACTGCGCGAGCGACTGCGCATGCGAAACGACGCGCTCGATGCCCTCGAGCGAAGCCACGCGGCGCATCAGGTTCTGCCGCACCGCGAGCGACACCTCGCCGCTGATCGTGAGCGACGTCTGCAGCAGCAGGTCGAGCGTGCGGCTCACCGCGCCCTCGGTCGAGTTCTCGACCGGAACCACGCCGAAGTCGGCGCCGCCCGACTCCACCGAGCGGAACACCTCGTCGATCGATGCGCAGGCGAGCGCGTCGACCGACGAGCCGAAATACGCGAACAGCGCCTCTTCGGAGAAGGTTCCCGCCGGCCCGAGGAATGCGACGCGCAACCGCCGCTCGAGGTCGCGGCACGCGGAGATGATCTCGCGCCAGATCGCCTCGATCGCGTCGCCCGACAGCGGTCCGGGATTGCGCTCGCGCAGCTTCGCGAAGATCTGCGCCTCGCGCTCCGGGCGCATCACCGGCGCGTCGTTGCGCTGCTTCCATACGCCGACGCGCTGCGCGCGTCGCGCACGCTCG
>DATGRE010000011.1:0-2545 GCA_035303885.1 Zeimonas sp. | reverse complement strand
CGGACGAGCTCGGGCGCGTAGAGGCGCGTGCGTTCGAGCACCGTGGCATCCAGCGGCGCGGCGAACTCCAGCCCGATCGTCAGGCCGTCGCGCCAGCGGACGTCGGCGAAAGCGTGGACGTCCATCCAGCGTAGCACGGCGACGACGAAGTCGTGCGGCGCCGGCAGCGTGATCTTCGCCCCGCGGTCGGAGAGGTCTTCGAGAATGACCGACAGGGTGCGGTCGGGCATGATCAGCCGCGCCTGCATCCCCAAATGCAGTCTCGGCGCCTGTCGGCGGCCGAAATGCTGCGCTCTTATTGCTGTTTCCCCCATGGCGACGCAATTAAACGCGGATGGTTAACAACGCGCTAAGCATGCCATGCGGCCCATGCCGGGAGCTTGGCGGATGATGCCGTTAACACAGGTTGCCGCGCGTTAACCGCCGCCCCGCCGCGAAACCGCGCAGGGCTTACCCGCTCACGACCTTCAACAGGCGCCGCTCGATCGGCGCCAGCACCCCGGGCAGCTCGTGCCCGCGCTTGAGCACCTGGCCATGCTCGCCGAACAGCGCCCACATCCCTTGCCGACCGCGCAGCGAGGGGCGTTTCTCGACGCGCATCTGCGGATGCTCGGCGGTGCGCCGGAACGCGGCGAAGCTGGCGAAGTCGCGCGTGAAGCTCATCGCGTAGTCGCGCCATTCGCCGGCGGCGACCATGCGGCCGTAGAGATCGAGGATGCGCATCAGTTCGCCGCGTTCGAAGGCGACCTGCTGGGGATGGCGAGCGCTGTCGACGCGGACGGGCAAGGGTACGATATTGGCGCCCGCCACCGTGCCTGCCCGCATCAGGCCTTGGCCCTGTTCTTGCGTGCCGGCCGTTCGGCGGCTGCCCGTTCGTCGCGCAGCGCGGCGATCTCGTCGCGCAGCGTCGCCAGCTCGCGCTCGAGCGCTTCGACCCGCGCACCGTTGCCGCCACCATTGCCGCCGTTCTGCTCGCAAGGCTCGTCGCACGGCGTGCCGTAGGGGATGAACTCGCGCAGCCAGGTCTCGGCCGGGACAAGCGTCGAGCGTGCCTTGAGGCCGATCATCGTCGCCCCTTCGGGCACGTCGTCGGTGACGACGGCGTTGGCGCCCACGCGCGCACGCTTGCCGACCGTGATCGGGCCGATGATCTGCGCGCCGGAGCCGATGATGACGTCGTCCTCGAGCGTCGGGTGTCGCTTGCCGGCCACCCCGTTGGTGGGATTGGTGCCGCCCAGGGTGACGCACTGGTAGATCGTGACGTTGTCGCCGATCTCGGCGGTCTCGCCGATCACGGTGAAGCCGTGGTCGATGAACAGGTTGCGGCCGATCTTCGCGCCCGGATGGATGTCGATGGCGGTGAACCAGCGCGCGAGATGGTTGACGAAGCGGGCGAGGAAGAACAGCTCGCCTTCGAACAGCCAGTGCGCCACGCGATGGAACGCGAGCGCCCAGACGCCGGGGTAGAGCAGGATTTCCGCTCGCGAGCGCGGCGCGGGGTCGCGGGCACGGACGGAGTCCAGATAGGCGATCAGCCGATCGAACATGCTGAGAGATTCTCCCAAAACGTGCCCTAAAGCAAGCGCGGCTCTTCCGGACCGTGAACGGCCTCGAGCGCCGCTCTCCAGATAGATTGGGTGGCGGGCACCTTGCGTTCAAGGCTGAGCCGGTCGATTGCGGCGACGAGCCTCTCGAGATCCGCCCACGAACGCCCCGCGCGGGGCACGAGATAGGCCGCGGCTTCGGCTCCGAGCGGCAGGCCGCGCTCCGCCGCAAGCGCGTGCAGCAGTTCTTCGGCCATCGCATCGTCCGGAATGCCGATCTCGAGCTGCAGCGCGGCTCCCAGGCGCGAGCGCAGATCGGGCAGCGCGATCTCCCATGGGGGCTCCCCCGCCACGATCAGCAGGGGTTTCCCCTGTTCCTGGGCGCTGTTCCAGCGGTGGAACAACACTGTTTCGTCCAGATCGAGCGCTTCATCGACAGCTTCGCCACCGCTTTCGGCGAACCAGCGGGCGAAGAGCGACTTGCCCGAGCGCGGCGGGCCGGTCAGCACCGCCGTCCGAAAAGGCCACGAATTCGGTCGTTTAAGCGCCTCGGCGACATGCGCGTTGGCCGTGCCGATCACGATCCGCGACGGGCCGCTCGAACCCGGAGCCAGCGGAAGCGCGATCTGCGACATGCCCGCCCAGCGCGCCTCAGCGCGTGATGGCGAGCGCGTTGCTGCCGACGGTGACCTGCCATCCGGCCGTGCGCAGCGCATTGGCTAAGCCGTTGAGATCCCCGAGGTAAGTCACGCGGAAGACCGAGGTGCCGCCGATCGCCACACTGCTCGTCGCGACCGAGCGCACACCCGAAGCGCCGCGCACCGAGGCGAGCGACGAATCGACCGAACGCGCATCGGGCGTCGCCACCTGGACGGTATAGGTTCCGAGCGCCACGGGCATGTCCGCCGTCGGCGTGGCGGTCGGATCCAGCGCGCCCGTCTCGTCCGGAACGACTTCGCGGGCGCCGTCGGCTTCTTCCTCGGCTCGGCGCGCCGCTTCGA
>DATGRE010000010.1:0-24147 GCA_035303885.1 Zeimonas sp. | reverse complement strand
CGGATTTTTGCCCTGGGCGACCATGTCCTCGACGAGCGGCGTCGTGATCCGGCCGTCCGGGCGCACCGGCACCGACGAGGACAGCTCGGGATTGCGCCAGACGACGATGTTCAGCGTGTCTCCGGGGCCGATGATGTAGCGGTACTCGGGTTCGGCTGCCATCGGCGGCGCCGGCGGCAGGGTGGACGCGCAGCCTGCCACCAGCACGGCGGCCAGAAATGCGACGAAGGATCGAAGCACCGAAACACTCCTCGTTGTGCGGGTTTGAACCCGATTTTGTTTCCCCACCCCCGGCGTGAGCCGCTCCCGGGCCCTGATCTCGATAGTTTGTGCCCGTTCGTGCCCGATTGGGGCCCCTCGCGGTGTCCGTCCGTCGGCGGCGCCTGCAACGATGCCACGCCCCCCGCCAAGCCGCCCGGAACTACATCACCGGGAACGGGTTGTTTCGGCGATTTCGAGCGCCGCCTGGCGCGATTGTTGCTGCAGCCACGGCGACGGATCGGTTACGCGGGCGTCGAAGGGGTGTCGGTCGTGCGGGTAGAGGGCGCGGATCCGTTGCACGTAGGCGAGCGTTTCAGGATAGGGCGGCACTCCGCGGGCGCGATCGACGGCACCCTCGCCGGCGTTGTATCCGGCCAACGCGAGGACGACGTCGCCCTGGAAATAGGACAGCAACCAGCGCAGATAGCGCATCCCGCCGCGCAGGTTCTCGATGGGATCGAAGACGTTGCGTACGGCGAAGCGCTCGGCCGTCTCGGGGATCAGCTGCATCAGGCCCAGCGCGTTCTTCGAGGAACGCGCCAGGGGATCGAAATTGGATTCGGCGCGCAGCACGGCGAACACCAGCCGGGGGTCGAGCTCGAACTCGCGCGCGAGCCGCACGACCGAGCGCGCCAGCTCGCGCCGGGCCGCGGCCGGCATCGCGCCGAACTGCGCCGGACGTTCGATGAACGGCGTGAGTCCGTCGCCGTTGCCGCGCGTGCGGGAGGCGCGCTGCACGAGGCAGGCCGGGAGCTTGTCCTGCTTCTGCTCGCCGCGAACGATCGTGGCAAGCCGGGCGGCCGTTTCGTTGCCGAGCGCAGCCGCCTTGCGGAACAGCGTGTTGGCGATCTGGTCGTCGCGGTCCAGGCCGCGTGCGTTCGCGTACATCCAGCCCATGCGCAGATACGCGTCGGCGTCGTTCATGCGCGCGGCCGCGCAGTACAGCTCGTGCGCCTTCGCGTAGTCGCGCGGCAGGCCTTCCGCGTTCTCGTGGCGGATGCCCTCGCGCACCAGCGCTTCGGCCTTCGGCGCGGCAACCGACGCGTACGGCGCAAGGCACAGTGACGCGAACAGGAACGAAGCAGCCCATGAACCGGATGCGTGCATCATGTTCTTCGAAGCTTCCGGAGCCCTATTGTAAGATCGGCGGCCCCGCCGAACGGTGAATTGTTCCTCTCGTGCGCGGCAGTGCGGCCGTACCATCGCCGCCTGCGAGCGGTCTTTCTAACACAGTCGGAATTCCCGTATCCCATCATGAGCATTGTGGCGGTCGTCGGACTCGGTTATGTCGGTCTTCCCCTCGCGGTCGCGTTCGGCAAGGTGTTCGAGACGATCGGCTACGACCTCTCGGCCTCGAAGATCGAGCATTTCCGACGGCACGAAGATCCCACGGGTGAAGTCGGCGCCGAGGAGTTCGCGGCCGCCGCGCGTCTGCACGTCACCAACGACCCGTCCGAGCTCTCGCGCGCCGATTTCCTCGTCGTCGCGGTGCCCACGCCGGTCGACGCCGCGCACAAACCCGACTTTTCTCCTCTGGTTTCGGCGAGCCGGACCTGCGGCCGGCACATGAAGCGCGGTGCGATCGTCGTCTACGAATCGACGGTCTATCCCGGGGCCACCGAGGAAGTGTGCATCCCGGTGCTCGAGGAGAGCTCGGGAATGAAATGGCGCACCGATTTCCACGTCGGGTATTCCCCCGAGCGGATCAATCCCGGCGATCGCGAGCACACGTTGTCGCGCATCGTGAAGGTCGTCTCCGGGGACGACGCCGAAACGCTCGAGCGCGTCGCGCAGCTTTACGCCGCGGTCGTCGAGGCGGGCGTGCACCGCGCGAGCAGCATCAAGGTGGCCGAGGCGGCGAAGGTCATCGAGAATACGCAGCGCGACCTGAACATCGCGCTGGTGAACGAGCTCGCGATGATCTTCGATCGCGTCGGCATCGACACGAACGAGGTGCTGCGGGCGGCGGGAACGAAGTGGAATTTCTTGCCCTTCCGTCCGGGGCTCGTCGGGGGGCACTGCATCGGCGTCGATCCGTACTACCTCACGCACAAGGCGGAGATGCTCGGCTATCACCCGCAGGTGATCCTCGCCGGGCGTCGCATCAACGACGGCATGGGCGCGTTCATCGCGCAGCGCACCGTGCGCGAGATGGCGGCCGCGGGCTTTCCGATCAAGGACTCGCCGGTGATCGTGCTCGGTCTCACGTTCAAGGAGGACGTCCCGGACTTGCGCAACTCGAAGGTCATCGACGTCGTGCGCGAGCTCCAGAGCTACGGTGTCCAGGTGCACGTGCACGACGCGGTGGCCGAGTCGGCCGAGGCGCTGCACGAATACGGTGTCACGCTCGTGCCGTGGGACGCGCTACCGCGCGCGGCGGCGATCGTCGCCGCGGTGTCGCATGCGCCGTACCGCGAGATGGGGGTCGAGGCCCTCGTCGCGAAACTTCAGCCCGGAGGCGTGTTCGTCGACGTCAAGGCGGCCTTCGATCCGCAGCGCATCGCGCAGGCGGGAATGCGAGTGTGGAGACTGTGAGCGGCATCGCCGGCGGCAGTGACGCGGGCGCGCGTCGCGCGGACGATCCGAATCGCGCGCTGCTGCATGGGATCGACCGGCGCTGGCTGGTCACGGGTGCCGCCGGATTCATCGGCTCGAATCTCGTCGAGACCCTGCTGCGGGGCGGCCAGCACGTGGTCGGCGTCGACAATTTCGCGACCGGGCACCGGCGCAACCTCGACGAAGTGCGCGAGGCGGTCGGCGAGGATGCGTGGAGGCGCTTCCGCTTCCTCGAGGGCGACCTTTGCGACGAGCGGGTGTGCCGGGCGGCGGTGGGCGGCGACGACCCCCCCCGGGTCGACGTCGTGCTGCACCAGGCCGCACTCGGCTCGGTGCCGCGCTCGATCGAGCAGCCGCTGCATTCGTTCGCGGCGAACGTCGACGCCTTCGTGAAGCTGCTCGACGTCGCACGCCGTGCCGGCGTGCCGCGTTTCGTCTACGCGTCGTCGAGCTCGGTGTATGGCGATCATGAGGCGCTGCCGAAGGTCGAGTCGCAGGTAGGCCGCGTGCTGTCGCCGTACGCCGCGACGAAGGCCGCCGACGAGCTGTTCGCCGATGCGTGGGCGCGCAGCTACGGGATGCAGTGCGTCGGCCTGCGCTATTTCAACGTCTTCGGCCCCCGGCAGGATCCGGAAGGCGCGTATGCGGCGGTCGTGCCGAAGTGGGTGGCGGCGCTGCTGCTCGGCGAACCGGTCTGGATCAACGGCGACGGACAGACGAGCCGCGATTTCTGCTACGTGGCCAACGCGGTGCAGGCGAACCTGCGCGCCGGGTTGGTCGAGAAGCTGCCGCGGAGGCACGAGGTGTTCAACGTCGCGGTCGGCGTCCGGACGACGTTGCTGCAGCTGTTCGAGGCGATCCGTCGCGCGGCGGCGGCGGCCGAACCCGCTCTGGCATCGCGGATCGCCGCGATCGAGCCTTCGTTTCGGGCGTTTCGTCCCGGCGACGTGCGGCATTCGCTGGCCGACGTGAGCCGCGCCCGCGAGGTGCTCGGGTACGTGCCGACGCATGACGTCGAGCAGGGCCTGGCGGAGGCGATCGGGTGGTACCTGGGTTTCGTGCGTGCCGGTTCACCGGAACACGGACGCGGATCACCATGAACGCGGCGGCATCGATTCCGGTGCCCGCGACGACGCTGCTCCGCGTCGGTGCGGCGGGGACGGCGCTGCCGCCCGCGGCGCGCCGCGCCCGGTAGCGTTCAGTCGAGCTGCGACAGCAGCGCCTTCGCCGACTCCGCGGCGGGCCCTTCGGGCGTCGCCTGGAGCAGCGTCTCGAGCTCCGCGCGCGCGCCCGCCTTGTCGTCGAACTTCGCCAGCGCCTGCGCGAGATGCAGGCGCAACTGAGGGTTCGCCGGTGCGAGCGACACCGCCTCGCGCAACAGCTCGACGCCCTTGCGGTCGCCCTTGGCGACGAGGATCGCGCCGTAGGTGTCGGCGATCGCAGCCGATTTCGGCGCCACCTCGTAGGCGCGCCGGCCGTATTCGGTGGCTCGCTCGTCCTTCAGTTGATGCAGCGCCCAGGCGGCGTTGTTCAGCGCGATCGGGTTCTTCGGTTCCTTCTCCAGCACGACCGCGTACTGCTCGAAGGACTCCTTCCAGTGCCCGCGCGCGGTCTGGGACTCGCCGGCGAACATGCGCAACGCGAGGTTCGCCGGCTCGGCGCGCATCCAGTCGCGCAGCATGCGATCGGCTTCCTCGGTGCGCTTGGCGGCGAGCAGCGCTTTGTGCAGCTTCGAGCCGACCGCCAGCGTGCGCTGCGCCTGGAAGGCGTTTCGATACTTCTCGATCGCGGCCGGCAGATCGCCGCTCGCGGCGTGCAGGTCGCCCTCGAGCATGACGCCCGCCACCTTCGTCTTCTCGTTCTGCTGCAGGCTTGCGGCGATGCGCATCGCCTCGTCCTTGCGCCCCTGCTGCAACAGCAGGGCGGCCATCGCCGCCTTCGGCTCGAGCGCCTGGGGCGAGATCTCGGCCGCCTTGCGGAAGCTGGCGAGCGCGGCGTCGCGATCGCCGCCGGCGAGCTGCGTCTCGCCGATGCGGAATTGTGCGAGCCCCGCTTGCGGATTGACGCGCAGCGCCTTCTCCCAGCTGGCGATCGCCTGGCCGGGCTGGCCCGACTGGCGGAATGCGAGCGCGAGCTGGTCGAGGATGCGTACGTCCGACGGATTCCGGTTGGCCGCTTCCTGCAGCATCGGGATCGCGTCCTTCGGCGCGTTCGTCTCCATCAGGTAGCGCGCCGTGGCGAGGATCGGCAGGACGGCGTCGGGGTTCGCTTCGCGCGCACGCTTCAGCTGCGCGAGCACTTCGTCGCGGGTGCCGCCGGTGCGCGCGGTGAGCACCGCGAGCGCGACGCCCGCCTGCGGGTTCTTCGGATCGTTCGACAGCAGCGTTTCGTAGCGCTGACGCGCGTCGCCCGGATGTCCTTCGCGCAGGTCGAGCGTGGCGAGGTTGGCCGCCGCCGGGAAGTACTTCGGGTCGATCTGCAGCGCCTTCTCGAAGGCGGCACGCGCCGCCGGGAAATCCCCCCGGGCGGCCAGCACGCTGCCGCGCAGGTTCGACGGCAACGCGCTGGTGGGCGCCGCCTTCTGCTCCATGCGCTCGACCGCGGCCAGCGCCTTGTCGTATTCGCGCTGGCGCATCAGCGTGGTGATGAGCGCCACGTCGGCCTGCAGGTTGCCGGCGTCGAGCTCGATCGCCTCCTCGAGCTCCTCGATGCCGGCCGAGGTGTCGCCGGCGGCGATATGCGAGAGTGCCAGGCCGGTTCGCGAGCGCGAGCTCTCGGGCGTCAGCTGCGAGGCGCGCTGGAAGTAGCCCGCCGCTTCCTTCGCCTGGTTCAGCTTCAGCGCCGCTTCGCCCGCGATGGCGAGCATCGCCGCGTCGTCGGGGTGGCGCTTCAGGCCCGGGCGCACCGCCTCGAGCGCGCGCTGCGGCTCGTTGCGGCGAAGGTAGGTGGCGCCCAGCACGCGAAAGCCCACGGGGTTCTGCGGCAGCCGGTCGATGAGCTGCCGCGAATATTGCTCGGCGTGCTCGAGCGCGTTGGCGCTCAGGCTCAGGCCGGCGGCGAGCCCCAGTGCCGGAAGGTAGTCGGGCGCCAGCCGCAGCGCCTCCTGCACTTCGTCGCGGGCCTCCTTCAGCTCGTTGCGCCGGCTGTGGATCAGCGCGACGAGGTAGTGCGTGACCGGCGCTCGAGGCGCGATCCGGCGCAGCTCGGCGAGATCGCGTTCGGCGCCTTCGAGGTCGTTGAGCTCGAGCGCGACCGAGACGAGCTTGGCGCGGCTGGCCGCATCGGCCGGTCGCTGCCGGAGCGTCTTCGTGAGCGCGTCGCGCGCGGCCTCGAAATCGCGATCGGCGATGTCGAGGTCGGCCTTCAGCACGAGCGCATCGGGCGCCTCGGGGTCGTCCTTCAGGACCGCCTCGAGCGCCGTGCGCGCGCCGGCGCGATCGGTTCTCGCCTGCAGCGTGGCCAGGCCCACCCGGGCGGGCGTGTGGTCGGCCTTGGCGGCGAGCGCATCTTCGAAGGCCTTGCGCGCCTCGTCCGGGTGGCCGAGTTGCAGCTGCGCGCGGCCGGTCGCGGTGCGGATGCGTGCATCGGCGAGCGCGTCCCCGGTGGAGACGTCCTTCGCCTGGTCGACCAGTGCCTGCGCCTCGCCCATCGCGAGCATCGTCTCGAACAGCGCGGGCGTGGCGCGCTTCGGGTCGTAGCCGAGATCGCGTGCGCGGCGCAGCTCCTTCTCCGCGGAAGGCAGGTCGTTCGACTGGCGATGGATCTCCCCGAGCAGGTAGCGCGCCTCGGCGTTGGTCTCGTCCTGCTGCAGGAGGTTCTTCAGGTGGATTTCCGCGCTGCGCGGATCGGCATCGCGGAGCGACGCCTGGGCCTTCGCCAACAGCGCCTCGGGCGGCTCGTTGCCCGAGCAGGCGGAGAACGACAGCGCGACGAGGGACGCACCGAGCGTGCGCAGCAGGGGAACGGGCAGCTTCATTGCGGTTTCCGAAGGCTCAGCGCAGGCCGAACCGGTTGAGGAGGTCGTACAGCGTGGGTCGGCTGATCCCGAGCAGATCGGCCGCGCGCGCCACGTTGCCTTCGACGCGCGCCATCACCTTCAGCACGGCCTGGCGCTCGGCTTCCTCGCGGGCCACGCGCAGATTGAGCATCGGCGCTTCGTCGGAGACCTGCAGGCCGAGGTCGTCGGCGGTGATCGAGGCGCCGTCGGCCATGATGACGGCGCGCTTGATGCAGTTCTCGAGCTCGCGCACGTTGCCGGGCCACGGGTGGCGCTGGATCGCGTCGAGCGCGTCCTCGCGCAGCACCATGCGGTCGCGGCCGTTCTGGCGCGCGAAGCGCTGCACGAATGCGTGCGCGAGCAGCGCCGCATCGCCGGCGCGCTCGCGCAGCGGCGGAATGGTGACGACGATCTCGCTGAGCCGGTAGAACAGGTCTTCGCGGAAGCTACCCTCGGCGATGAGATCGCGCAGGTTGCGGTGCGTGGCGCAGACGACGCGTACGTCAACCGGGATCTCCTCGCGGCCGCCGATGCGCTCGATCGTGCGCTCCTGCAGGAAGCGCAGCAGCTTGGCCTGCAGTGCCTGGGGGAGATCGCCGATCTCGTCCAGGAAGAGCGTGCCGCCGTCGGCGACCTCGATCTTGCCCAGCGTCTGCTTGATCGCGCCGGTGAAGGCGCCTTTCTCGTGGCCGAAGAGCTCGGACTCGAGCAGGTTCTCGGGAATGGCCGCGCAGTTGATCGCGACGAAGCGCTTGTCGTGGCGCGCGGACAGCGCATGCAGACCGCGGGCGAGCACCTCCTTGCCGGTGCCCGATTCGCCCAGCAGCAGCACGGTGGCCGTGGTGGGCGCGACGCGCTCGACCAGGCGACACACCTTGAGCATTCCGGGATCGCGCGTGAGCAGGCCGTCGAGCGGCGTCTCGCTCGCCTGCTTCGCGAGCAGCTGCCGGTTCTCGCGTTCGAGGTCGGCCAGGCGGAACGCGCGGTCGACGACGATGCCGAGCAGATCGGCCTCGAAGGGCTTGGCGAAGAAGTCGGCAGCGCCCAGTCCGATCGCCTTCAGCGCGTTGGCGCGGTCGTTCTGCCCGGTGAGCACGATCACCTTGGTGGACGGCGCGAGCGTGAGAATCTCCTGCAGCGTGGCGAAGCCTTCGCTGGTGCCGTCGGCGTCGGGCGGCAGCCCGAGGTCGAGCGTGACGACGGCCGGCTCGTGCCGGCGCAGCGTGGCGATCGCCGTTTCGCGGTTCGAGGCAAACAATACGTTGTACCGGTCGAACGACCATCGCATCTGCTTCTGCAGACCGACGTCGTCTTCGACCATCATCAGCGTCGGACGTTCGTCCGCCATTCAGACTCCTGCAACTGCGGGCTCGGACATCGCCGCGTCGGCAACCAGCGGTAGCTGGATGCGGAACGTCGTTCCCGAACCCTCTCGGCTCTCCACCTCGAGCGATCCGCCCAGCTCGCGCACGTACTCGCGGCTCTCGAAGGTGCCGATGCCCATGCCGTGCGCCTTCGTGGACGAGAAGGGGCGGAAGAGCTTCGTGCGCACGAATTCCTCGCTCATGCCCTTGCCGTTGTCCTCCACCTCGATCAGCGCCTGCCCATCGGCGCAGCGGGCCCGAACCCGGATGATGCCCGAAGCGGAAACCGCATCGGCGGCGTTCTGCAGCAGGTGTCCGATGACGCGCTCGAGCCGGTCGGTGTGCGCGAGCACGGCGCGCCCGGCGATCGACGGGTCGATCTCGACCGAGGGCTCGGGCTGCAGGCCGCCGCGTCGTGCCACCGCCCGGGTGAGCGCGTCGGCTACCGGCACCGGCGCCGGCTGCTCGACGGGGCGCGCCCCCACGCGCAATTGCAGCAGCAATCCCTGCATGCGGTCGATGACGTTTTCCACGGTGGACAGCATGTCGGCCTGGAACTCCGGATTGTCCCGGTGGCGTTGCGCATTGCGCAACATCAGCGAGAGCTGCGCGACCAGGTTCTTCAGGTCGTGCACGACGAACGCCGACATCCGGTTGAACGACTCGAACTGCTGCGCCTGCACCAGCTGCTCGACCGCGCGCTGCACGCCGAGGTAGCTGGCCGCCTGGCGTGCGGCTGCCTTGAGCAGGTCGCGCACTTCCCAGTCGAGGACGAGCGGCGCGAGCGGATGCTCGAGCAGCACGAGTCCGAGCAGGTCGCGATCGAGGATCAGCGGCACGACGATCCATCCCGACTCGTACGCGGCGAGCGCCGCCGGCAGCGCCAGACCGTCGTAGCGCGTGCGGTCGTTGCGCCATTCGTCGAGATCGATCACCCATTCGCGCTCTTCGAGAAAGCCGACGAGCGGTTCGGCGGCGTCGATCGGATCGCGCGGGCCGCGGTAGTTCAGGCGCGCCGTGCAATGCAGCGTGTCGCCCTCGCGCAGCCACAGCGCGCCGCCACGGCTCTCGACCGCGTGCGCGAGCGCGCGCAGCGCACGGTGGGGGAGGTCGTCGGCGGGGCCGTCGGAGCCCCGAGTGGACAGCGCTCGCGTCAGGCGAAGCCACTGCTCGCGGTAGTCGAAGCGATAGGAGAAGAAGTGCTTCGAGAGGAACACGCGCAGGCGAGCGCGCAGCGTGCCCGACATCAACACGATCAGCAGGCCGATCGCCGCGCCGAAGAGCACGAGCGTCTGCGCGATCTCGCCCCATTCGCCGCCGAAGAAGCGCACGTAGTAGCCGACGCCGGCGAAGACGAGCAGGTAGGCGCCGGCGCCGAACAGCGCCGCCGAGTGAAAGACGACCGAGCGCGAGACGGCGATGTCGAGCTTCCACTGCGGATTGCGTGCCGCGGCGATCGCGATGAGCGGCACGAGCAGCGCGTTGGCGAAGCCGCGTGCGACCCACCACGACGGGTTGACCTGCGAGAACAGCATCGCGTCGCTGTAGAGCAGTAGGTCGAACGAGAACAGCGCGGCGAGCGCGATGGCGAGGAACTTCAGGCTCCAGCGGTGCTCCGCGCCGGTGTTGCGATAGACCTGCTCGAGGCAGACGAGCCCGGTGACGGCGAGCAGCGTCTTGACCGTGAACGCGAGCTGCGAGCGCGGGCCGAGGAAGTCGGCGGCGACCGAGACGGCGGCGAGCGAGGCGACGAGCGCGAGCGCGAGGCGCCGCGTGCGCTCGAGCGGATCGTCGTCGGGCGCCGGCGTGGCGGTGCCGCCGAGCAGCTGCAGCAGCAGCACGACCCAGGCGAGGGGGCGTGCGGCCTCGAGCAGGCTCGCCGCCGGCAGCGCGGGCGCCCAGGGAACGAGCGCGAGCGTGAGCATGCCTGCCCAGAGCACCTGCACGACCACGGCGGCGAGCAGCAGGCGCCCGGTGCGGTTGTCGCTGCGGCGCACCGTGAGCAGCCCGGCAAGCAGCAGCCAGGCGAGCGTGGCGGCACCGAAGCTCGCGAGCCCCAGCGAGCGCAGTTCCATGGAAGGCTACCGGGCTCCCTTGCCGAGCAGCACGACCTGCACGGTGTCGACGAGGATGAGCAGGTCGAGGAACAGCGAATGGTTCTTGACGTAGTACAGGTCGTACTGCAGCTTCGCGAGCGAGTCGTCGACCGAGGCGCCGTACGGATAGCGCACCTGCGACCAGCCGGTGACGCCCGGCTTCACGCTATGGCGCACGTCGTAGTAGGGGATATCCTCGAGCAGGTGCTGCACGAAGAACGGGCGCTCCGGGCGCGGACCGACGAAGCTCATGTCGCCGCGCAGGACGTTGAACAGCTGCGGCAGCTCGTCGATGCGCGAGCGGCGCAGGAAGCGGCCGACGGCGGTGATGCGGTTGTCGTTGGTCCCCGCCCAGCGCGGCTGGCCGTCCTTCTCGGCGTCCTGCACCATCGTGCGCAGCTTCAGGATCGTGAACGGCACGCCGCCCTGTCCGACGCGCTCCTGGCGGTAGAACACCGGCAGGCCGCTCTCGAGATAGATCGCGAGCATCGCCAGCAGCAGCACCGGTAGCGTGAGCGCGAGCAGCACGAGGCTCACCACGACGTCGAAGGAGCGCTTGATCATGTCCCGCACGAGCCCCTGGTCGAAGCCGGAGCTGAAGATCAGCCAGCTCGCGCGCAGGTTGTCGATCTTCAGCATGCCGAGCTCGCGCTCGTAGAACGACGTGAGATCCATCACGCGGATGCCGCGCAGCTTGCAGTCGAGCAGCTGGCGCAACGGCAGGACGCCGCCTCGGCGCTCGCGCACCGCGACCACGATCTCCGAGACGCGCAGCTCGCGGGCCGTGCGCAGCAGGTGATCGTGGTTGAAGCGCCGCTCGCCGTCGGGCGTGACGCGCTCGGCCACGACCGGATAGACGCCCGCGTAGCGCACCGTGCGTCCACGTGCGGAATCGTGCAGGAAGCGGATGACGTCCTCGGCTTCGGGGCCGTTGCCCAGCACGAGCACGCGACGCTTGGGCAATCCGATGTCGCTCACGCGGAAGAACATCACCCGCAGCAGCAGCACGCCGGCGACGGCGAACACCGAGGTGATGGCGAAGACGCCGCGCCCCACGTAGGTGGTGGGGAAGATGTAGAAGACCGCGGTCATCACGACGAGCGACAGGCCGTAGGCGACGACGAGGCGCTGCATCGTGACGCGGAACGGCTCGTTCTGCGCGTCGTACATGCCCAGGCCCGTCATCATCAGCAGCATCACCGCCGTGAACAGGCCCGCCTGGACGATCGGCAGCGGCGTCGACTGGTCCATCAGACGGATCTCGAAGCCGAGGACCATCGACTGGAACAGCACCATCGCTTCGACGAGCGTGAGCAGCAGCACCCGAAGCGACAGGTAGTGATTGAACAGGCGAATCATGTCGGGTCGGGGAGTGCGATTTGTCCCTTGTCCATCATGCACGTCGACCCGGAGCCTGCGGTATGAAAAACCGCACCGCAGGCACAGACGAACCGCCGGTGGGTCGACCGGGACCCGGGAGTGAAAGCATAGGCGATCGACCCGTTCCTGACATCCACGGGGTTTTTCCGCATATCGACGCGACCGGCGCGACGGTATCGCGGCGCTTGTGCGACGCGATCCGGGGTGCCGGGCGTGCGGGAGCCAGGCAGGTTTTCGAGAGGGTGGCGGCCGGCGCTTCGAGTCGCCGGGGGTCGAGGCGGGCGCCGCGGATCAGGGCAGGCGCGCGAAGAGGGGATCCTGCCGGAAGTAGTCGCGGAACAGCTCGTAGAGCGCCGGATAGGCGCGGCGCAGCGGCAACGGCGACGTGAAGAACGCTTCGCTCGCCACCGCGAAGAACTCCCCGGGGTCGGTGGCGGCGTAGGGGTCGAGCGGCAACCTGGAATACCATTCGTCCGCCGCGGGCGATTCCGGATCGATGTGGCGCGGAATCGACGCTTCGATCGCATCGAGCCGTGCGCAGAAGTCGTCCCAGGCCTCGCTCATCGTCTTCGCCCAGCGATCGCGCAGCGCGGGCGGCAGCGGCGGAGCCCCGTCGACCACGCCGTCGAGCAGGTCGAGCTTGTGCGTGAACTCGTGGATGACGACGTTGTAGCCGGCGTGCTGGCCGCGCGGGTCCGCGTCGGGCCAGGCGAGCACTACGGGTCCGCCGTCCATCGCTTCGCCGGCCAGTTCGTCGTCGAATTCGTGTACGACGCCGGCCTCGTCGACCTGCCTGCGCGGCGCGATGAAGCGGTCGGGATAGACGATGATCTCGACGAAGTCGCGATAGGCCGACAGCGGCAGGTTCAGCACCGGCAGGCACGCCTGGATCGCGATGCCGATGCGCGCGTCGTCGTCGATCTCGAAGCCGGCCGCACCGCTGAAGTGCTTGTCGGCGATAAACGCTTCGCATTCCGACTTCAGGCGCGCGCGTTCGTCGTCGTCGAGATGCGCGAGGAACGGCATGCGCGCCGTGATGCGTCGCCAGTCGGCCTCGTCGATGGGGGTGGGACGCGAGCGGGTGAGCAGTCGGCGCAGCACGTTCATCGGGTTCGTCTGTGAAGTGCGTTGCCTATAATCGGAAACCGTACGTCGCCCGGCGCGGAGTCGCCGACCGAATTCACGAAATGTCCACGCAGCCGATGCAGGAGCTGCCGGCCGCCGGGCCGTCGGGCTCGCAGGATAGCATCGCGCTCGAGCGTTCCCCGCAGGTGGCACTGGCGTGGGCCGCCGAGCGTGCGCACGACGAGGTCGGGCGCAGCGGCGAGGGTCATCTCGAGCATGCGCAGGCCACGATCGAGATCCTGCAATCGCTCGGCGCCGACGCCGCTTCGCAGACGGCCACCGCGCTCGTCGCGCCGGCCGAGCGTCTTCCGCTGCGCGAGATCGAGACGCGCTTCGGCGCCGAGGTCGCGCGCCTGGTCGACGGCATGCGCCATCTGCAGCGGCTGCGCGAGCTGCACGCGCAGGCCGGTCCGGGGCAGACCGAGACGCTGCGCAGGATGGTGCTGGCGATGGCCACCGACATCCGCGTGGTCGTCATCCGGCTGGCGTCGCGGTTGCGCACGCTGCGCTATCACGCTTCGGTGCGAAGCGTCCCCGATGCGGCGGTCGCACGCGAGACGCTCGACGTGCTGGCACCGCTGGCGAACCGGCTCGGCCTGTGGCAGCTGAAGTGGGAGCTCGAGGATCTCGCCTTCCGGTTCCTCGAGCCCGATGCCTATCGCACGCTGGCGCGCGAGCTCGAGCAGCGGCGCGCCGAACGCGAGAAGTTCGTCCGCCGGGCGGCCGACACGCTCGGTCGCGCGCTGCACACGGCGGGCATCCGTGCCGAGCTCAGCGGCCGTCCGAAGCACATCTACAGCATCCACGAGAAGATGCGTCGCAAGCAGCGCACGCTCGAGGAGATCAGCGACCTGCACGCGCTGCGGGCGATCGTCGACAACGTCGCGCAGTGCTACGCCGCGCTGGACGTCATCCACGGGCTGTGGACGCGCGTGCCCGAGGAATACGACGACTACATCGCGCGCCCGAAGCCGAACGGCTATCGCTCGTTGCACACCGTCGTCGTCGCCGAGGGGGGCCGCCTGCTCGAGGTGCAGATCCGCACGCGCGAGATGCATCGGCACGCCGAATACGGGGTCGCATCGCACTGGCGCTACAAGGAGCGTGGCACGAGCGTGCCCGACGCGACGGCGGACGAAGCCGGCGACCTCGGGCGCATCGCCTGGATCCGCCAGCTGCTCGCCTGGCAGAGCGAGGTCGGGCGCTCGCTCGACGCGGCCGTCGCGCGAGAGGAAAACGCGCGTGCCGTACTCCCGGAGCGCGCGCAACGCATCTACGTGCTGACGCCGCAGGCGCGGGTCATCGAGCTGCCGGCCGGATCGACGCCGGTCGACTTCGCGTATCACGTCCACACCACGCTCGGGCATCGCTGCCGCGGCGCGCGCGTCGACGGTCATCTCGTTCCGCTGAACACGCCGTTGCGCAACGCGCAGACGGTCGAAGTGATCGCCGCGCGCGAGGGCAGCGGCCACGACGGCCCGTCGCGCGACTGGCTCAACCCGCAGCTCGGCTACGTGCGCAGCCCGCGCGCGCGGGCGAAGGTGCGCCAGTGGTTCAACGCGCTCGAGCTCGAGCGCGACGCCGCGGCGGGTCGCGAGCGCGTCGAGCGCGTCCTGCAGCGCGAGGGGCGGACGGCGCTGTCGCTCGACGAGCTCGCGCGCCGTCTCGGCTTCGACGCGACGACGTCGCTGTTCGTCGCCGTCGCACGCGAGGAGATCGGCGTTCGCCAGCTCGAGGAAGCGGTGCGGCAGGCCGGGCGGGCGGCCGCCGGCGCGCCGGGTGCGGCGGCCGGCGCTGCCTCGGCCGCGGGTGCCGCGGGCACGCAACCGGGTACGGTCGGCGCCGCCGCGGGCGGGGCGGGAGCGCCCGACGATCCCGCAACGCTGGTCACCCGGCTGCGGCGCCCGGGCGATACGGGCGCGCGCGGCGACGCCGTCCTCGTCGTGGGCATCGACTCGCTGATGACGCAGCTCGCGCGCTGCTGCCGGCCGATCCCGCCCGATCCGATCGGAGGCTTCGTCACCAAGGGCCGTGGCGTCTCGATCCATCGCGAGTCGTGCGCGTCGTACGCGCGCCTGGCGATGCAGGCGCCCGAGCGCGTGATCGAGGCGAACTGGAGCGAAGCGGCGCTGCGCGACAACGGCGACGGGCGCCTGCGGCGCTTTCCGGCCGACGTCGAGTTTCGCGTCAGCGAGCGCCCGGCGCTGCTGCGCGACATCACGGAGGTGCTCGCGCGCGAGCGCGTGAACGTGCTCGCGATGCAGACGCTCGCGCGCCGCGCCGTCACCAGCATCCGGGTCACGCTCGAGGTGCGCGATGCGACGCACCTGATGCGCACGCTCGCGGCGGTGCGTGAGGTGAACGGCGTGGTGCACGCCGGGCGGCGCTGAGGGGAGGCCCGCCGAGGAGAGGCGGCCGCGGCGGTTCGGAAGAGCGTGCGAGCGGCGTCCCGCGCACTAGGCGGACGGCGCCTGCGGCTTGCGCGCCGACTTCGGCCGGAACGCCTTGCACACCGCTTCGTGCGTCTCGAGGTAGGGGCCTCCGATGAGATCGAGGCAGTAGGGGATCGCCGAGAAGATCCCGTGCACGAGGACCTGGCCGTCGGCGTCGCGCACGCCCTCGAGGGTTTCGCGAATCGCCTTCGGCTGGCCGGGCAGGTTCACGATCAGCGCGCGGCCGCGCACGACGGCGACCTGGCGCGACAGGATCGCGGTGGGCACGTAGTGCAGGCTCACCTGGCGCATCTGCTCGCCGAAGCCGGGCATCTCGCGATCGCCGACGGCGAGCGTCGCGTCGGGCGTGACGTCGCGCGGCGCGGGTCCGGTGCCGCCGGTCGTGAGCACGAGCGAGCAGCGCTCGTCGTCGACGAGCTCGACGAGCGTGCGTTCGATCGTCTCGCGCTCGTCGGGGATCAGCCGCACGACGGGCTGCCACGCGCCGACGAGCGCCGACTCGAGCCATTGCTGCAGGCCGGGGACGCCCTGGTCGGCATAGACGCCCTGCGAGGCTCGGTCGCTGACCGAAACGAGGCCGATCTTCGGTGGGTTCGGGCTGTCGCTCATCGTCGGATCTCCGCGAGCGCCGCGCGCAGCGCATCGACGTCGTCGACGCTGCGCATCAGGCGCCCGATGAATTGCAGTTGCCGGCGCCGCGCTTCGCGGCTGCGTATCCGTCGCGCTTCGCGCAGGGCGTCGGCCAGTCGTTCGTCGATCGGCAGGCGCGCGATCTCGTCGTCGTCGAGCGCGGCGAGGCGTTCGCCCAGCGCCTGCAGCTCGTGCATCTCGCGCTTGCGTTGCGTCTTGCTCGGCTTGTCGTCGGGGAATCGCATGGCGGGCGCGGCGATGCGGCGCTGCTATGATAACCGTGACATGTTCGAATACGACGAAGGCGCGCTGCGCGAGATCGCCCGATCGGTACTCGCCTTCGCGCGCGAGTTCGGCGCGAGCGATGCCGCGGCCGAGCTCTCCGAAAGCAGCGGTCTGTCGGTGAACGTCCGCAAGGGCCGCGTCGAGACGATCGAGCAGAACCGCGACAAGGCCCTGGGCGTCACGGTCTACGTCGGCAAGCGCCGCGGGCACGCGAGCTCCACCGATTTCTCCGCGGCGGCCCTGCGCGAGACGGTGAAGGCCGCCTGGGAGATCGCGCGCCACACCGCCGAGGATCCCTGTGCGGGGCTGCCCGACGAGGACACGCTCGCCCGCGATCCGCGGGATCCGAAGGTCTTTCACGAGTGGCCGATCGACACCGAGCAGGCGGTGGCCCTCGCGCAGCGCATCGAGCGCGCGGCCTTCGACACCGCTCCGATGATCCGCAACTCCGACGGCGCTTCGGTGTCGGTGAGCCACGGCCACTTCGTGCTCGCCAACACGCTCGGCTTCATCGGCGGATACCGGCACAGCCGGCACACGATCGCCTGCTCGCCGATCGCGCGCCGGCGCGGGGAGATGCAGCGCGACGACTGGTACTCGTCGAACTGCAACCCGAAGCGGCTCGCCGATCCCGAGGCGCTCGGCCGCTACGCGGCCGAGCGGGCGCTGTCGCGGCTGGGCGCACGCCGGGTTCCGACGCAGCGCGTTCCCGTGCTCTTCGAGGCGCCGCTCGCCTGCGGGCTGCTGGGCCATTTCGTGCAGGCCGCCAGCGGCGGCGCGCTGTATCGGCGCTCGAGCTTTCTCGTCGATTCGCTCGGGCAGCGCGTGTTCCCCGAGCATCTCGACATCGTCGAGGATCCGTTCCTGCCGGGTGAGCTCGGCAGTGCGCCCTTCGACGGCGAAGGCGTGGCCACGCAGCGGCGCAAGGTGGTCGAGCGCGGCGTCGTCCGGGGGTATTTCCTGTCGACGTACTCGGCGCGCAAGCTCGGCATGCGTACCACCGGCAACGCCGGCGGCTCGCACAACCTGCGCTTCGCCAGTCGGGCGACGCGACGCGCCGATTCCCTCGAAGCGATGCTGCGCCGGCTCGGCCGCGGGCTGTTCGTCACCGACCTGATGGGGCACGGCGTGAACTACGTCACCGGCGACTATTCGCGCGGGGCGAGCGGCTTCTGGGTGGAGGACGGCCGCATCGTGCACCCGGTGGAGGAGGTCACGATCGCGGGCAACCTGCGCGAGATGTTCGGCGGCATCGTCGCCGTCGGCGCCGACGAGATCACGCGCGGAACGAAGCGCACGGGGTCGGTGCTCATCGGGGAAATGGCGCTCGCGGGGAGCTGACCCCCGCAACCGTCCCGGATCCGCCCCCGGATCCGGCTAATGCACCCAGCCGGCCAGCAGGCGCCGGATCTCCTCGGGGTCGGGCGGCTCGCTGCGCATCCGCTCCACGCCAGGCTCTGCACGGTGCACCAGGTCGTCGAGCGCGGCGACGGCTTCGGCCGGCACGGGAACTTCCGGTGCCTGCAGCGACAGCTCGAGCGCATCCTCGGCGTGATGCATGAGCGCGAGATAGCGGCGAAGCCTTCTGCGGTCGTCCATCGGGGCGCTCCTGTGCGGATGGCCGCCCGGGTCGGCGGCGCTCATGCGCTATCTTCGGCCCAATCGTGTCTGCAGCACAGGAATTCGGTCACCATGAGCAAGGCCTTCGTTCGCGAGGAGGCGTTCGAGGACGACGACGAAGGACTCGAAGTCTCTCCGTTGCCCGCCGGCGCGCGCAACTACATGACCCCGGCGGGGCACGCGCGGATGAAGGCCGAGCTGCTGCACCTGCTCGACGTCGAGCGCCCGGAAGTCGTGCGCGTGGTGTCGTGGGCGGCGTCGAACGGCGATCGTTCGGAGAACGGCGACTATCTCTACGGCAAGAAGCGCCTGCGCGAGATCGATCGGCGGATCCGTTTCCTGACCCGGCGGCTGGACGCCGCCGAGGTGGTCGACCGTTCGGGGGTCGAGACGCCCGAGCAGGTCTTCTTCGGTGCGACGGTCACCTACCTGCGCAACGGCGAGCAGGAGGAGACGGTGTCGATCGTCGGCGTCGACGAGGTGGATCCGCTG
Organism: Zeimonas sp.; assembly: GCA_035303885.1. Taxonomy (GTDB): domain Bacteria; phylum Pseudomonadota; class Gammaproteobacteria; order Burkholderiales; family Burkholderiaceae_E; genus Zeimonas. The sequence goes on along the minus strand of DATGRE010000010.1, from coordinate 5,888 downwards.
CGCGGGCGCATCAGCTGGATCTCTCCGGTCGCGCGCGCGCTGATGAAGGCGCGCGAGGGCGACACGGTGTCGCTGCGGACGCCTGCGGGGGTCGACGCACTCGAGGTGCTCGAGGTGCGCTACGAGCCGATCGACTGAGGCGAAGGCACGGGCCCGCGACGGCGTTTTGCCCTATGGGCGCGCGAACGCGGGAATGCGGAATCGCTTTCGGTACGCGCCCGGGGTGAGCCCGGTCGTGCGCTTGAACAGCCGGCGGAAGAAGGCGGGATCTTCGTAGCCGACCCGCCAGCCGATCTCGTCGACCGGATCGTCGGTGCGTTCGAGCCGGCGCTTCGCTTCCTCGATGCGCAGGCGCTGGACGTAGGCGATCGGGGCGAGTCCGGTGGCGGCGGTGAAGCGGCGCTTGAAGGTGCGCTCGCTGAGCCGCGATCGCCGGACCATCTCCTCCACGGGCGCGCCCACCGGGAAGTGCCGGATCAGCCACTGCTGTGCGGCGAGGATCTCGGCGTCGCCGTGGTCGCTTCGCCCCTGGAACACCATGTACGGCGCGAGCCCGTCGTGATGCCATTGCAGCGCGAAGGCGCGCGCGACCTCCTGGGCGAGGGTCGCGCCGGCGCAGCGTGCGATCAGATACAGGACCAGGTCGTGCCAGCTGGCGGACGCGCCCGAGCTCACCAGCTCCTGGCGCACGCCGGAGGTCACGAGCACCCGCTCGGGGTGGATCGGGACCGACGGATAGGTCTGCGAGAACGTGCGTGCATAGTCGAAATGCACGGTCGCGTCGCGTCCGTCGAAGAGCCCGGTTTCGGCGAGCAGGAAGATCCCGGAGCATGCCGAGCAGAGCAGCGCGCCGCGTTCGTGCATCGCGCGCAGCCATTCGAGCAGCCGAGGGTAGCGGCCCGGGCGCCAGCCTTCCGGCGAGAGCCAGATCGAGGGGACGATCACGATGTCGCTGTCCGGGATGGCGTCGACCGGCAGCCGCACGTCGATCGGAACGCCGCTGGCGATCTTCATCGGACCCGGTTTCTCGCCGACGACGTCGACCCGGAACTGCGTGCCCTGGACGGGCGGGACGCCCGGCAGCCGCCGCAGCGCGCCCAGGACGTCGAAGATTCCGTACAGCGTCGAGACGGCGGCTTCGGGCAGCGCCAGCAGGCTGACGCGACAGGAGCCGGATGCGGGAGCAGGCGCGGGCGGCATGTCGTCCTCCTGTCGGGCGCGTCTTCGCGCATGACGGCGGCCTGGCACGAACGGACCGATCGCGGGCGAATCCGGCTCTGCCGCTTCGACCCTCGGGCCGCGATGATCTTCCTGCCTCGAGGCGTTCGAGATCAACCCGCAAGGAGTCAGGAAATGGATGCACCCGTCATCGATCGTACGAAGCTGGATGCCTTCGTCGCCCGCGCCGTCGCCGATCTCGCGGCCGGGTACGGCGGCGTGATGGTGAGCCTGGGCAGCAAGCTCGGGCTGTACAAGGCACTGTGGGACGCCGGGCCGCTCGCGGCCGACGAGCTGGCCGCTCGCACGGGGTGCGCGGCGCGCTACGTTCGCGAGTGGCTGAACTCGCAGGTCGCCGGCGGCTACGTCGACTACCACCCGGCGAGCGATACCTACGAGCTCTCGCCCGAGCAGGCGATGGTGCTGGCCGACGAGGACAGCGCCGTCTACGTGCCGAATGCCTGGCAGGTGCCGGCGTCGATGTGGTTCGACGAGGACAAGGCGATCGCCGCGTTCCGTTCGGGCGACGGCGTGCCGTGGAGCGCGCACGACGGGCGCCTGTTCTGCGGCGTGGCCGCGTTCTTCCGCAACGCCTATCGCGGTAGCCTGATTTCCGAGTGGCTGCCGGCGCTCGACGGGGTCGTCGAGCGGCTCGAGCGCGGGATTCGCGTCGCCGACGTAGGATGCGGCCACGGCCACTCGACGCTGCTGATGGCCGAAGCCTTTCCGCGATCGCGCTTCCACGGTTTCGACGTGCACCGCGCGTCGGTCCTCGAAGCCCGCCGCCATGCCGCCCGCGCCGCGCTGGGCGAGCGCGTGGCCTTCGAAGTAGCCGCCGCCTGCGACTATCCGGGCGAGGGCTACGGCCTCATCTGCTTCTTCGACGCGCTGCACGACATGGGAGATCCGGTGGCCGTCGCCCGGTACGCGGCGCGGGCCCTCGCTCCCGACGGGACCGTGCTGCTCGTCGAACCGTTCGCCAACGACCGCATCGAGGACAACGTGTCGCCGGTCGGGCGCATCTACTACGCGGCCTCGACGACGCTGTGCTGCGCGAACGCGATCGCCGACGGCGGAAAGCTCGTCCTCGGCGCGCAGGCCGGGGAGAGGCGGCTGGCCGAGGTCTTCCGCAAGGCGGGATTCCGGCACTTCCGCCGCGCCACCGAGACGCCGTTCAACCTGATCCTGGAGGCGCGGTTGTGACGCGCCCGTGCCGCAGCGGGGCCGCGGAGTGATGTGCCCGGCCGCCGACCTACAGCCGCGTGATGCGCGAGACCTCGGCGAGCCGCCTCAGGTTGCGCATCACGCGCGCGAGGTGCACGCGGTCGCGAACGATCATCGCGAAGCGCATCGCCGCCGTCTCGGTCGCCTCCTCGTCCATCGCCACGTGGACGATGTTCGCCTCGCTGGCGGCGATCTCGGCGGCGACCTTGCCGAGCACGCCGCGGTCGTTGCGCACCTGCACCTCGATGCTGGTGCGGAACTGGCCCGAGACGTCGTCGGCCCAGTCGACGTCGATCCAGCGCTCGGCGTCCTTCGCGCGCTGGCGTGCGGCGACCTTGCACTCGGCGCGATGCAGGTACAGGCCGTGCCCGCCGCGCATGTGGCCGACGATCTCGTCGCCGGGCAGCGGGTGGCAGCACGGCGAATAGGTGACCGCCGCCCCCTCGGTGCCGTTGACGATGACCGGTGCCGGACGCGGCAGCATCAGCGTCGCGCCGCTCGGCTTGCCGGAGAACTGCAGCGCGATGGTGCGCGCCACCACCGGCGCGAGCCGCTTGCCGAGCCCGATGTCGGCGTGCAGCTCTTCGACGCTCTTGGCGCCGGCATCGCGCGCGCCGCGCTCGATGACCGCCGGATCGAGCTTCGCCGCATCGATGCGCAGCGCGCCCAGCGCCTGCGCGAGCAGGCGCCGGCCGAGGTCGACCGACTCGTTGTACTTCAGCGTCTTCAGGCACTGGCGGATGCCCGAGCGGGCTTTGCCGGTGCGCACGAAGCCGAGCCAGTTCGGGTTCGCCTTCGAGTTCGGATCGGTGATGACCTCGACGACGTCGCCGTTCTGCAGCTCGGTGCGCAGCGACACCGGCTTCTGGTTCACGCGCGCGGCCACCGCCTGGTCGCCGATGTCGGTGTGCACGCTGTAGGCGAAGTCGATGATGGTGGCCCCGCGCGGCATCGCGCGGATCTGGCCGCGCGGCGTGAACACGTAGACGGCGTCGGGGAAGAGGTCGACCTTGACGTGCTCGATGAACTCGAGCGAGTCGCCGGTCTGGCGCTGGATGTCGAGCAGCGACTGCAGCCACTCGTGCGTGCGCTTCTGCAGGTCGGTGAAGCTCTCCTTCTCGGCCTTGTAGAGCCAGTGCGAGGCGACGCCGGCCTGCGCGACGCGCTGCATCTCGTGCGTGCGGATCTGGAACTCGACGGGCGTGCCGAAGGGGCCCACCAGCGTCGTGTGCAGCGACTGGTAGCCGTTGATCTTCGGGATCGCGATGTAGTCCTTGAAGCGTCCCGGCACCGGCTTGAAGGTGGCGTGCAGCGCGCCCAGCGTGAGGTAGCACTGCGATACGCTGTCGACGAGCACGCGGAAGCCGTAGACGTCGAGCACCTGCGAGAACGACAGCCGCTTCTCGTCCATCTTGCGGTAGATCGCGTACAGCGATTTCTCGCGTCCGTAGACCTCGGCGTTCACGCCGGCCTCGGGAAGCGCCTTCTGCACCGTCTCGAGAATGCGTCCGATCACCTCGCGGCGGTTGCCGCGTGCGGCCTGCACCGCCTTCTGCAGCGTCTGGTGGCGCCACGGGTGCAGGAAGCGGAAGGAAAGGTCGGTGAGCTCGCGGAACAGCTCGTGCAGGCCGAGGCGGCTGGCGATCGGCGCGTAGATCTCGAGCGTTTCGCGCGCGATGCGCAGCTGTTTCTCGCGCCCGACCGCGTCGAGCGTCTGCATGTTGTGCAGGCGATCGGCGAGCTTGATCAGGATGACGCGCACGTCGCGCGCCATCGCCAGCAGCATCTTGCGGAAGCTCTCGGCCTGCTGCTGCTCCTTCGACGCGAACTCGACGCGCTCGAGCTTGGACAGGCCGTCGACCAGCTCGGCGACGTGCGGGCCGAAATGCTCGATGAGGATCGGCTTGGCGACCGAGGTGTCCTCGATGACGTCGTGCAGCAGCGCCGCCATCAGCGTGTCGGCGTCGAGCTTCCACTGCGCGAGGATCTCGGCGACGGCGATCGGGTGCGAGATGTACGGCGCGCCGCTGGAGCGGAACTGGCCGAGATGCGCCTGATCGCCGAAGCGATACGCCTCTCGGATGCGGGTGAGCTCGTCGGCCGGCAGGTAGGCGCTCGCGCGCCGCGTGAGCTCGGCGAGCGAGACGACGCTCTGTCCGTCGGCCGCTACGGTGAAGCCGTTGCCCGCCGCGGCGTCGACCTCGGGTTCGGGTGCACGCGACACCTTGCGCTTGCGCCCCCTGCGGGTCGCCTCGAGCGTGGGGTTCGAGCCGGGCATCGCGATCGACCGCCGAGCGCAGCGTCGCGGATCAACAGCGCGTCATGTGGGCACGCGCTTGAGCATCTCGAGGCCGACCTTGCCCGCGGCGATTTCGCGCAATGCGGTCACCGTGGGCTTGTCGTTCGACTCGATCTTCGGCGCGTGCCCCTGCGCAAGCATCCGCGCGCGGTAGGTGGCCGCGAGCGTGAGCTCGAAGCGGTTCGGGATCTGCTTCAGGCAGTCTTCGACGGTGATGCGGGCCATGATTCACCTATGCGGAGGGATCGTCGGCGATGCCGAGCGCGCTGAAGATGGCGGGATGCCGGGCACGTTGCCGGGACAGCCGCAAGCGCGCCGCCTCGACCAGCGTTCGAAGCTCCGCGAGCGCGGTTGCAAAGTCTTGATTAATAATAACATATTGGAAGCGGTGCGCCTGCTTCAATTCGAGGCGCGCGGCGGCGAGGCGGCGCTCGATCACCTCGGCGCTGTCCTGGCCGCGCTGCTCGAGGCGCTCGCGCAACGCGTCGATCGAAGGCGGCACGATGAAGATCCCCACCGCGTCGGTGAACAGCCGCTGCACCTGCACCGCACCCTGCCAGTCGATCTCGAGCACGATGTCGACGCCGGCCCGGATGCGCTCCTCGATCCAGTGTCGTGACGTCGCGTAGAGATTGCCATGCACCTCGGCCCATTCGAGGAACTCGCCCGCCTGCCGGCGCCGTTCGAACTCCTCGCGATCGATGAAGCGGTAGTCGCGTCCGTCGACCTCGCCGGCGCGCGCCGCGCGCGTGGTGAACGACACCGACAGCTGCAAGAGGGGACGATCGGCGATCAGCGCCCGGACCAGGGAGGTCTTGCCGGCGCCCGAGGGCGCGGCGACGACGAAGAGGCTTCCGGCGCTGCCGCGCGCGCGATCGGGGTTCATTCGAGATTCTGTACCTGTTCGCGGATCTGCTCGATCAGCACCTTCAGCTCGATCGAGGCACCGGTGAGGTCGATGGCGGCCGCCTTCGAGCCGAGCGTGTTGGCCTCGCGGTTCAGCTCCTGCAGCAGGAAGTCGAGCCGCTTGCCGACCGGGCCGGCGCCGGCGAGCACGCGGCGCATCTCGGCGACGTGCGCCTGCAGTCGGCCGATCTCCTCGGCGATGTCGATGCGCAGCCCGTAGGCGGCGACTTCCTGCCGCACG
>DATGRE010000009.1:0-6680 GCA_035303885.1 Zeimonas sp. | reverse complement strand
GGCGAGCGCTCGTCGCTCATCGCCCCGGGCAGCAGCCGCACGACGGCGTCGATCAGCATCATGGCCGGCAGCTCGCCGCCGGAGACGACGAATTCGCCCACCGCGATCTCCTCGTCGACGTACCGATCGAGCAGGCGCTGGTCGATCGCCTCGTAGCGGCCGGCGACGAGGATCGCCCCGGGCGTCTGCGCGAGCGCGCGCACGCGCGCGTCGTCGAGCGGGCGGCCCTGCGGCGACAGTGCGATCACCGGGCGCCCGGCGGGCCCCGCCGCGCGCGCCGCTTCGATCGCGCGCGCGAGCGGTTCGGGCAGCATGACCATGCCCGGGCCGCCGCCGTAGGGCCGATCGTCGATGCTGCGATACGCGTCGGCGGCGAAGTCGCGCGGGTTCCAGCAGACGAGCGACCATAGCCCGCGATCGTGCGCGCGCGCGGTGATGCCGTAGCGCGTGACCGCGTCGAACATCGGCGGGAACAGCGTGATCGCGTCGATGCGCATGCGGCCGGCTCTCAGTAATCGCGGCGCCAGTCGGCAACGACGACGCGGGCGTCGAGGTCGAGCGACAATAGGAGCTCGGGAACGAGCGGGATCAGGTGCTCGCGGGCGCGGCGACCGTGCGAACGCGCCGCGGGCCCTCCCGCGGCGGCGGCCCTCTGCCCGGAATCCGTCCCCGCTTCGCCCGCCCTTTCTTCCCCCGCCTCCGCAACCCGCATCAGCGGATGTGCCGGATGGTCCTCGATCGCGACGACCGCGCCGAGCCGCTCGCCGTCGGGATCGAGCACGGTGCAGCCGATCAGGTCGGTCCAGTAGACCTCGCCTTCCTCCGGCGCGGGGAACTGCGCGCGCGAGAGCAGCACCTCGCATCCGTCCAATGCGAGCGCGGCATCGCGGTCGTCGACGCCGGCGATCTTCGCGACGATCTCGTGGCCGCCGTGCGGCTTCGCGCGCTCGATCTGCACGGCCTGCGTACGCGCACCGTCGCGCAGCCACCAGGTGGCGAGCTGCGGCAGCAGCGAGAGGCGGGGATCGTTGAACGGAGCGACGCGCACCCAGCCGCGCACGCCCCAGGCGCCGGTGATGCGCCCGACGAGAACCGGATCGGCGGGTCCGTCGGCCGACTGCGGATCGGGGGACGGCCGGCTGCGCTCCGGAACCCGGCTGCTCATCGGAACCGGGCTGCGCGCCGGACCTCGCCGGGGCGGCGTGCGGCCGCCCGATGACTCAGGCGGCCTGCGCCTGCCCGTGCGCGTAGCCACGCGCGAGACGCGCGACCGTCGGCGACAGCTTCGCGCCCTGCTGCTTCCAGTACTCGAGACGCTCGACGGCGAGCCTCAGGGGCGGTTCGTTGCCGGTGGCGACCGGGTTGTAGAACCCGAGACGCTCGATGAACTCGCCGTCGCGCCGGCTGCGCTTGTCCGCCGCGACGATGTGATAGAACGGGCGCTTCTTGGCACCACCGCGCGTCAGGCGGATGACGACCATCTTCGATTTCCTTCTTCGGGGAACGAAAAACCTGCCATTCTAGCGTGCACCGGGACGAGCGGCAATCATCTCGCCGCCCAGCTCGCGGCACACCTCGTCGTACAGCTCCACGTAATTGCGCCCGAGCGCTTCACCGCCGAAGTGGCGCTCATAGCGCTCGCGCGCCGCGGCGCCGAAGCGGCGCCGCCGTGCCGGATCGGCGTCGAGCGCGCGCATCGCGGCGGCCAGCGCCTCGGGATCGCCGGGGGCGACGACGAAGCCGGTCTCGCCATCGACGTTCACGTACGACGTGCCGGTGCCGATCTCGCAGCTGATCATCGGACGCCCCATCATCGCCGCCTCGACGAGCACCATGCCGAAAGCCTCGGCGCGCAGCGGCGAGGCCAGCACGAGCGCGCGGCAGTCGCGCAGCAGCGCCATCTTCTCGGCCTCGCTCACGTGGCCGAGAAAGGCCACCGGCGCCTTGCGTTCGCGCGCCAGGGACTCGAGGCGGGCGCGCATCGGTCCCTGTCCGGCGATCACGACGGGCGCGCCGCTGCGGGCGGCCGCCTCGACGAGCACGTCGAGGCCCTTGTAGTAGCGCAGCACGCCGATCGCCAGGAAATAGCCATCGCGCCCGCCCGAGCCGCGCATCGCTTCGGCGAAGCGCTCGGACGGATCGATCGATGCCGCCTCGGCGACCGCCTCCGCGTAGCTCTCCTCGACGATGCCGAGCGGAATCGTCCGCAGGCGCTCGGGATCGACCATCGCCCCGAGCCACGGACTGGTGCGCGCGTAGGCCGGCGAAGTGGCGACGACCGCGTCCATCGAGCGCAGCATCCGCCGCATCAGCGGCCGGTACAGCTGTCCGAGCAGGCGCTGGCGCACGATGTCGGAGTGGTAGGTCATCACCGTGCGACGCCGGACCCCGGCGGTGAGATGCAGCAGGTCGGCGAAGGGCCACGGGAAGTGGTAGTGCACGACGTCGGCCCAGCGCGCCTGGCGCGCGAACTCGACGAAGGCGTCCGGGCCGCCGAGATCGCAGGACGCGGGCGCGACGAACGAGCGCGAACGCACGACGCGGCCCTCGGGGCGCTCGATCGACTTCGGGTGCGGGCGCGGCGACAGCGTGAACACGCGCGCCTCGACACCGAGCGCTCCGGTGGCGAGCACCACCTGGCGGATCGCTTCCTGCAGCCCGCCCTGGGGATCGGGGAAATAGGTTCGGTAGACGTGAAGGACGCGCATGGCTTCAGTCGCGGGCCGATCCGGTCACGAGTTCAGCACGCTTTCGTACACCGCCAGGGTCTCGCGCGCGCAGCGATCCCAGGAAAAGCTCGCCGCCCGTTCCAGGCCCGCCGCGATGGCGCGCGAGCGCCACGCGTCGTCCTCGAGCCCGGCCCGCAAGAGATTCGATAGCGCATCGACATCGTCCGGCGCGTGAAACGCGGCCGCGCGCCCCGCCACCTCCGGCAGGCTGGCAGCGTTCGAACAGACGACGGGAACGCCGCTCGCCATCGCCTCGAGCACCGGCAGGCCGAAGCCTTCGTACAGCGACGGATAGGCGAAGAGCCGCGCCCCGGCCATCAGCAGCGGAAGCGAACGGTCGGGAACGAAGCCGAGATAGCGCAGCCAACCCTCGCGTTGCGCGCGCTCGAAGCGGCGATGCAGGTCGTCGCTCTCCCAGCCCCGGAACCCGGCGATCACCAGCGGCCAGCGCGCGCGCGCATCGGCCGGCAAGCGCGAATAGGCGTCGAGCAGCACGCCGAGATTCTTCCTCGGCTCGATGGTTCCGGTGAACAACGCGTACCGGCCCGGCACGAGACCGAGCGGGCGCAGGCCCGTCGACAACTCCTCGTCGGAACGAGGCTTGAACTCCGGCGAGCTCGCCTCCGGAACCGCGTGCACGCGCTCGAGCGGCCAGGAAAAGAACCGGGACACCTCGATGCGCGTGCTTTCGGTCGGCGTGATCAACGCGGCCGCGCGCTTCAGCGAAAGCTCGATCTCCGCGTGCATGTAGCGCACGCGCTCGGGGGGCTGCGTATGCGGCAGCAGGTAGACGCACAGATCGTGGATGGTCACGACGCTGCGCCCCGGAAACGGCGGCAGGTAGAAATTGGGACCATGGAACAGGTGGTCCTCCAATCCCCGCAACGCGAGGCCCTGCAATCCGGCGTTCAACCGACGGGCCAAGAAGACCGCGATGCGGCTCTTCTGCACCCAACGCTTCCACGAGGGCGTCGTCGCCATCGGATGCGCGTCGTCGGGCACCGGCAACGCCTGCTGCAGCCGGTTGCGCCGCAGGAACTGCAGGCTCTCCAGGCCGGTCTGCTGCAGCGCGCGCGCGAGCTCGTAGGTATAGCGGCCGATCCCTGTCAGCGGAAACCGGATCGGGTCGATCGAGAGGACGACCTTCAACCCGCGGCTCCCGGGCCCGCCGCCTCCCGCATTCGCGCGTACATCCAGCGCAGCGTTTCCTCGAGCGGATACGACGGCGGATCGCCGAGCGCCGCCCGCAGCTTCGCGCCGCTGCCGCGCAGTCGGCGCACCTCGTTCGCACGCACGAAGGCCGGGTTCACGCGTACCTCGATCGAACGGCCGGCGATGCGCTGCATCGTCTCGAGCACCCAGCGCAGGCTGTACGCCCGTCCCGAGCAGAGATCGAAAGTCTCGCCGGCGAAGGCGCGCGACAGCAGTCGGGCATAAATCTCGGCGACTGCGCGCACGTCGGAGAAATCGCGCTCGACGTCGAGATTGCCGAGCTCGATCGCGCGCTCGCCGCGCGCGAAATGCGCGACGATCTTCGGCAGCAGGAAGCGCTCGGACTGCCCGACCCCGGTGTAGTTGAACGGTCGCACGATCGTGATCGGCAGCCGCGGCATCCAGCAGCGCGCCATGTACTCCATCGCGAGCTTGCTCACGCCGTAGTCGTTCGCCGGTGCGGGCGGCACCGTTTCGTCGAGCGGGTCGACCGGCGAGTTGCCGTAGACGTTGGCGCTGCTCGCCAGCACCACCGATTCGAGCGGCGCGCCCGTCGCGTCGAGCGCCTCGAGCAGATTGCGCGCGCCGATCAGGTTGGTGCGGTAGATCGCCTCGACGTCGTCGTGCGCGACGAAAGCGAGGCCGGCCAGATGCACGACGCGCGACGGGCGCACTGCGGCGACGAGCGCGCGCAGCCCCTCGCGATCGAGCAGGTCGCCCCGCTGCGGCTCGAAGGCGGGGCCGTCCTCGGGTTGCCCGGTGCGACGGGCCCCGCCGGTCGGGCGCGGCGCGCCGGCCCCTTCGTCGGCGTCGTGCACCAGCCCGACGACCCGATGCCCGCGCGCGCGCAGCGCCGCGGCAACGTAGCGGCCGGTGAAGCCGGCCGCACCCGTCAGCAGGACGGTGTCCGGCGCCGCGGCCGAAGCCATTTCCTAGAACGACGCGTCGCGCTCGACGCGCCGCAGGTCGGCCTCGACCATCACCTCGCAGAGCTTCTCGAGCGGCGTAGTGGCGCGCCAGCCGAGCTCGGCTGCCGCTTTCGAGGGATCGCCCATCAGCAGATCGACTTCCGCCGGACGATGGAAGCGCGGGTTCACGCGAACGAGCACGCGCGAGGTCGAGCGGTCGATGCCGACCTCGTCGAGGCCGCTGCCTTCCCAGACGAGATCGAAGCCTGCCGCGCGCGCGGCGAGCGTGACGAAATCGCGCACGGGCACCGTGCGTCCGGTGGCGAGCACCCAGGTGTCGGAGCGCTCGGCCTGCAGCATGCGCCACATCCCTTCGACGTACTCGGGCGCGTAGCCCCAATCGCGGCGCGCGTCGAGGTTGCCGAGCTCGAGCACGTCGAGCCGGTCGAGGCGCAGCCGGGCCATTCCGTCGGTGATCTTGCGCGTGACGAACTCGCGCCCGCGCAGCGGCGACTCGTGGTTGAAGAGGATGCCGCTGGTCGCGAAGATGCCGTAGCTCTCGCGATAGTTCACGGTGATCCAGTGCGCGTAGAGCTTGGCCACGCCGTAGGGGCTGCGCGGATGGAACGGCGTGTCCTCGTTCTGCGGAACCGCGTGCACCTTGCCGAACATCTCGGAGGTGCTCGCCTGGTAGAAGCGGATCGTCGGATCGACGATGCGGATCGCCTCGAGCAGATGCAGCGCGCCGACGGCGGTGATCTGCGCGGTGACCACCGGTTGCTCGAAAGAGACACCGACGAAGCTCTGCGCGGCGAGGTTGTAGACCTCGGCGGGCCGATGCTGCTGCAGCAGCCGGATGCCGGCGCCGGGATCGGTGAGGTCGTACTCGACCAGCTGCAGGCGCTCGTGGCGCTCGATGCCCAGCGTCTCGATGCGCCAGAAATTCACCGAGCTGGTACGCCGATAGGTGCCGACCACGCGATAGCCCTTTTCGAGCAGCAGCTGGGCGAGATAGGCGCCATCCTGGCCGGTGATGCCGGTAACGATCGCGGTCTTCATCGAGCTTCTTTCCCGGGAGGTACGGCCGCGAACGTGAATAGGCGCTGCCGGTCGAGCGCGATTGTACCGTTCTCAGGCACGTGCCCCTCGCGTATCATCCCCGGCGCGCGAACGGGATCTTCGCCGCGCGAACGGGACCGACGTGCTGGACAGGAAAAGAACGAGAACGATCGACATCACACGGGAAACGCTGCGCGCATTGCCGATCCTCGAGCTGCTCGGCGAGCGCCAGCTCGACCGGGTGCTCGAAGCCTCGCGGCTCGTGCACTACCCGCGCCGATCGCCGGCGCTGATGAAGGGTCCCGGCCTCGACCAGCTCTCGTTCCTGCTCTCCGGGCGGCTGCAGGTCGTCGACTACCTCGCCGACGGGCGCGAGGTGGCGCTGAACATCATCCGCGAGGGCCAGTTCTTCGGCGAGCTGTCGGTGATCGATCGCCAGCCGCGCTCGGCCACGCTGATCGCGCTCGTGCCGTCGACCGTGCTGCAGACGCCGGGGGCGCTCGCGCGCGAGCTGTTCTTCCAGTCGCCGCGCGTGGCCGAAGCGATGATGAAGCACCTCGCGCACAAGATCCGCCGGATGAGCGAGCTGCGCGCAGTGCAGTCGCTGCCGAACGTGCACCAGCGCATCTGCGCGCTGCTCGATCACATCAAGGAGGCGGGCCCGCGCGGCATGTGGCTGATCAACGAGATGCCCACGCACCAGGACATCGCGACGATGATCAACACCTCGCGCGAAACCGTGACGCGCTCGCTGTCGCAGCTCGCCGCCGAA
>DATGRE010000008.1:0-16682 GCA_035303885.1 Zeimonas sp. | reverse complement strand
GCCTACGCACGCCGGCCCGTCGCAGCATCGACGCGGGTCGGTACGCGAGAAGGGCGCATTGCCGACGATCGCGGATGCGTACGACCAGCCAATGAAGACGCGATGAACGTGGAACACACCTCGGCAACGCGAAAGCGTTCGAGCGAATCGACGCCGCGCGATGTTTCCGTCGCACGCCGCGACGTGTCGAGACGACGACGGATTGCGCCCTGCGTTTCGGCGGCCTTGAAGCCGCCGAGCAGCGCAGCCATCGCGGGGGAAGTCGGCGAGCACTGTTCGAGTTCCGAGGCGCAAGGCCCGAAGGGCCGCCGCGACGAGGGCGAGTTGCGCAGCCGCCCGCGATGGTGAGCAGCGCAGGGGACCCCGAAGGGGCGGCTTCATGGCCGCCGAAACGCAGGGCGCGATCCGTCGTCGTCCCCGCGAGCCGTACGCACGCAAAGACATCCGCATGACCCCCTCGCTCGAAACGCAGGAGCTCACGATTCGTTTCGGCGGCCACGTCGCCGTCGACTCGGTGTCGTGCGCGTTCCGCCCGGGCACCCTCACCGCCATCGTCGGCCCCAACGGCGCCGGCAAGACGACGTACTTCAACCTGATCTCCGGCCAGCTGAAGGCCAGTGCCGGTCGCGTGCTCGTCGGCGGCGACGACATCAGCGGGCTGCCCGCGCCCGAGCGCACGAAGCGGGGCCTCGGCCGTGCGTTCCAGCTCACGAACCTCTTTCCCAATCTCACCGTGCTCGAGAACGTGCGGCTGGCGATCCAGGCGCGGCGCGGCATGGGACTGAACCTGTGGTCGATCTGGTCGAGCCATCGCGCGCTCGTCGCCGAGGCCGAGGCGATCCTCGAGCGCATCGCGCTCACCGCGCGGCGCGACGCGGCGGCGAGTAGCTTGCCGCACGGCGACCAGCGCAAGCTCGAGGTCGGCATCCTGCTCGCGCTCGAGCCGACCGTGTTCATGTTCGACGAGCCGACCGCGGGGATGAGCGTCGACGAGGTGCCGGTGATCCTCGACCTCATCCGCGACATCAAGCGCGACGCGACGAAGACGATCCTGCTCGTCGAGCACAAGATGGACGTCGTGCGCGAACTCAGCGACCGCATCATCGTGCTGCACAACGGCCGGCTCGCCGCCGACGGGCCGCCGGCCGAGGTGATCGCCTCGCCGGTCGTGCAACAGGCCTATCTCGGCATGACGGCCGACGAGGAAGCGGAGCTCGTGTCGTGAGCGTGCGAAGCGGCGCACCGCTCCTGTCGCTCGAGGGCGTGCATACGCACATCGGCGCGTATCACATCCTGCACGGCGTCGACCTCGAGGTTCCGGCCGGCCAGACGACGCTGCTGCTCGGGCGCAACGGCGCCGGCAAGACGACGACGCTGCGCACGATCATGGGCCTGTGGAGCGCGAGCGAAGGACGCGTGCGCTTTCGCGGCGAGGACATCACGCGGCTGGCGACCCCCGATATCGCGCGGCTGGGAATCGCCTACGTGCCCGAGAGCATGGGGATCTTCGCCGACCTCACCGTGCGCGAGAACCTGCTGCTGGCGGCGCGCGGCGCGCGCGACGCCGACGCGATCGATGCCGAGCGGCTGCGCTGGATCGAGACGCTGTTTCCGGCGATGCGCAAGTTTCGCGACCATCCGGCGGGCCTGCTCTCCGGCGGGCAGAAGCAGATGCTCGCGGTCTCGCGCGCGATCGTCGAGCCGCGCGAGCTGATCCTGGTCGACGAGCCGAGCAAGGGCCTGGCGCCGTCGATCATCCGCAACATGCGCGATGCGTTCCGCGAGCTGAAGGCCGCCGGCGCGACGATCCTGCTGGTCGAGCAGAACTTCGCGTTCGCGCGCGAGCTGGGCGATCACGTCGCCGTGATGGAGGACGGGCGGATCGTGCATCGCGGCGCGATGGCGGCGCTCGCCGCCGACGAGGCGCTGCAGCGGCGCCTGCTCGGGCTTTCGCTGGGAGCGCACCAATGAAGCCGGCGTTCGTGCCGCGCCGGGGCGCGCCGCGATGACGCCGTACGACCGGCTGCTGCCGTACGCGCTCGTCGCGCTGCTCGCGCTCGTCGCGCTGCCGCTCGTCGGCAGCGTGCCCACCTGGGCCACGCTCACGGTCGCCGGGCTGGCGATGGGCATGATCGTCTTCATCGTCGCCTCGGGGCTCACGCTCGTCTTCGGGCTGATGGACGTGCTGAACTTCGGGCACGGCGTGTTCATCGCCTTCGGCGCCTTCGTCGCGATGTCGGTGCTCGCGCCGCTCGGTGCGTGGACCGAGTCGACGTCGATCGCCGCGAACCTCGGCGCGATCGGCCTGGCGATGCTCGTCGCGATGGCCGTCGCCGCGGCCCTCGGCGCGGTCTTCGAGCGACTGATCGTGCGCCCGGTCTACGGCAACCACCTGAAGCAGATCTTGATCACGATGGGCGGGATGATCATCGGCGAGGAGCTGATCAAGGTGATCTGGGGTCCGCAGCAGATCCCGCTGCCGCTGCCGGCGGCGCTGCGCGGCGCGTATCTCGTCGGCGACGCGGCGATCGAGAAATACCGCCTGCTCGCCGTCGCGGTCGGGCTCGTCGTCTTCCTCGTGCTGCTCTTCGTGCTCGAGCGCACGAAGATCGGGCTGCTGATCCGTGCCGGCGTGCAGGACCGCGAGATGGTCGAAAGCCTCGGCTACCGGATCCGGCGCCTGTTCGTCGGCGTGTTCGTCGTCGGATCGGCGCTCGCCGGCCTGGGCGGCGTCATGTGGGGGCTGTACCAGCAGAGCGTCGTCCCGCAGATGGGCGCGCAGGTCAACATCCTCATCTTCATCGTCATCATCATCGGCGGCCTCGGCTCGACGACCGGCTGCTTCGTCGGCGCGCTGCTCGTCGGATTGATGGCGAACTACACGGGCTTCCTCGCGCCGAAGGTGGCGCTGTTCTCGAACATCCTGCTGATGATGGCGATCCTGCTGTGGCGCCCGCAGGGGCTGTTCCCGATCGCGCGCCGCTGAGGGGAGCGCGACGATGATCCGCGCGCTGCTCTCCGGCGACTATCCGCGCAGCCGTCTCGTCGCGGCGATCCTGATCGCGATCGTGCTCGCGCTGCTGCTCGCGCCCTTCGTCTTCCCCGGTGCGCGTTCGCTGTCGGTCGCGGCGAAGGTGCTCGTCTTCGTGCTGCTCGTCGCCAGCTACGACCTGCTGCTCGGCTACACCGGCATCGTCTCTTTCGCGCACACGATGTTCTTCGGCATCGGCGCCTACGGCGTGGCGATCGCCAGCACCCGGATGGGGCCGGGATGGGACGCGATCGGCGCCGGCCTGCTGCTCGCGCTCGCGCTGTCGGCGCTGCTCGCGCTGGCGATCGGGCTGTTCAGCCTGCGCGTGCGCGCGATCTTCTTCGCGATGATCACGCTCGCCGTGGCCGCCGCGTTCCAGACGCTCGCTTCGCAGCTCTCCGAATTCACCGGGGGCGAGGACGGCCTGAGCTTCCGGGTTCCCGAGGTGCTGCAGCCTTCGTTCGAGCTCTTCGACGGCGAGACCGTGCTTGGCGCGTCGATCGACGGTCGGTTCCTGACGTACTACCTCGTCTTCTTCTCGGTGCTCGCGCTCTTCCTCGTGCTGCTGCGCATCGTCAACTCGCCGTTCGGACGGGTGCTGCAGGCGATCCGCGAGAACGACTTCCGCGCCGAGGCGATCGGCTACCGGACCGTGGTCTTCCGCACCGTGTCGACGGTGCTCGGCGCGCTGTTCGCCACCGTGGCCGGTGCGCTGCTCGCGATCTGGCTGCGCTACAACGGGCCCGACACGTCGCTGTCCTTCGAGATCATGCTCGACATCCTGCTGATCGTCGTCATCGGCGGCATGGGCACGATGTACGGCGCGGTGATCGGCAGCGCTCTCTTCGTGCTCGCGCAGAGCTACCTGCAGGACCTGATGGGGCTCGTCTCGGCAGCGCTCGAGCCGGTGCCGGTCGCCGCGGCGCTGTTCTCGCCCGATCGCTGGCTGCTGTGGCTCGGGCTGCTCTTCGTGCTGTCGGTCTACTACTTCCCGAGCGGCATCGTCGGGCGGCTGCGCGCGCGCGCGATCGCGCGGAGCGTTCGATGAGCGCGACCCCTGCCGTGCGTTCGGTGCACGCCGGCGCCGTGTCCACGGTGACGCTCGCGCGGGCGTCGATGCGCAACGCGCTCGTGCCCGACCTGCTGCTCGACCTGTGCGTGGCGCTCGAGGAGATCGCGCGGCGCGAGGAGACGCGGGCCGTCGTGCTCGGCGCCGACGGCGACGCGTTCTCGATCGGCGGCGACCTGCGCCGCTTCGCCCAGGAGATGCAGGGACCGGCGCTGGGGACCTACGCGGCCGAGCTGGTCGGGCTGCTGAACCAGGCGATCGTCTCGCTGCTGCGCCTGCCGCAGCCGGTGGTCGGCGCGGTGCGCGGCACCGTCGCGGGCGGTGCGGTCGGGCTCGTGCTCGGCTGCGACGTCGTCGTCGCCGCGGACGATTGCGTCTTCGATCCGCGGTACGCGCGCGTCGGGTGGACGCCCGACGGCGGCTGGACCGCGCTGCTGCCGCACGTCATCGGGCGCCGGCGCGCCTCCGCCTGCCTGCTGCTCGACCGCCCGATCGCCGCCGAGGAGGCGCTCGCCTGCGGGCTCGTCACGCAGCTCGCGCCGCCGCCGCGGGTCGCGGCGCTCGCGCGCGACGCGGCCGCGCGCATCGCCGCCGCACCGGGCGCGACGATGCGCGAGGGCAAGCGGCTGCTCGCCGGCGACCTCGACACGGTCGAGCGCGCGCTCGAGGCCGAGCGGGAGCGCTTCGTCGCCACCGTCGTCGGCAGCGAGGCGCGCGACGCGGTGGCGAGCTTCCTGCGCTCCGGCGCGCCGTACCCGGAGACCTGAAAGGCGGCCTGCGGAACAGCGGCGCCGGCGCCCCCACGGCGCGTCGGACCGTGGCGCCCCTCTCCGGCGCATTGCGCGAGAATGCCCGCGTATCGCTCGTTCTCCGGGGAGGCTCCGATGCATCCTCTCGTGTCCTCGACCGAAACGACCCCGCGAGCCCTGCGCGGTGCGCTGGGCGTCTTCTTCACCCTGGTCGGCGGCGGAACGGCGCTCGCGGCCGGACCGGAGCCGCCGATCGACACGCTGAGCGCCGCCGAGGCCGTGCAGGCCGTCTGCGAAGGACGCTTCGCCAGCCAGTCGCTGATGCAGGCCTATCTCGCGCGCGCGCGCACGCGTCCCGACCTGAACGCGTTCATCACGCTCGACGAGGCGCCCGCGCTGCGCGCGGCGCGCGCCGCCGACACCTCGCGCAGCGCGCGCGGCAAGTGCCTGCCGCTCGATGGGCTGCCGATCGTCGTCAAGGACAACATCCACGTCGCCGGGCTGCGCAACACCGCCGGCACGCCCGCGCTGAAGGACTTCGAGCCGAGCATCGACGCGACGGTCGTGCGCAAGCTGCGCGACGCGGGTGCGATCGTGATGGGCAAGACGAACATGCACGAGCTCGCCTTCGGCATCAGCGGCTACAACACGGCCTTCAAGACCGGCGAGTCGTACGGCGTTCGCAACGCCTATGACCCGACTCGGATGGCGGGCGGGTCGTCGTCGGGCAACGGCGCCGCGATCGGCGCGCGCATCGCGCCTGCGGGCATCGGTACCGACACCGGCGGCTCGGTGCGCATCCCCTGCGCGTTCAACGGCTGCGCGGCGCTGCGTCCCACCGTCGGCCGCTATTCGCAGCGCGGCATCACGCCGATCTCGCACACGCGCGACACCGCCGGGCCGATGGCGGTATCGATGATCGACGTCGAGCTGCTCGATCGGGTGATCACCGGCGATGCGCCGGTGCAGGCGGCCGAGCTGCGCGAGGTGCGGCTCGGCGTCGTCGCGCCGCTCTTCGCCGACCTCGACGCCGACACGAAGGCGGCGATGGACGCCGCGCTGGAGAAGCTTCGCGGCGCCGGCGTCACCCTCGTCGACGTCGAGATGCCGCAGCTGATGGAGCTCAACGGCAAGGTCGGCTTTCCGGTCGCGCTGTTCGAGGCGCACGACGACGTCGACGGATACCTGAAATACCACTCGACGAACGTCACGCTCGAGAAGCTCGCCGCCGAGATCGCGAGTCCCGACGTGAAGGCCACCTACGAATCGTTCGTGCTGCCGCGCAAGCTGCCCGGGCCCGACGGTGCGCCGGTCGATGCGCAGCCGGCCTACGAGGCCGCGATGCGCGAGGCGCGTCCCGCGCTGCAGAAACTGTACGCGGACACCTTCGCGCAGCACCGACTCGACGGAATCGTCTTCCCGACCGTCCCTTCGGTGGCGATGCCCGCCGGTCCGGAGTCGAGCAGCCTCGAGAACTTCGTGCGCTACATCCGCAACACCGATCCGGGCAGCAATGCCGGGGTGCCGGGCATCACGCTGCCGGTCGGGCTCGGCGCGACGACCCGGCTGCCGATCGGCCTGGAGATCGACGGACCGCAGGGCAGCGACCGCCGGCTCGTGTCGATCGGGATGGCGCTGGAGAAGGTGTTCGGCCGGCTCGAGCCGCCGGCGAGCTGAGGAGCCGCCGGCGAGCTGAGGCGCCTGGGGGCGTTCGCGGCGCGCTCAGCCGAAGCGCGTCGCGCCGCTCACTGCACCGCTTCGGTCATATACGCGACGGCGTCGCGCATCTGCTCGTCGCTCAGACCCGCGTTGCCGCCGCGCGGCGGCATCGCGCGGATGCCGTCGATCGAGTGCTTCACGAGAACGTCGAAGCCCTGCTCGATGCGCGGTTTCCAGGCCGCGGCGTCGCCGTGCTTCGGTGCGCCCGCGACGCCGCTGTCGTGGCACACGCTGCAGGCGCTCTTGTAGACCTTCTCACCCGCCGCCGCATCCGCCGCGGCGGTCTGCGTGGGCGACGCGCCCCCGGCTGCGGGCGCCGCGGCCGGTGCCGTGGCGTGCTCCGGCTGCGCCGGGGCGGCCGCTTGCGCCGGGGCGGCCGCGGCCGCTGTGCCTTCCGGTGCACCGGCTTCGGCCACTTCCAGGCGGCCGACGGGCTGCAGCCGCTCGGCGATCGCCTCGGGCGTCATCGAGTCCGAGCCGGCGCCGGTACGCGTCGTGGTGGAGACGAAAGCGGAGATCAGCGCGATGACCGCGATCGGGACGACGAACGCGAGAATGACGACGACGATCAGTTGTCGTGGACTCTTGATGAAGGACTGATGCTCGTCGCTCATGCGTGGCGCCCCCTCGAGGAATCGGAGCGGAGGATTATAGCCGGGGCCATTTTCGTCTCAGTCGTCGTCGCTTTCGCCTTCGTCGTCGTCTTCGTCTTCGTTGTCTTCGTCATCTTCGTCGTCTTCGTCGTCGTCTGACGAGGCACGGCGTTTCGCTTCCTCCGCGCGGATCCTCTCGAGCATCGCCTCGTCGGGGTCGGCCCAGTCGCCGCCCGCGGCGCGCGCCATGTAGGCGACGGCCCGTGCGAATCCGGCGAGCGACAGATCCGGGTCGCCGCCGCGCGGCGGCATCGCCCGCACGCCGACCCACGCGTGCGCGGTGAGGACGTCCTGGCCTTCCTCGATCAGCGGCTTCCACGCGGTCGCGTCGCCGTGGCGCGGTGCGCCGGCGACGCCGGTCGCGTGGCACGCGCTGCAGGTGCGGTCGTAGATCTCGCGCCCCGAGCGCGCCTCGTCGCGTTCGGCTGGCCCGGAGGCCGCCGCCGGCGACGGCGTCGCCGTGGCGATGGCGGCCAGCGCCGCCACGGCGAGCGCCCACGCGCGGGCGAGCGCGGCGCCGCCTGCGCCCGCGGGCGTCTTGCGTCGGGTCGAAAGCGTGGGTCGAAGTCGGGATCGCTGCATCCGCGGAATCCTTCGCCGCGTCGGCGCGGCGCTCCGCGATGGTAGCCGAGCGGGCAGGAGCCTCGTTTGCGGGCGCCCGCTGCCGGAGCTCCCGCATGGACGTGCTCGACGGGCCCCAATCCGCTCTCGCGCCGGCCGGACCCGAGGCCGCCGAGATCGCCCGCATCGCCTGGCTGCTGTTCGCCGGGGCGACGGCGATCTTCGTGCTCGTGCTCGTGCTCGCCGCGATCGCGCTGTGGCGCGCACCGCGCTGGCTCGGCGGCCGCGGGACCGTCGTCGTCGGCGGCTTCGTGTTTCCGCTGGTCGTGCTCTCCGCGCTGCTGGTCGATTCGCTGTTCTCGGCGCCGCGGCGGCTCGCGTCGATGACGCGTTCCGATCTCGTCGTCGAGATCGTCGGCGAGCAGTGGTGGTGGCGCGTCGAGTATCTCGACGAGCGCGGCGGCCTCGATTTCGCCACCGCCAATGAATTGCACGTGCCGGTCGGCGCGGCCGTCGAGCTGCGGCTGACGTCGGCCGACGTGCTGCACAGCTTCTGGGTTCCGTCGCTCGCCGGCAAGCTCGACATGATCCCCGGCCGGACGAACCGGCTGGTGATCGTCGCCGATCGGGAGGGCGCCTGGCGCGGGCAGTGCGCCGAGTATTGCGGCACCGCGCATGCGCAAATGGCGCTGCACGTGATCGCGCAGCCGTCGGACGAGTTCGAGCGGTGGCGCAGGGGGCAGCGCGCCGAAGCGGGCGCCAGCGCGAACGTCGCCGGGCTCGCGCTCTTCGAGGCGAGCTGCGCGGTGTGTCACACCGTGCGCGGGACTCGCGCCGCCGGGACGCGCGGGCCCGACCTGACCCATCTGGCCAGCCGCGTCTCGATCGGCGGCGGCCTCCTGCCCAACGAGCCGGCGACGCTGCAGCGATGGATCGCCTCGAGCCAGCACCTGAAGCCGGGCAACGGAATGCCCGAGTTCGATGCGTTCACGCAGGAGGAACTGGGTGCCCTGACCGCGTATCTCGCGGGCCTCGATTGACGATGCCGCTGCTGCCCAACCCCGCTCCGCGCCCGCCCGGCGAGGTCGACGAGCTGCGGCGCCTGTGGGCGGCACCGCGCGGGATCGCCTTTCTCACCGTCATCAACAACAACTACGTCGGCGTCTTCTACCTGGGTGCCGCGCTGCTGTTCTTCGCGCTCGCCGGCGTGCTCGCGCTCGCGATGCGCCTGCAGCTCGCCGTGCCCGCGAACGACCTGATCGGTCCCGACCTGTACAACCAGCTGTTCACGATGCACGGCACGATGATGATGTTCCTGTTCGCCGTGCCGGCGGTCGAGGCGATGGGCGTGGCGCTGCTGCCGAACATGCTCGGCGCCCGCGACCTGCCGTTCCCGCGCCTGTCGGCCTTCGCGTTCTGGCTGTATTTCATCGGCGGTCTGGGCTTCTTCCTCAGCCTGCTCGTCGGCTGGGCGCCCGACGGCGGCTGGTTCATGAATCCGCCGTTGACCGATGCGCGCTGGTCGCCGCGGGTGAACCAGGACTTCTGGCTGCTCGGCATCGGCTTCATCGAGATCTCGGCGATCGCCGGCGCGATCGAGATCCTGGTCGGCGTCCTGCGCACGCGCGCACCGGGCATGACGCTCGCGCGCATGCCGATCTTCGCGTGGGCGATGCTCGTCTTCGCGACGATGATCGTCTTCGCGTTTCCGGCGGTGATCCTCACCACGGCACTGCTCGAGCTGCAGCGTGCCTTCGACTGGCCGTTCTTCGATGCGGCGCGTGGCGGCGACGCGCTGCTGTGGCAGCACCTGTTCTGGTTCTTCGGGCACCCCGAGGTCTACATCATCTTCCTGCCAGCCGCCGGAATGGTGTCGATGATCGTGCCCACGCTCGCGCGGCGCCCGCTCGTCGCCTACCGGCTCGTCGTGCTCGCGCTGATCGCCACCGGCTTCCTGAGCTTCGGCCTGTGGGTGCACCACATGTTCGCCACCGGCATTCCGCAGCTGTCGCTCGCCTATTTCCAGGCGGCGAGCACGGCGGTGGCGATCCCGAGCGGAATCCAGGTCTTCGCGTGGATCGCCACGCTCGCGTCGGGCCGCGTGCAATGGACGACGGCGACGCTGTTCGTGCTCGGCTTCCTGTTCGTCTTCGTGCTCGGGGGGCTCACCGGCGTGATGGTCGCCGTCGTTCCCTTCGACTGGCAGGCGCACGACACCTATTTCATCGTCGCGCACCTGCACTACGTGCTGATCGGCGGAATGGTGTTCCCGCTGCTGGCGGCGCTCTACTACTGGGTGCCGTTCTCGAGCCGGCTCGCGCTGTCCGAGCGTGTCGGGCGCTGGGTCTTCGCGCTGATCTTCGTCGGCTTCAACGTCGCGTTCTTCCCGATGCACGTCACCGGCCTGGCCGGCATGCCGCGCCGCGTCTACACCTATCCCGAGGAGCTGGGCTGGGGAGCGCTGAATCTCGTCTCGACCGTCGGCGCCTTCGTCCTCGCCGCCGGAATCGCGCTGCTGTTCTTCGACGTCGCGCGCCGGTTCCGCCTCACGCTCGAGCACAGCGCGGGCAACCTGTGGAACGCCGGCACGCTGGAATGGCTGCCGGGCGGCAACTATTCGAATCGCAGCATCCCGATCGTGACGAGCCGCGAACCCCTGTGGGACCAGGCCGATCTCGCCGAGCACGTGAAGAACGGGCATTACTACCTGCCCGGGGCGGCGACCGGCGGGCGCGAGACGCTGATCACGAGCGCCTTCGACGCGAAGCCGCAATACGTGCTGCGCATGCCGATGCCGGGCTGGCCGCCGTTCGTCGCCGCCGTGTTCCTCGCGGCCTTCTTCCTGGCGCTCACCGTGAAGCTGTACCCGATCGCCGTCGTCTGCGCGGCGATCGCGCTCGGCGCGATCGTGCACTGGGCGTGGTTCCTCGATCCTCCTCCGCCCGGGCGGCCGGTCGAGATCGGCGGCGGGATCGTGCTGCCCGCCTACGTGCACGGTCCGATGTCGCAGGCGTGGTGGGGCGTCGTCGTGCTGCTGCTCGTCGCCGCGTCGCTGTACGGGAGTGCGATCTTCGCCTATCTGTACCTGTGGACCGTGTCGCCGCAGGCGTGGCCTTCGCCCGATGCGCTGCCGCATGCCGGATGGCCGCTGGGCGCGGCGCTACTCTTCGCCGCCGCGAGCGCGGGCCTCGGCGCGGCGAACCGCCTGCTGCGGCAGGGGCGATCGCGCTGGTGCGCCGCTGCGCTCCTCGTGGCCGCGCTGCTGCTGGCCGGCGCCTTCGCGGTCGAGCTGCTCGCGCATCGGACGCTCGAGCCGACGGCGTCCGGCTACGGTGCGGCGGTGTCGCTCGTCGTCGTGCTCGGCGGCTTCTTCGTCGTGGTGGCGCTGTCGATGGCGCTGTTCGTCGTCGCGCGTGCGCTCGCCGGGAAGCTCGACGCGGTGCGGCGCGTCACCTTCGACAACGCGCGCCTGTTCGCGCACTACACCGTCGCGCAGTCGCTTGCGGGCGTCGTGCTCGTGCACGGCTTCCCGCGGCTCGTAGGGTGATCCGATGAACCTGGCCGCTCGCTCGCTCCGTGTCTCGATGGGCATCGTCGTCTGGGCCGCGCATTTCGCCGCGATCTACGGCTTCACGGCGCTGGGCTGCGCGCGCGGCTTCGAGCACCTCGTGCCGCGGATGGTCGTCGGCGCGAGCATTGTCGCCGGTGCGCTGCTGCTCGCGACGATGGCGCGCGGCTGGATCGGGCGCGCGCATTTCGAGCATTGGCTGTCGGGAGCGATCGCGGCCTTCGCGTTCGTCGCCGTCGTCTTCGAGACGATCCCGGCGTGGGCGGTGCCGACGTGCGCCTGAGCGCAGGCACCCGTTCGCGATGGACGCTGCGGGCGGCCGGGCCGGTGCTGCTCGCGCTCGTCGTCGCGGGCTGCGGCGATCCGGCGATGCAACGCCTCCAGGCCGATGCGGCCAACGGGCGACTGCTGCTGCGACAGTTCGGCTGCGGCGAATGCCATCTCATTCCGGGCGTGGTGAACGCGCGCGGCAACGTCGGTCCGCCGCTCACGCACATCGCTCGGCGCACCTATCTCGCCGGGCGCGTGCCGAACCGGCCGGAGACGATGGCGCAATGGATCCGTGCGCCGCAACGTTTCGATCCGATGACGCGCATGCCCGATCTGCAGGTGAGCGAAGCGCACGCGCGCGACATGGTCGCCTACCTGTTCACGCTCGATTGACGGCGCGATGAGAACCCTCGGCATCCTCCTGTCGCTCGCGATCGCCGCCGTCGTGGGCGGGCTGGCGATTCTCTATTCCGGTGCGTACGACGTCTCGGCCACCGACCAACATCTGCGGCCGACGTTCTGGGCGCTGCAGACGGGCCTGCGCCAGTCCGTCCGACGGCGCGCGGCGGCGATCGAGCCGCCCGCGCTCGACGATCCGGCGCTCGTCGCGCAGGGCCTGCATCACTTCCGCACGCATTGCGTGCAATGTCATGGCGCGCCGGGCGTCGCGCCCGAGCCGTTCGCGCTCGGCCTGACGCCGCTTCCCGGCAGCCTGTCGCACACCGCGCGCGAGTGGACGCCGTCGCAGCTGTACTGGGTGATTCGCAACGGCATCAAGATGACCGGCATGCCGGCGTGGCAGTTCCGGCTCGCCGACGACGAGCTGTGGGCGGTCGTCGCTTTCCTGAAGACGCTGCCCGGGCTGTCGCCGCAGGCGTATCGCGAAAGCCGGGCGGCCGGACCGCGCGCGCAGCCCGAGGCGCCGCCGAGCCATCCCGAGCGCGTGGCGGACGCCGAGAACGGCCGGCGCGCGCTGCGCCAGTTCGGCTGCGTCGGCTGCCACGTGATCCCGGGCGTGGTCGCGGCGGAGTCGTACGTCGGACCGCCCCTGGAGCGGATGGCCACGCGCCGGTACATCGCCGGGCAGCTGCCGAACACGCACGAGAATTTGGTCGGGTGGATTCGCCATCCGCAGGCGGTCTCGCCCGGCACCGCGATGCCCGATCTCGGCGTCGGCGAGCGTGACGCGTGCGACATGGCCGCCTTCCTCGAGCGGCTGCGCTGAACGGATCGGTCTTCAGCCTGTCGTCAGTCGGGCGTCCGGCTTGCTCCGGCACACGTTTCGCGATCGTGGAGGCCCTACATGAAAATCCTGCTGTGGATCATCGTGATCATCTTCCTGATCGGGCTGCTCGTCGTGATCGGAACCGGGAAGCTGATCTTCTGATCGTTCCGTGCTTCGTGCGTCCGGAGGTCTCTCGTCCATGCCTTCTCTCCCTCGCCCGGGTGTGCTCGGGCTCATCGGCAACACGCCGCTGCTGGAAGTCACGCGACTCGACACCGGCCCGTGCCGCCTGTTCCTGAAGCTGGAATCGCAGAACCCCGGCGGCTCGATCAAGGACCGCATCGGCCTGTGGATGATCGAAGGTGCCGAGCGCCGGGGCCAGCTGCGCGAGGGCGGCACGATCGTCGAAGCCACCGCGGGGAACACGGGGCTCGGCCTGGCGCTCGTCGCGCGCGCAAAGGGCTACCGGGTGGTGCTAGTCGTTCCCGACAAGATGTCGGCCGAGAAGGTACTGCACCTGAAGGCGCTCGGCGCCGAGGTGCACACGACCCGATCGGACGTCGTGCGCGGCCATCCCGACTACTACCAGGATCGGGCCGCGCGCCTGGCGCGAGAGATTCCCGGCGCCTTCTATGTCGACCAGTTCAACAACCCCGACAACGCGTCGGCGCACCGCTGGTCCACCGGCCCCGAGCTGTGGGCGCAGAGCGGCCACGCGATCGACGCGATCGTCTGCGGCGTCGGCTCGGGCGGCACGCTCGGCGGACTCACCGCGTTCTTCCGCGAAGTGGCGCCGGACGTCGAGTTCGTGCTCGCCGATCCGCAGGGCTCGGTGCTCGCCGACTACGTGCGCAGCGGAAAGATCGGCGAGGCCGGCTCGTGGGCGGTCGAAGGCATCGGCGAGGATTTCGTTCCGTCGATCGCCGATTTCTCGCTCGTGCGCAGCGCGTACTCGATTCCCGACGAGGAGAGCTTCGCCGCCGCACGCGAGCTGCTGCGCGCCGAGGGCATCGCGGGCGGCTCCTCCACCGGTACGCTGCTCGCCGCCGCGCTGCGCTGGTGCCGCGAGCAGACCGAGCCGAAGCGCATCGTCTCGCTGGTGTGCGACACCGGCACGCGCTATCTGTCGAAGGTCTACAACGACAACTGGATGATCGACCAGGGGCTGCTCGCGCGCGAACGCTTCGGCGACCTGCGCGACGTCATCGGCCGGCGCTATGATGAGGGCGGCGTGATCCACGCGCAGCGCGGCGACACGCTGCGCAGCGCGTTCCAGCGGATGCGCTCGGCCGACGTCTCGCAGTTGCCGGTGCTCGAGAACGGGCGCATCGTCGGAATCGTCGACGAGTCCGACGTGCTGCTGCACGTGCTCGACGATCCGGCGCGCTTCGACGCGACGGTCGAGAGCGCGATGACGCAGGCGCTCGAGGTGTTGCCGCCCGACGCGGGATTGCCTGCGTTGCGTGCGGTGCTCGATCGCGGGCTGGTCGCGATCATCGCCGAGAACGGACGCTTTCACGGACTCGTCACCCGCTTCGACCTCCTCAATCACCTGCGCAGGACCTTCTCGTGAGCCAGCCCGAACACGGACGCGAACGACACGCGTTCGGCACGCGTGCGATCCATGCCGGCCAGTCGCCCGACCCGTCCACCGGCGCCGTGATGCCGCCGATCTATGCGACTTCCACGTACGTGCAGTCCAGCCCGGGGGTGCACAAGGGACTCGACTACGGCCGCTCACACAATCCGACGCGCTTCGCCTTCGAGCGCTGCATCGCTGATCTCGAGAGCGGCGGGCGCGCCTTTGCGTTTGCGTCGGGGCTCGCGGCGATCGCCACCGTGCTCGAGCTGCTCGATGCCGGCGCGCACGTGGTGGCCGGCGACGACCTGTACGGCGGCACCTACCGCCTGCTCGAGCGCGTGCGCCGGCGCAGCGCCGCGCTGTCGGTGAGCTACGTCGACCTCTCCGAGCCGCAGGCGCTCGAGGCGGCGATCCGCCCCGAGACGCGCATGGTGCTCGTCGAGTCGCCGACCAATCCGCTGCTGCGCCTCGTCGATCTCGAGGCGATCGCGTCGATCGCACGCCGGCGCGGGCTGATCTCGGTCGCCGACAACACCTTCGCGACGCCGTGGGTGCAGCGTCCGCTGGAGCTCGGCTTCGACATCGTCGTGCACTCGACGACCAAGTACCTGAACGGGCACTCCGACATCATCGGCGGAGTCGCGATCGTCGCCGGCGACGATCGCAACGCGGAGAACGCCGAGCGTCTCGGCTTCCTGCAGAATGCGGTCGGGGCGATCGCCGGGCCCTTCGACAGCTTCCTCGCGCTGCGCGGGGTCAAGACGCTCGACGTGCGCATGCAGCGCCACTGCGAGAACGCGCTCGAGCTGGCCGGGTGGCTGGAGCGCCAGCACGGCGTGCGCCGCGTGCGCTATCCGGGACTCGCCTCGCATCCGCAGCACGCGCTCGCCCGCCGGCAGATGCGTGGCTTCGGCGGCATGGTCTCGGTCGAGCTCGACGCCGATCTCGACGGCACGCGCCGCTTTCTCGAGACGTGCTCGATCTTCGCGCTCGCCGAGAGTCTCGGCGGCGTCGAGAGCCTGATCGAGCATCCGGCGATCATGACGCACGCGACGATTCCCGCCGAGCAGCGGATGCGCACCGGCATCGGCGATTCTTTGGTGCGCCTGTCGGTCGGCATCGAGGACGTCGACGACCTGCGTGCCGATCTCGCGCACGCGCTCTTCGCGGCACGCCGGCCATGACGGGCACGCGGGCGGCCGTGCTCACCTTCACGCCGAATCCGTCGATCGACGTCGGCGCGAGCACCGAACGGATCACGCCCGAGCACAAGCTGCGCTGCACCGACCTGCATCGGGATCCGGGCGGCGGCGGCGTGAACGTGGCGCGCGTGCTCCAGCGGCTGGGCACCGACTGCCTGGCGCTGTTCCCCGCCGGCGGTGCGATGGGCCGGCTGTTGCAGCACCGGCTCGACGAGGAGGCCGTGCCGGCGATCGTGCTCGAGATCGGCGGCGAGACGCGTGAGTCGTTCACCGTGCTCGAGCGCACGAGCGGCCGCGAATTCCGCTTCGTGCTGCCCGGTCCGCGGCTTACCGAGCCGGAGTGGCAGGCGGGCCTCGATCGCGTCGAATCGCTGCTCGACGCGTTCCCGTGGGTCGTCGCAAGCGGAAGCCTTCCCGAAGGCGTGCCGAACGACTACTACGCGCGACTCGCAGCCGTCGTGCACCGGCGCGGCGGCCGCATCGCCGTCGATGCCTCGGGCCCGGCACTCGCCGCCGCGCTCGAGGCCGGCGTCGATCTCGTGAAGCCGAACCTGCGCGAACTGCGTGAGCTCACCGGCGAGGCACTCGAGCACGAGGTCGACTGGGCGCGCGCCGCCGAAGAGCTCGTGCGCAGCGGCGGCGCCGGCATCGTCGCGCTGTCGCTCGGCGCCCACGGCGCGCTGATCGCCGCGGCCGGCGAGACGATCCGGGCGCATGCGCTCGAAGTGCCGATCGCCGGAACCGTCGGTGCCGGAGACAGCTTCCTCGCTGCCGTCGTCTGGTGCCTGAACGGCGGCCGTTCGCTCGACGATGCGTTGCGCCACGGCGTGGCGGCCGGAACCGCCGCGCTGCTTTCTCCCGGCACCCGGCTCGCACTGCGCGACGACGTCCTTCGCCTGGCGGCCGACGTGCGCACGAAGCGCCTGCAGGGGAACGTTCGATGAGACGATGGGCGTGGGCGCTGCTCGCGTCGGCGGTGATCGTGACGACGGCGGTGCTGGGATGGCAGCGCTTCGGCGCAGCGACCGCTGCGGACTGGATCGCGACCGACGA
>DATGRE010000007.1:0-31858 GCA_035303885.1 Zeimonas sp. | reverse complement strand
CGCCCCGCCGCCCCGCGCCGCCACCCCCAACGAATCCGTATGCTCGCGTTCGAAAACCGCCACCCGCCGAAGAACGACGAATGTCACCGCAACCCGACAAGGCGAAGGCATCGAAGCCGATGCGCGCGTTCCTCGCTCGCGCCCGGGAATCGAAACCGAAACGACCGCAGCAGCGCTTCGCCGGCTACGCGAGTCCGCGCGTTGCGCTCGAGGCGCTGCGCGCCGCGCTCGCACGGGCGGACGCGCTGTTTCCGTTGTCGGTGCTGGGCCTGCTCGCCGGCGTCGTCACCGGTGTCGTCATCGTCGCGTTTCGCCTGGTCAGCGAGAACGCGCTGGTGCTCGCCGGGTTGATGCAGGATGCCGAGCAGTTCGAGGCGCTGTCCCCCGGGTGGCGGCTCGCGCTGCCGATCGCCGGGGGACTCGCGATCGGATTGCTGTTCCGCGCGGTACGCCCCGAGTCGCGCGGGGTAGGTCCGACGCACGTGATGGCGCAACTCGCCAAGCACGCCGGCTGGCTGCCCTGGCGCAACGCGGCGATGCAGTTCGCTGGCGGCGCGATCTCCATCGCCTGCGGTCACTCGGTAGGACGCGAGGGTCCGGTCATCCACATCGGCGCCACGAGCGCGAGCCTGTTCGGCCAGTGGCTGCGCCTGCCGAACAACAGCATCCGCACGCTCGTCGGCTGCGGCGTAGCAGGCTCGATCGCCGCGTCGTTCAACACGCCGATCGCCGGCGTCGTGTTCGCGATGGAAGTGGTGCTGCTCGAGTACACGCTCGTCGGCTTCGCGCCGGTGATCCTCGCCGCGATGGCGTCCGCCGCGGTGAGCCGCGTCGTCTACGGCCCGGATCCCGCGTTCGCCGTGCCGCCGTTGCAGCTGGCGTCGCTGCTCGAGCTGCCCTTCGTCGTGCTGCTCGGCGCCATCGTCGGATGCCTGGCCGCGGCCTACGTCTGGGGCACGCGCGCGCTGGACCTTCGTTCGCGCTCGCTGCCGCTGCCGCTGCGCACGACGCTCGCCGGCCTGGTGACCGGCGCATGCGCGCTCGCTGCTCCGCAGGTGATGGGGCTCGGCTACGACACGGTGCAGGCGACGCTGCTCGGACAGTTCGGCCTGGCGACGCTCGTCGTCATCGTCGCGCTCAAGCTCGTCGCGACCGTCGCGTGCGGCGGACTCGGCCTGCCCGGCGGGCTGATCGGCCCGATGGTGGTGATGGGCGCGACCGCCGGTGGGGCGATCGGCATCGTCGGCACATGGGCCATCGGCATCGCCGGCGCATGGGCGATGCCGCAGGCCGCCGCGTCCCCGGCGTTCTACGCCATGCTCGGCGTCGCCGCGATGATGGGCGCGAGCCTGCAAGCGCCGCTCGCCGGGCTGATGGCGATCCTCGAGCTCACGGCGAACCCGCATACGCTGCTGCCCGGCATGGCGGCGGTGATCCCGGCGCTGCTCGTCGCTCGCAGCGTGTTCGGGCAGGAGGCGATCTTCGTCGCGATCCTGCGCGGCCGCGGCCTCGAATACCACTTCGATCCGGTGGCGCTGTCGCTCGAGCGCACCGGTGTCGGCGCCGTGATGAACCGCCGCTTCGCACGCGCCGAGCTCGACGCCGATGCGGCGGCGCTGGCGCAGGTGTTCGCCACGCGCCCCGACTGGCTGGTAGCGACGCGCGATCGCGCCGTGCTGGGCGTCGTCCGCCCGCCGGCACTCGACGCCGGCGCCGCCGTCGCGGCACCGGGCGACGAAGCGCCGATGCGCGCGCTCGAGCGTGCGCTGCGCGACGCACCGCGCTTCGCGCTCGTCTCGTCGCACGCGACGCTGCGCGAGGCGCTGCAGCGCATCGACGATGCCGGCGCCGAGCTGGCGATCGTCTGCGATCACGTCGCGGAGCCCGCCGACGGTCTCGTGCGAGCCGACCAGGTGCGCGGCATTCTCGAGCGCAACGCCCTCGAGAACGGGCGCCGATAGGCGAAAGGCCGCATGCGCGCGATCGACGAACGAGCGATCGACCCGGCGCGACCCCGGCACATCGGCGTCACTGCCCGCTCGCCCGCCGTCGACGTGCGGCCGCCGCACGGGCTACAGTTCGAGAGAGGAGACGTACGACATCGCGATGACGACGAGAACGAGCCGGACACATCCGATCCGGATCGACGAAGTGACGGCGGGCGACGCCGGGGGGAGGATCGGCATCACGTTCTGCCCCGGCCAATGCGGGCCCGGTGCCTCCGAATACCACTGGGAGCGCGACTTGGCGACGGACCTCGACGCCGTCGCGCGCTGGCATCCCGACGCGGTGGTCACGCTGGTCGAGCGCCACGAGCTCGACGTGCTCGGCGTGCCGCGACTCGGCGAGCAGATCATGGCGCGCGGCATCGACTGGCACCATCTTCCGATCGTCGACGTTCGTCCGCCCGACGAACGCTTCGAGGCGCGCTGGCGCACCAGCGGACCGATGCTGAACCGGCTGCTGCGCCGTGGCGGGCGCGTGCTCGTGCATTGCCGCGGCGGGCTCGGCCGCGCCGGCACCGTGGCGGCCCGCCTGCTCGTCGAGCTCGGCGTGCCGCCCGACGAGGCGGTCCGGCGCGTTCGCGACGCACGTCCGGGCGCCATCGAAACGACGGCGCAATTGCACTACGTGCTTGCACTCGGCGAGCACGGCTGAGGGCACTGCGACCGCAAACCCGGCAGGAGAATCGTTGACCGGCGCAGCGCGCCCGGCGCATCCTGAATCCTCGTCTCCCGCGGCGCATGCCGCAGAAGTCCGGGAGGTGCCGCGTGGACGTCCGGTCGAGCTCGTTCCATTTCCCGTCGACCGAGGGCAAGGGGCCGCAATCGGCGAGCGCGCAGCTGAGCTTTCCACGCGCGGTCACGAACGTCGCGGTGGGGGTCGCCGGCTACACGGCGGAGTTCGCGAACCGCGAAGACCATCATCTCGGGCGCCTGATCGTCGAGCTGAACGCGCGCGTGAACGGCGACGACGCGACGAAGGTCGACGTCTCCGGCAGCTTCGGCCTGCGCGACTGGTCGGGCGAGTGGGACGATCCGTACAGCGGGCTCGTCGAATACACGGTCTTCGCCGAGCTCACCGCCATCGGGCCGCCCGCGCCCGGAGATCCGCGCGGCGATCTCATCGTCGTCGACGCGGAGATCACGCAGGCGATCCAGCACTTCCGCAGCGGCAAGCACCTCGACGCCGCGAACGTCTTTCCGGACAACTCGATCCGGCTCGTCGCCTCCAAGCCCACCGTCGTGCGCCTGTACGTCGACTACGACGCATCGGCGGGCCTCGCGCCGATCACGAAGATCTCGGGCGAGCTGCTGGTGACGGCCGGGGGAACGACGACGACGATCTTCGCGTCGCAGCCGATCGTTCCGCGGCGCGACGTGTCGATCGACCGCGGGCAGCTCGCTCACACGCTGAATTTCCTGATCCCCGAGAACCTGTGCACCGGGACGATCGACGTCACCGCGCGTGTGTTCGACATCCTCGACCGCAGCCAGTTCGCCGCCGACTTCGTGCGCACGCTCGTCTTCGACGCGATGCCCGATCTGCCGGTGATGGCCGTGGGCATCGCGTACGAGGGTCCGGACGTCAGCGACGCGACGCAACTGTCGGCACCGACGATGGCCGACTTCACCGCGCTTTTCGGCTTCACGGAAGCCCTCTTTCCGATCCCGCAGGTCGTCATCACGAGCTTCGTCACGATGACCTACGACGGCGCGGTCAAGTCCGACATCAACGAGGGCTGCGACAAGCTCGGCGACCTGAAGGACGCGGTGGCCGACCTGCGCGGCGACTCCGACGACATCGTCTACGGGCTCTTCAACGCCGGCCTCGACACCGGGTCGGTGGGCGGCTGCGGATCGAACGGCGTCGCGGTCGGCCGCATCGCGGCGCAGGGAACCGCGGCGCACGAGATCGGCCACGCGCTCGGACGCAAGCACGCGCCGTGCGACAACGTCACGCGCTGCGCCGAACCGAGGAACACCGACGGGGACTACCCGCGCTACGCCGGCTTCGACTCGGACAGCATCGGCGAATACGGCTTCGACATGCGCCCGGCGTTCGGCCGCGTGAAACGGCCCTCGACCGCGCACGACGTGATGGGCTATTCGGGCGACAACTGGATCAGCCCGTACACCTACAAGGCGCTGATGAGCCGGATTCCCGAGATCCAGGCCGGGGCCTCGGCCGCCTTCTCGGCTTCCGCGAGCGAATTCGGCACGATCGGCGGACGCCGGATCCAGCCGCGCGGCTGCTGGATTCCGATTCCTCAGCCGCAGTTGTTCCTGCGCCTGGACATCCATCGCGACCGGTCGGCGCGGCTGCATCCGTCGTTCCGCTTCGACGCACGACCGCGCCCGCGCGACGGCGAGCCCACCGAGTTCGTTCTCGAGCTGCTCGACGACGACGGGACGGTGCTGCGCAGCGACTGCCTGTACGCGGATGCCTCCGGCTGCGGCTGCTCGTGCCATGCCGGCGGATGGCCGCTGCGGATCCGGCATGCGATCGCCTTCGATCCGCGCACGCGCACGCTCGTCCTGTACGAATGCGACAAGGAGATCGATCGCTGGCACGTCCCGGAGTCGCCCAAGGTCTCGGTGCAGGTGAGCGGCGCGGACGCGCGTGACGAGGAGATCGAGCTGCGCTGGGATGCGTCGGCGCCGTCCGGAGACGACGTCGAGCTCTGGTATCTCGTGCAGTGGCGCGATGCGCGCGGAACCTGGCGCGGCGTCGCACCGCGAACGCGCCGGAACGCGATGAAGATCCCGAAGCGGCTGTTCGACGGCGCGCGCGATGCGACGCTGCGCGTGCTCGCCACCTCGGGCATCGCCACCGGCGTGGCCCTCTGGGAAGGCGCGCTGAGCCCACCCCGGGCGCCGCCGGGCAGCCGGCGCACGCCGCAAAGGAGAATCTCCCTCGTCGGCGTCGAGCTGCACGAGCCGGGTGCGCACGAGGTCGCGGGTCCGTTGCGGGCATGCGTGGAGTCGCCTGCGGGCAGCACGTCGTCGGCCGCCGATCTGCGCTGGTACGACGCACGCGGTGCCGAGATCGCGCGCGGCCGCAGCTTCGATCCGTCGCAGCTCGGGGCCGGACAGCACACGATCACCGCCGTATCGCCGCGCCACGACGCGGCGAGCGGCAGCTGGCTCGTCGAGCGTACGCGCGACGGGCGCACGCTCGTGCTGGTGGGCGACCAGAAGGCGCGCCTGTCGCCGCGCCGGGAGCCGCCGCCGGACGGGTCGGGCAGCCCGGATACGCCACGAACGAGGGGTTGATCATGCAAACGGCCACCGGAACGATCTCGTTCAACCGCCACCGCAACGACGGGCCGCGCTCGCTGAGCCAGGAGGTGATCTTCCCCACGCCGGTGACGCAGGCCGCCGCACTGCTGCGCGGCTTCGACGTCGGCTTCTCGCCCCGCGACGATCACCACCTGGGCAATCTCGAGGTGCGCCTGGAAGCGACGATCGATCCGCTCGCGCCGCAACGCGTCAACGTCGAAGCGATCTTCGGGCTGCGCGACTGGTCGGGCAGCTGGGACGACAACTACGAGGGCGAGATCCACTTCACGGTCGTGGCCGAATAGGCCGGGACGGCCGCGAAGCGCCTGTTCTTCCGGCCGGTCGCGGGCGTGATCATCGCCCGGCGTCGCCGGCCGCGGCGTCGCGCGTCCAGAACACGAATCGGCGCTCGAGGATCTCGACGAGATAGATCGCACCGGCTCCGCACGCGGACAGGATCAGGATGCAGACGAACATCAGCGAGACGTCGAGCTCGCCCGCGCGCGACTTGATGATGAAGCCGATGCCCTGCATGGAGGCGACGAACTCGGACGTGATGCAGCCGATCAGTCCGACGACGACCGCAATCTTCATGCCGCTGAAGATCGCCGGTGCGGCCGCGGGAATCTTCACCTGGCTGAGCACGTGCAGCCGGCTCGCCGACAGCGTGCGAAACAGCGCGACCAGCTCGACGTCGACCGACTTCAGGCCCGCGACCGTGTTGACGAAGATCGGAAAGAAGACGAGCAACGCGACGGTGAAAATCTTCGATCCCGCGCCGAGGCCGAAATAGACGATGATCAGCGGCGCCAGCGCGACCTTCGGCACCGACTGGATGCCGGCGACGATCGGATAGACGGCGCGCTCCAGTGCGGGCACCTCGGCGACGACCACGCCGACGACGAAGCCGGCGACCGCGCCGATCAGCAGGCCGACGGCGGTGGAGCCGAGCGTGAAGCCGATGTGCCCGTACAGCGTACCTTCGACGAGCCCGGCGTACGCGCTCTGCCCGAGCTCGGGCAACGACGGGATCACGTAGGACGGCACGCCCCACCAGGCGGTGGCGGCGTGCCAGACGAAGAACACCGCGGCGAAGGACAGCGTCGCCGCGAGGACGGACTTCGTGCGTTCGCCCATCCACATGCTCACGCCCCCGCCGCCGCGTGGCGCTCCCAGAACACCGCGCGGCGGCGTAGCGCGCGCAGCGCGAACGACATCGTGATGCCGCACAGCGCGAGCGCGAGGATCGCCGCGAAGTTCATCGGAAGATCCGACGTGTTCGCCGACTGCTGGATCAGGAATCCCAGCCCCTCGCTGCCGACCAGGAACTCCATGACGACGTCGCCGATCAGCCCGAAGATCAACCCGACCTCGAGGCCGGCGAAGATCTGCGCCGCCGCGCCGGGAAGCTTCACGTCGAACAGGATGCGCACGCGCCCGGCGCCCACGGTGCGGTAGAACGCGACGAGGTCGCGATCGTGGCCGCGCAGCCCGGACAGGCTGTTGATCAGCACGGGGAAATACGCGGTCAGCGCGGCCATCGTCAGGATGGCCGGCTGGCCGAACCCGATCCAGACGAAGACCAGCGGCGCGAGCGCGATCTTCGGCACCGACTGCAGCGCGAGGATCAGCGGCATCAGGAAGCGCTCGACGGGCCGGCATTCGGCGATCAGCACGCTGATCGCGAGCGCAATCGATGCACCGATCGCGAAGCCGGTCAGCCAGGTCTTGAGCGTCGCCGCCACGTGCGGCACGAGCGACCCGTCGACGATCGAGCCGCCGAAGCGCTGCAGCACCTGTCCGGGCCCGGGCAGCAGGTACGCGGGCACGGCGCCCGACGCGACCGCCGCCCACCACAGCAGCAGCAGGACGAGCACCGCGATCCACGGCGGCGAGAGCTCGCGGACGCGGCGGGGCGGCACGGCCGACTTCATCGCGTCACAGCCGATTGAAGATCTGCCGCAGCTCGCGCGTGCAATCGTTGAAGGCCGGATCGCCCATGCTGTCGAGCGTGCGCGGCCGCGGCAGCGGGACCTTCATCTCGTGCACGACCGTTCCGGGGCGGTTCGACAGCACCAGGATGCGGTCGGAGAGGAAGACCGCCTCGGGGATGCTGTGCGTGATGAACAGCACCGACTTCGCGCTCGACATCCAGATGCGCTGCAGCTCGATCATCATGTTCTCGCGCGTGAGCGCGTCGAGCGCGGCGAACGGCTCGTCCATCAGCAGGAACGACGGATCGTGCGCCAGCCCGCGCGCGATCGCCACGCGCTGCTGCATGCCGCCCGAGAGCTCTCCGGGATAGTTGGAGGCGAACTCGCGCAGCCCGACGAGCCCGAGCAGCTCGAGCGCCTGCTCGCGGTGCGCGCGCACGTCGCGCCGCATCGCCCGGATCGGCACCAGCACGTTGTCGAGCACCGTCTTCCACGGCAGCAGCGTCGGCTTCTGGAAGACCAGGCCGACGTCGGACCGGCAGCCCAAGACGCGCTCGCCGTTCAGGCGGATCTCGCCTTCGCTGGGTTCGATCAGGCCCGAGACGAGCTTGAGCAGCGTCGACTTCCCGCAGCCCGAGGGGCCGACGATCGACACGAACTCGCCGCGCCCGACGTCCATCTCGATGCGCTGCAGCGCCTGCACCGGACCGCGCGAGCTGCGGTAGCACAGGCCGAGGCCGCGGATCTCGAGCTGCGCCACCTCGCGCAGCGCCGCCGGCGCCGCCGCCGGCCGCAGCGAAGACTGAATCGCGATGTCCATCGGCGCCCCCTTCCGTACCGGGCGTAGCCGCTCAGTGCGCGCCCCGGCTCCTCGCCTCGAGCGCCGCTCGGTCGAACTCGTTGAAGTCGGCGACGAATTCGGAGGTGTAGATCTGCTCGACCGGCAGGCTCGCGTTCTTCAGGATCCCGGCGCCGTGCATCACCTCGACGTGCGTCCTCCATCCGTCCGCGGGATAGGCGCCGAAAAGCTCCGGCTCGCCCGGCTCGAAGGTGAGCATGTGCAGGTAGTTCGCGTCCTGCAGCGGCAGGTACTTCCGGATCCACTCGTCCTGCTTGTCGTCCGCGGGCTTGAGCGTCGGATCGAGCGTCCACGCGCCCTTCACGCAGGCCTCGGGGTTGGCCTTGCAGGCCACCGTCGTCTTGGCGATCGCCCTACCGAGCCGGCGCACGAGATCGGGATTCTTCTCGATCGTCTCGTTGCTCATGATGAGGCCATTGGTGAACATCCTTCCGTACTTGCCGAAGTCGAGACGGCGCAGCGGCGTTCCGGCGGCGATGATCTTCTCGTGCTCGGCCGTGTAGTAGGCGATCGCGTCGACGGCGCCGCTCTGCAGCTGCTTCCACGCGGCCGGGCCGGTTCCGATCGGGACCAGCTGCGCATCCTTGCCCAGCTCGATGCCGTTGTCGCGCAGCACGGCACGCACCATCGGCACGTTCGACCAGGTCAGCGCGCCGATGCCGATCTTCCTGCCCTTCAGGTCGGCGACGGACCGGATCGCGCTGCCGTCGAGCACGGCGATCTCGTACGGCGAGCGGCGCCGCCAGTTGTAGACGAACTTCGCCGGCGGCACCTGCCCCTTGTCGAGCGCGGACAGCATGTAGTCGGGATGCGCGAACGCGGCGGTCACCGAACCGTTGGCCACCTGCGGAATCATCCGCGCGGATCCTTCGAGCCCGATCATCTTCACTTCCAGGCCCTCCTCGGCGAACAGGCCGAGCTGGATTCCATAGCCGATGTCGGCGTTCGTCACGCTGACGGCCTGCGGATAGGCGAGGATCACCTGGTCGGCGGCGACGGCGCTCGCGGTCCCGGCGGCAACGGCCAGCGCAACGAACGGCGTGAACAATCCCTTGCGCAGCTTCGTTCTCATCATCGATTCCTCGTCAGTGAAGTGAAGGTTCCGGCCGGCGCGCGCGGCGACCGGCCAGCGGCTGCAGGAAGTCGTCGAGGAGCGCGTTGAAGCGCTCCGGGTGTTCGGCCATCGGACCGTGCCCGCACGACTCGAAGATCTCGATCCGGCAGTCGGGAATGCGCGCAGCGGCCTGCACGGCCTTCTCCCACGACGCCCGGATGTCGTTGCGCCCGGTGACGATCAGCGTCGGCATCGAGAGCTGCTCCAGGCGCGGCCAGGTCTGGCAGTCGGCGCGCGTCGCATGCTCGATGAGCGCGTCGTAGAAGCGCTCGGCGGCGGCGCGGCGCCCGGGCAGCGCGTTCGACGTCAGCAGCACCGGCAGCATCGCCTCGTGCACCGAGCGCTCGTCGAAGGCCGTCGCGCGCAACCGTTCGCGGCAATCGTCGAGCGTGCCGCCGTCGATCGCCTTCATCGCGTTCGCCTTCACGGCGCGCAGCACCTGCTGCTGCAGGTCGGGCGGATGCAGTGCCGATCCGCTGCCGACGATGACGAGCCGGCGAACCCGCTCGGGCGCCCGCAACGCGAGCAGCCCGGCGATCAGGCCGCCGTAGGAGCTGCCGACGGCGGCGCATTCGTCGATCCCCAGAGCGTCGAGCAGGTGCAGCATCTGCGCCACGTGCGCCAGCTGCGGCGGCTGCTCGAGGCCCTCGCCGAAATCGTCGCTGAATCCGTTGTTCAACAGATCGGGAGCGAACGCGTGGAAGCGCGCGCCGAGCGCATCGAGGTTGTGCATCCAGCGCTCGGCCTGCGTTCCGAGGCCGTGCACGAAGAGCACCGGATAGCCGCTGCCCGACTCGAGCAGGCGGATCGAGGCGCCGGCGAGCTGCAGGAAGCGCGCGCGCATGGCGTTCAGGCGAGCCCCTGCTGCGCCGAGCGCCCGCCCGCGGCGAGCTCCTCGCCGGCCGCCATCACGGCCTTCACGATGTTGTGGTAGCCGGTGCAGCGGCACAGATTGCCCTCGAGCGCGTGCCGGACCTGCTCCTCGGTGGGACGCGGATGGCGCTCCAGGAGATCCAGCGACGCCATGATCATTCCCGGCGTGCAGAAGCCGCACTGCAGTCCGTGGTGCTCGTGGAACGCACGCTGCAGCGGATGCAGCGCCTC
Source organism: Zeimonas sp. (assembly GCA_035303885.1). GTDB lineage: Bacteria > Pseudomonadota > Gammaproteobacteria > Burkholderiales > Burkholderiaceae_E > Zeimonas. Next base: position 21,565 of record DATGRE010000007.1, on the reverse strand, counting down.
GCCGTCGGCGACGCCCTCGATCGTTCGCACGCGCGATCCGTCGGCCTGCACGGCGAGCACCGTGCACGACTTGGTCGCCCGCCCGTCGAGCAGCACCGTGCACGCGCCGCACTGCGTGGTGTCGCATCCGACGTGGGTGCCGGTGAGGCGCAGGTCGCGCCGGATCAGGTTCACGAGCAGCGTTCGCGGCTCGACGTCCCGGGTCACCGGCTGTCCGTTGATCTCGATCGTGACTTCCATCTGCCTCTCTCGTTGGTCCGTGGCGGCTTCGCGCGGGCGGCCCGCGGCCTCATCCGGCACGCGGGGCCTCGCCCGCGCGGCGTGCGTCCCGGATCGCCGCCCAGACGCGGGCCGGCGTCATCGGCATGTCGACGTGCCGCACGCCGAGATGCCACAGCGCGTCGACGACCGCGTTGCGCACGGCGGCCAGCGCCCCGATCGTTCCGCTCTCGCCGGCCCCCTTGACACCCAGCGCGTTCGACGGGCTCGGCGTCTCCTGCGTGTCGATGTCGAACATCGGGAAGTCGCTCGCGCGCGGCATCGCGTAGTCCATGAAGCTGCCCGCCAGCGGCTGTCCGCTCGACTCGTCGAAGACGCACGCCTCCATCAGCGCCTGGCCCAGGCCCTGCGCGATGCCGCCGTGCGCCTGTCCTTCGATGATCAGCGGATTGACGATGGTTCCGCAGTCGTCGATCGAGACGTACTTCAGCAGCGAGATGCGCCCGGTCTCGGTGTCGACGCGCACCGCGCACAGGTGGAACCCCGACGCATAGCTGCGGTCCACCGGGTCGTAGAACGACATCTGCTCGAGCGACGGCTCCATCCCGTCCGGGAGGTTTCCGCCCTGGTACGCCAGCTCGACGACCTCGAGGAAGGAGATCGCGCGGTCGGTGCCGCGGATGCGGAAGCCTTCGAGCTCGCGCTCGAGGTCGTCGGCCTCGCACTCCAGCACGTGCGCGGCGATGTCGCGGCACTTGCGCCCGAGCAGCGAGGCGGCGCGCTCGACCGCCAGGCCCGCGGTCACCATCGAGCGCGAGCCCCAGGTGCCGAAGCCGAACGGCACGCGCTCGGTGTCGCCCTCGACGACCTCGACGTCCTCGATCGGGCAGCCGATGCGATCGGCGGCGATCTGCGCGTACGAGGTCGCGTGCCCCTGTCCATGCGAATGCGTGCCGGCGAGGACGGTGACCTTCCCGCTGGGCAGGATGCGGATCGTCGCGGCATCCCAGCCGCCGACCTTGCGCCGTCCGTAGCCGATCATCGCCTTGCTCGGCGTTCCGACGCAGTCGATGAAGCTCGACGCGCCGATGCCGACGACCACCTTGCCTTCGCGCGAGCGCCGCTGCTCCTCGCGCAGCCGCGCGTAGTCGAACAGGTCGAGCGCCTTCTGCAGCAACCCGTGCGGATCGCCGGTGTCGTAGACGAGACCGAGCGGCATCGCGTACGGAAACTCCTTGGCACGGATGAAGTTGCGCTCGCGCATCGCGAGAATGTCGATGCCCATCTCGCGCGCGCCGTTCTCGAGCAGGGTCTCGACGACGTAGGCCGCCTCGGGCCGGCCGGCGCCCCGGTACGCCTGCACCGGCGGCGCATTGGTGTAGACGCCGCGCACCCGGCAGTACGCGGCCGGCGTGCGGTACAGGCCGACGATCGAGCGCGCATAGAACTGCGCGGGGATGCTCGCGCCCATTCGCGTCTGGAAGGCGCCGAGGCTCGCGATCGTGTCGACGTCGATCGCGAGGATCTCGCCGTCGGCCCCGAACGCCATCCGCGCGTGCGTATGGTGATCGCGCGCCTGCGCATCGGAGATCTGCGCTTCCGAACGCGTGCACGTCCACTTCACCGGTCGTCCGACGACGCGCGCGGCCCAGGCGACCGCCGGCTCCTCGGGATGGTTCGCGACCTTCATCCCGAAGCCGCCGCCGACGTCCGGGGAGATCACCCGGAAGCGATGCTCGGGGTGGCGCAGCACGTTCTCGCACAGGTCGCGGCGCAACAGGTGCGGCGCCTGGTGCGACGACCACAGCGTGTACTGGTCGGTGCCCGCGTCGTAGGTCGCGAGCACCGCGCGCGGCTCCATCGGGTTGGCCGTGATGCGGTTGTTCGTCAGCGTGAGCGAGGTGACGTGCGCGGCGCGCGCGAAGGCCTGCTCGACCGCCTGGCGGTCGCCGATCTCGCTGACGAACGCGATGTTATCGTCGAGCGACTCGTGGATGCGCGGCGCGTCCGCATCGAGCGCACGCGCCGTGTTCACCAGGGCCGGCAGCGGCTCGAACTCGGCCTCGATCGCCTCGGCCGCATCGAGCGCGAGCTCGGGCGTCTCGGCCACGACGATCGCGATCGGCTGCCCGACGTAGCAGACCTTGTCGACGGCGAGCACGGGCTGCGTCTTGTTCTCGCGATCGACGCCGTCGACGTTTCGCACCGGCGACCACACGACGAAGCCGCCGAGGCCGGCCGCCTGCCAGTCGCGTCCGGTCAGCACGGCGTGCACGCCGGGCATCGAGCGGGCGGCCTGCACGTCGAGCGAGACCAGCCGCGCGTGCGCATGCGGGCTGCGGAAGAAGACGGCCCAGGTCGCACCGTGCGGGACGATGTCGTCGACGTAGTTGCCCCGGCCGGTGAGGAAGCGGCGGTCCTCCAGCCGCGGCAGGCTCTGCCCTACATACATGCATTCTCTCCCGTGATGTTCGCCGGGCGCGAGGGCTCGAAACCGGTGGGAACGTGCAGCGCGGTCCGGATCGCGTCGGCGGTCCATTTCGTGCCGCCGGCCGAATCGGCCGATTCGCCCTGCGTGGATCGCAGCGCGTAGTCCTGCGTGTGCTCGGTGAGCGGACGTTCGGCAGACTCCCAGCGGAGCAGTGCGTTCCCGACGTCGTCGGCATCGGCGACGAAGCTCGCCAGCGAGAGCGCGTTCATCATCGCGCAGCCCGCGCCCTGGCCGAGCGCCGGCGTCATGCTGTGCGCGGCGTCCCCGATCACGGCGACCCGGCCCCGCGACCAGCGCTCGAGCTTGATCACCTCGAACTCGTCCCAGCGGCCCTGCCCGGCGACACGCTCCACGAGCGGTGCGAGATGCGGAAAGCTGCGCGACCAGCTGTCGCGATTCAACGGCAGCCTCTTGCCCTCGTCGTCGGCGGCGCCCATCGTGAAGCACAGGTACAGGGCGTCGTGGTCGCAGGGCACCTGCAGCAGCCGGCGCTTGCCGTCGGCGCGGTTGTAGATCACCGCATTGCCCTCGTCGCTGGCACGCTCGGCGTCGGTGCGCTCGAGGAGCAGGCGGATCGCGCCGTACCCGGTGCCCCGGCGCGAACGAAGCAACCCGAGCGAATCACGCACGGCCGAATGCACGCCGTCGGCGCCGATGACGAGATCGGCATCGAAGACCTCGCCGCGTGCGGTGTGCAGCCGACCCGCGGGGTCGGCACCGGTCACGTGCGAGTCGCAGCACAGCTGCACGCCGTGGCGCATCGCCGAAGCGAGCAGCGCCTCGTGCAGCGTCTGGCGCGTCATCGTGATCATCCGCGTCCCGACCTTCGGACCGAAGACGTATTCGCCGACGCGCTCGCCGTGCGGGCCCCGGACCCAGTAGTACGGCGCCTCGTGCATGCGCGCCATCGCCGCATCGAGCGCGTCGACCGCCTCGAGAACGCGCAGGCCGTTCTCCCAGATGAAGATCCCCGCGCCGAACGCGCGAGGCTGCGGCGCGCGCTCGTGCAAGCGCACCGACCAGCCGCGGCGCGCGAAGGCGATCGCCGCGGTGAGCCCGGCGAACCCGGCGCCGGCGATCTCGACCCGACGCGTCATCGCGCGCTCCCGGGTTCAGAGGAAACGGGCATCGCGGCTGCCTCCCATCGCGACCTGCGGCGACCATCCGGCGCGCGCATGACAGAACTCCACCGGAACGCCGTCGGGATCGCGAATGAACACGCTGCGCTTGGCCGGGGTGTCCACGCTGTGCTCGACCGGCACGCCGCGTTCACGGAAGGCGGCCTCGGCGCGGTCGACGTCGTCGGCGGCCGAAACCTGGAACGCGATGTGATGGATCGACTTGCGCGGCCGCGCCTCGTCGGCGGCGGCGCCGACGATCGCCATCGTGAACGGGTGCACGCCCGCACGCGAGCCGTAGGCGACGACCGAGCCGTCGTCCGAGCGGAACACCTCGAACAGCCCGACGACGTTCGCGTAGAAGCGCTGCATGTTCTCGAAGTTGCGCACGACCATCGCCGCGTGGCTGAAGCGAAGCGGGTGCACCGGCGCGTCGGCGACGCGGCGGATCTCCGGATCGGGGTCATAGCGTGCGTCGGTCGTGGCGCGCGAGACGTCCGGATCCCACTGGCCGCTCAGCGTCGTCCCCTTTTCGTAGAGCGTGCGCCAGTCGCGTTCGACGTCGGCGTAGAACTCGTGGACGTTGCCGTCGGGGTCGAAGAGGTAGACGCTGTGCGAGGCGCGGTGGCGCACGGTGCGCCAGATCCGGTAGCCGGCGGCGACGAGCCGCTCGTGCGCGCGCACGAGCTCGAACTCCGACTCCATCTCCCAGCCGAAGTGGTACAGCCCCGGCTCCGAGCCCTGGTTCGCGGCGAGGATGCGATGCCCCTGCTCGCCGAACACTGGCTTGGAGGTCACCTGCAGCATCCCGATGTCGTGATGCGTGTTCCCATTGGACAGGAAACCGGCGTTGATCTCGGGCTGCTCGAGGACCACCTCGAGCCCGCAGACACGGTGATAGAAGTCGAGCGAACGCCTCAGGTCGGAGACGAACATGTTCGCGTGACAGAGCCGACGCGGATGGATGTGCACCGGCCTCTCGAGGACCTCGATCGTGTTCATGCCACCCCTTGGGTAGTTGCGGAGTTCGGGAAGTCGCCGCGGCCGAGCCGAGGCAGCTCGACGACGTGTTCGTCGACGGCGACGTAGCGCGTGCCGAAGAGCCGTCCCACCGGGCGATAGCGCGCCAGGTCCAGGTGCAGGCTGCGCTCGTCGAGCAGGCCGGGGCGCACGTGGATGCAGACGACGTCGCCGAGGACGATCGACGCCCGCTCGCTCAGGACGATGGTCTGCCGGTGGCGGCACTCGAGATGCACTGGGGCCTCGGCGATGCGGGGAACGTCGACCCGCTCGGAGTCCAGCAGCCCGAGGCCGGCCGCGACGATCTCGCTCTCGCCCGGTGCGAAGTCCACCGAGCAGACGTTCATCCGGTCGAGCAGCGGCGCGTCGACGAGGTGGACGACGAAGGCCTTCGTGCGTTCGAGGTTCGCGACGGTGTCCTTCGGCTGCCCGTTCGAACGGGCGGCGGCGCCGAAGCCCACCACCGGGGGCTTGTCCGAGAGGATGTTGAAGAAGCTGTACGGCGCCGCGTTCACCGTGCCGTTCTCGTTGCGCGTCGTGACGAGCGCGATCGGACGCGGCACGACGAGCGCGGCAAGCAGCTTGTAGAGGCGGGCGGCGTCGAGCGCGCTCGGATCGAAGCGCATCGCTTCAGTCCGCCAGCGCCTCGACCGCGCGGCCGGCAAGCACGCGGATCAGGTTCTCGCGGTACTCGGCCGTCGCGTGCAGGTCGGAGAAAAGGTCCACGGCGCCCAAAGGAAGTCCCTCGATCGCCGCGCGGTCGAAGCGCGCGCCGAGCGCCTCCTCGAACGCATGCAGGCGAAACACCGAGGGCGCCGCGCCCGCGACCGCGATCCGCACCTGGCGCTCGAAGCGGGCGGCGAACAGGCCGACGATCGCGAAGCGCGAAGCCAGGTTCGCGAACTTCAGGTATGCCGCGCGCCGCGGCCGCGGGAAGCGGATCGCGACGATGATCTCGCCCGGCTCGAGCGCGGTGGTGAACATGCCGAGGAAGAAGTCGTCGGCCGCGATCTCGCGACGGCTGGTCACGATCGTCGCACCGAGCGCGAGCACCGCCGCCGGGTAGTCGGCCGCCGGATCGCAGTTGGCGATCGAACCGCCCGCGGTGCCGCGATAGCGGACCTGCACGTCGCCGATGCCGCCGGCAAGCGACGCGAGCGCCGGGAGCGCTTCGGCGACCGCCGGCGAAGTCGCGACGTCGTGATGCGTGGTCATCGCGCCGATCTCGACGTGGTCGCGCTCGACGCGGATCCCCGACAGCCCGGGAACCGCGCGCAGGTCGACGAGCAGCTCGGGCGCCGACAGGCGCAGCTTCATCGCCGGCAACAGGCTCATCCCGCCGGCCAGCACGCGCGCATCGGCCGCCTGGCCGAGCATCGTCTCGACCTCGGCAAGGCTGTGCGGTCTCTCGTACCTGAAGGCGTACATGAGGTCTCCTCTGTCTGCTCGCTGCCTCCCGCACGGGAAGGGCGACCGGCTACGATCGTGGTTCGAGCCTTCGTTGTGGCGCCGAAGCCTCGGGGCTCGTCGCTGTTTTCTGCACTTTATAAAATGCATTGACTTAGGTCAACGACGAGCGCAGCGTTTCGTGCTTGTGTGGAACCGGGCGGAAGGAAAATGGAACTCGTACTCGAACGACCGATCACGGAGAGCATCACCAGCGGCATCTACCGCCAGCTCAAGCGCAATCTGATGATCGGGCGACTGAAGCCGGGCGACACGCTCACGCTGAAGGCGCTGAGCGAGAGCCTCGGCACGAGCCAGACGCCGGTGCGCGAAGCGCTGCTCAGGCTCGTCTCCGAACGGCTGCTCACCCTCGTGCACGGCCGCTCGATCACCGTGCCCGTGCTGACGCTGGAGACCTTCCTCGAGCTGCGCGCGATCCGCATCCATCTCGAGACCTTCGCCACGCGCAACGCGATGCCGCGGCTCACCGACGCCGACGTCGCCGCCATCGAAGCGACGCACGAGCGGTACATGGAATGCCGCCACGCCGGGGACTACGGTGGCGTGCTCGCGGCGAACATCGATTTCCACTTCCGCCTGTACGCCGCGGCGGGGATGCCGACGCTGCTCGCGATGATCGAGAACCTCTGGGCGCAGACCGGCCCGTATGCGGGCTTCATGTACCAGACGTCGGCGACCGAACACCCCGACGGCCATCCGCACGAGCACGTGATCGCCGCATTGAAGGCGCGCGACGTCCGCCGGACGGTCGCGATGATCCGCCTCGACGTGCAGCGCCACGGCAACCGGATGATCGAGTACCTCTCCACGGCGGGACACTTCGACCAGGGCGCGAAGGCCGACGCGGCCCCGCGCAGGCGCGTCGCCCGCCGTCCCGCGCCCGCCGCTCACGACGCCGGCATCGGGCACTAGCACGACAGCGGCACACGCGCGCGTGCATTCGTCATCGGCCCGGGTGAAGCGCAGGCCGCGGCGCGGGCGGTGCCGACGCCCGCGATGCGGCGCTACCCTCGGCCGAGGTAGGCGACGGCCTCGATCTCCACGCGGATCTCGGGCCGCGCAAGCGCGCTGACCTCGACGAGCGTCGAGGTCGGGAAGTCGCCGCTGAAGAACTCGCGCCGGGCGCGCCAGACGTCCTTGTTGCGCGAGATGTCGACGAGATAGATGTTGAGCTTGACGACGTCGCTCATGCGTCCGCCGGCCGCTTCCACCAGGTGGCGGATCCGCTCGAAGATGTAGCGGCTCTGCTCGTACTCGTCGCGCCCGACAATCTCGCCGCCGGTGTTGCCAGCCGTCGTCGAGCGGGCGACCTGCCCCGACACGAACAGGAAGTCTCCTGCCCGGATGCAGTTCGACCAAAGGCCGTCCTCGACTTCGCCGACCTCGGGGCTGACGATGCGCTCCCATCCCATGATTCCGTTCCCTCCTTCGATCGGTCCTGGCGACCTCAGATGCGGATCGCCTTTCGGCGCTCCTCGACGATCGGATTGCGCAGCACGCCGATCCCCTCGATCTCGATCTCGACGACGTCGCCGTCCTTCATCCACACCTGCGGCTTTCGCGCATGCCCCACGCCCGCGGGCGTGCCCATCACCAGCACGTCGCCCGGCTCGAGCGTCATGCACTCGGTGAGCAGTGCGATCGTCTCGGCCACCGGGAAGAGCATGTCGCCGGTGTTCGCGTCCTGCATCACCTCGCCGTTCAGCCGCGTGGAGATGCGCAGGCCCTGCGCGCCCGGCGGAAGCTCATCGGCCGTGACGAAGAACGGCCCGAACGCGCCGGTCGCGTCGAAGTTCTTCCCGATCGTCCATTGCGCGGTCTTGCGCTGGTAGTCGCGCACGCTCGCGTCGTTGAAGCACGAGTAGCCGGCGACGTACTGCAGCGCGTCCTCGGCGCTCACGTGACGCGCGCGGCGGCCGATGACGGCGGCCAGCTCGGCTTCGTAGTCCAGCTGCTCGGAGCACGCCGGACGCACGATCGCGTCGCCGTGACCGACGAGCGAAGTGGCGCTGCGCAGGAAGAAGCTCGGATAGCTCGGGCGCGCGTGCCCCCCCTCGGCGGCGTGATCGGCGTAGTTCAGTCCGAGACAGACGATCTTTCCCGGGCGCGCGATCGGCGGAAGGAGCGTCGTCGAGTCGAGCGGACGGCGTGCCGCCGCCGGCGCGGAGGCGGCGAGCGCTTCCAGCGACCGAAGGTCGGTGCCGGCGGAGAGCAACGCCATCAGGTCGCCCGGCACGTCGGGTGCCGCGAGCGCCAGGTCGATCACCTCATCGCCCTGCAACAGGCCCAGGCGCGCCGAGCTCCCGGTGCGGAACGAAGCGAAACGCATCGGATCTCCTGTCCAAAAATCGATTAACTCAGTTCATCCTACCGTAAATCGATTTAGACTCGTCTCGTTTTCACGCCTTTGCTACAGTGGCCCGCGCATGGCACGCCGCTCCACGCCCGATCTGCTGACCATCGCCAGTGCGGTCTACGCGCGGCTTCGTGCCGACGTCCTCGCCGGCACGCTGGCCCCCGGCCAGAAGCTGCGCATCGAGGGGCTGTGCCGGCGCTACGCGGCGGGCAACAGCCCCGTGCGCGAAGCGCTGAACCGGCTGTCGTCCGAGGGCCTGATCGAGCGGCGCGAGCAGCGCGGCTTCTACGTGGTCGACACGAGCGCCGAGGATCTCGCCGAGCTCGTGCGCACGCGCTGCTGGCTCGAGTCGATCGCGTTGCGCGAGTCGATGGCGCGCGCCACCGAGCCATGGCACGAGCGGCTCGTGCTCGCGCTGCATCGCATGTCGCGCACGCCGCGCTCGACGAGCCCCGACGCCTACGAAGAGAACCCGGAATGGGAAGCCGTGCATCGCAGCTTCCACCGGACGCTGATCTCGCAATGCGCGTCGGCCCGGCTCGTGCGCTATTGCGAGGATCTCGCCGACCAGGCCTATCGCTACCGCCAGCTGTCGATGCAGCGTGCGTACCTCACGCGCGACGTGAAGGGAGAGCACGAGGCGCTCGTCCGCGCGGTGCTCGACGGCGACGCCGACGGCGCCGTCGAGCTGCTCGTGCGGCACTATCGGCGCACCGCCGAGCTCGTCGGCGACGCCGACGCCTTCGCGCAGGACGCCGCGCCCCTCGCGACACCGGCGCGCTGAGCGCCGTCGCACGGCACCCGAGCCCGCGGCACCCGGACCCGCGGCACCGCGGGAACGCCACATGCAGCAGCCCACGGATGGACGAACCGCTCGATTGCGCCGTCGTCGGCGCAGGGCCCGCCGGACTCACGGCCGCGCTCTACCTGTCGCGATTCCGCCGGCCGATCGCGGTCTTCGATGCCGGCCGCAGCCGCGCGCGCTGGATTCCCGCATCCCACAACTGCCCCGGCTTTCCGAGCGGGGTCGGCGGCGAGGAGTTCCTCGCAAGGCTCGCCGCGCAGGCACGGGCCTGCGGGGCGCGCATCGAATCGGGCGAAGTCTCGGCGATCGTACGCCTGCCGGCCGAGGCGCATGGCGGTTTCGTCGTCGACTGCGGCGGTGCGCGGTTGACCGCGCGCACCGTCGTGCTCGCCACCGGCTGCGAGGACGTCCTGCCGCGCATGGCGGGTCTGCACGACGCGGTGGCACGCGCGGCGTTGCGCTTCTGCCCGATCTGCGACGCCTACGAGGCGATCGATCGCGACATCGCGGTTCACGGACCGCTGGCCGACGCGGTTTCACATGCCGAGTTCCTGCGCACCTATTCGTCGCGCGTGACGGTCGTCCCCGCCGACCGTGCGCCCGACGAAACGCTGCGTGCCCGGATGCTGCGCGGCGGAATCGCGTTCACCGCGGCCTCCGACGTCGTACACTTCGACGGCGAACGCTGCGTCTTCTCGATCGACGGGCGCGAACGACCCTTCGGCGTCGTCTACGCGCTGCTCGGCAGCCGGCAGCGCTCGAAGCTGGCGCTCGCGCTCGGCGCAGCCTGCGACGACGAAGGCGCGCTGCGCGTCGACGACCATCAGCGCACGAGCGTTCCCGGCGTGTACGCGATCGGCGACGTCGTCAGCGCGCTGAACCAGATTGCGGTCGCGACCGACCACGCCGCGATCGCCGCCACGGCGGTTTACAACGCGCTGCCGCCCCGTCCCGTCGAGGCGACGCGGCTTCGCGTTCGGTGATCGCCGATGTCGCCACGCCGAGGAGAGCCGCCATGCAATCCCTGATGAGACGGTTCACGCATCTCGAAGACGCGCAGCGCGCCCGCGATCGGCTGATCGCCGGCGGCGTCGCGGAGTCCGACGTCGAATTGCGCAGCCTCGCCGACGAAGCGGGCGCCGAGAAAGGCAACTTCGCCGTCGGCGACGGCCGAACCGCGACGATGTCCGAAGACGCCTACGAGCGGAACTTCAAGGACGTGCGTTCGCCGGCGGCGAACCTGCTCGTCGTGCGCACCGACGACGCGCAGCTGCACGCGCGCATCGCCCGGATGCTCGACGAGATGGGCGGGTATCCGGCGGGCCGGCCCTGATGCGCATCCCGATCGGCGAGATCGCGCTCGAGGCCGATCTCATCGTTCCGGCCGATGCCGTCGGCGTCGTCCTGTTCGCGCACGGCAGCGGCAGCAGCCGCTTCAGCCCGCGCAATCGGCACGTCGCGCAACAACTCGTCGAGGCGGGCTTCGCCACCGCGCTCGCCGATCTACTCACGCCGGACGAGGAGCGCATCGACGAGCGCACGCGGCAGCTTCGCTTCGACATCGGGATGCTCGCCGAACGACTGGTCGGCGCCGTCGACTGGCTGCGCACGAACGGCGGAACGGCCGGGAAACCGATCGGCCTGTTCGGCGCGAGCACCGGGGCAGGTGCGGCGCTGGTCGCCGCGGCGCGCCGCCCCGACGCCATCGGCGCGGTCGTCTCGCGGGGCGGCCGCCCCGACCTCGCCGGCGACGCGCTCTCGCGGATTCGCGCACCGACGCTGCTCGTGGTCGGCGGAGACGACGTACCCGTGATCGAGCTGAACGAGCGGGCGCTCGCGCAGCTGGGCTGCGAGAAGCGGCTCGAGATCGTCCCCGGCGCGACGCACCTCTTCGAGGAGCCCGGCGCACTGGACGCGGTCGCGCGGCTCGCCCGCGACTGGTTCCTGCGGCACCTCACGCGAACGCCCGCGGGCGGCCGGGACTAAAGGCGCCCGTCGCCCTGCCCCACGCTGCCCGGACGCCGGCTGGGGTCCGAGCCGACGCGAGGACCACCGTCAGGCCCGGCGGTGCCGGATGCCGCTGACGGCGATGCGGAGATGCGCGAGGCGGTAGGCTTTGGGCTTCCCCAACAGAGCTACGCCATGAACGACCTCTCGAGCTTTCCGATCACGAAGAAGTGGCCCGCGCGCCACCCCGACCGCATTCAGCTCTATTCGCTGCCCACGCCGAACGGCGTCAAGGCCTCGATCCTGCTCGAGGAGACCGGACTGCCGTACGAGCCGCACCGGGTGAGCTTCGAGACGAACGACCAGATGTCGCCCGAATTCCTGTCGCTGAATCCGAACAACAAGATCCCGGCGATCATCGATCCCGACGGACCGGGCGGCAAGCCGCTGCCGCTGTTCGAATCAGGCGCGATCCTGATCTATCTGTCCGACAAGTGCGTGCAGCTCGGCAGGCCGGCCTTCATGCCCTCGGATCCGGCCGAGCGCTACCAGACGATCCAGTGGCTGATGTTCCAGGTCGGCGGAATCGGGCCGATGTTCGGCCAGGTGGGCTTCTTCCACAAGTTCGCGGGCAAGGACTACGAGGACAAGCGCCCGCGCGATCGCTACGTGAACGAGTCGAAGCGGCTGCTGGGCGTGCTCGAGCAGCGACTGAAGGGACGTGCCTGGATCATGGGCGACGAATACACGATCGCCGACATCGCGATCTTTCCGTGGGTGCGCAACCTGGTGGGCTTCTACGAAGCGCGCGATCTCGTCGGCTTCGACGACTTCCCCGAAGTCGCGCGCGTGCTCGCGGCGTTCGTCGAGCGGCCCGCGGTGAAGAAGGGGCTGACGATACCCGGATGAGGAAGGCCCTGCACTTCGACATCGCGGTCGAGCCGAGGCAGGACGCCGCACAGTAACCTTTCCCGAGGACTTGCGCGCGCGAGCGCTTCGTCCCAGCATCCATGCGACGACGAGGGAGGAGGCGCACGTGGCGATCGACGGCAAGACCATCGGCATCGCGTTGTCGGGCGGCGGATATCGCGCGACGCTGTTCGGGCTCGGCTCGCTGCAGAGGCTGAACGACGCCGGACTGCTCGGCAGGCTCGACCGCATCACCAGTGTTTCCGGCGGCTCGATCCTCGCCGGCGTGCTCGCGCATCGCTGGAAGGCGCTCGACTTCGTCGACGGCCGCGCGACGAACTTCGACGCGCTGGTCGTCGATCCGGTGCGGGCGTTCTGCAGCCGGACGATCGACGTCGGCGCGGGGATCAAGGGCATCCTGACCCCGTTCCGCAGCGCGGGCGACTTCCTCGCCTCGCGCTACGACGACGACCTCTTCGCGGGCGCGATGCTCAAGGACATTCCCGATGCGTCGCTGCCCGGCAACCCGCGCTTCGTCTTCTACGCGACGAGCCTGCAGACCGGACGCAGCTTCCGCTTCCGGCAGGACTTCATCGCCGACTACCTGCTCGGCATCAATCGGGCGGCACAGCTGAAGCTGGCGGTCGCCGTCGCCGCGTCGAGCGCGTTTCCGCCGATCTTCTCGCCGATCGAGTTCGACACCGCGGCCTCCGACTGGCGGGAGGGGAGCCCCGCGCCCGAGCTCGCGCCGCTGCGCAAACACATCGTGCTCACCGACGGCGGCGTCTACGACAACATGGGGCTCGAGTCGCTGGTCGACCGCGTCGACATCGTGCTCGTCAGCGACGCCGGCGCACCGTTCGGCATCGACGAGACGCCGGGCGAGGACTATCTGCGGCAGCTCGGACGCGTGCGCGACATCCTGATCGACCAGACGCGCGCGCTGCGCAAGCGGTGGCTGATCTCCGAGTTCGACGCGGGCCGCAAGCGCGGCGCCTACTGGGGAATCGGCACGCGCATCGGCGACTACCGGGCGAGCGACGCATTGGCGGCCGACAGCACGACCACCGACGAGCTCGCCGAGGTGCCGACGCGACTCGCCGCGCTCGACGAGCGGCTGCAGGGCCGATTGATGAACTGGGGCTACGCGCTGTGCGACGCGGCGCTGCGCACCCGCGCGCAACTGGCGATCGCCCCCGCGCCGGGCCTGCCGGCGCCCGCGCACGCGTTCGCCTGAGCGAAGCGCCCCGTGCTCGATCGCCGACACCTCGCAACCTGGAGCCTCGGCCTCGACGACCGGGACTTCGTCGCCGCGCTCGCCGCGCTCGGCGTGCTGGCGGCGCTCGACCCCCGGCGCGCCCGCGCCGACCCGCTGCTCGCCGACGCCGCGGCCGCCGTCGACGCGGCCCGCACGGACGGACAGGCGAGCGCCGCGCTCGTCGAGCTGCTGCGCGTGCCGATGCGCGGCCGAGCCGGCGCTTCGATCGTGCTGGAATGGCGCACGCCGTCCGCGCCCGACGCGCCCGGCCGGCCGCCGGCCGGGCTGCGCGAATGGCCGGGCGCCGCGCACCTCGCCGCGGCATGGCAAACCGTCGCGTCGAGCGCACCACCGCTGCGGATCGACGTGCGGGACGAAGCGTCGCACACACGCGCACTGGAGTTCGCCGAACTGCTGTCGCACGACGGCGCGCAACTCGCCGGCATCCATGCCGCCGCCGACTGGGCGCACGAGCCGACCGGGTGGCGCTGGCCGATCACGATCGCCACGCGGCGCGGTGAAACGCTGGGGGCGCGGCTCGCGCAAGTGCTCCCCCGGGACGACAGCGTCGCGCGACTCGAACGCGATGCCGCTCCCGGCGCATCCGTCGAACTGCTCGCGCTCGTCGCGCCGTCGCCTCGCGCCCTGGCCGACGCGCTTTCGAACGGCGCCCTGCCTCGCTGCGCGCTGGCCGTCGTCGCCGATGCCTCGATCGATCCGTCGTACTCCGCCTCGCTGCTGCAGGCGCTCGCCGTGCGGCTGCGGGCGGGGGGCGTCGTCGTGGCACCGGGTCGATCGGTCGAGCGCATCGCCGACGATCTGTGCACGCTCGTCGGCTGCATGCTCCGCGGCGTGCCGCTCGACGTCGCGCTGAAGGAGGCGCTCGGAAGCGGCTACGTCGCGTGGCTCACGTCGCACCTCGTCGCAGCGAGCCGGCACCCGGGAGCGGCACGGGCGGGACCGAGGGTGGGAGCACGGCGCCCCCTGGAGAGCGCACCTCCACCTCCGCCCGCGCCGAGCGCCGCCCCGCCGCCGATGGGGGCGAACGTGCCGCCTCCGATGAGCACGGGCGCGACGGGCGACAGGACCGCACGACGCGAAGATCGGTCTCGTAGCGCGATCCCGGAGGCGACGGCGGCGACTGCGCGCCGAAGCGACGAGCGGCCCGCGCGTCATCTGCAGCAGCGCAGCATGCGCGGACCGGCCGACGCGCGGGAAGTGATCCGCGACGGATACGTGCGCGACGAACCGGTGCTGCTGTTCGTGCGCATCGGCGCGCCCGGCGACGCCACGTGGGACAGCCTGCCGACCCCGTTTCCCGAGCACGAGCTGCCACCCGATCGTGACGCGCACCGGCTACAGGTCGTCGTGCACGAGCCGACGCACATACCGGCGCCGCTGCTGGGTGAGCTCGTGCTGCCGCGCACCGGCCCGAGCAGCGAGGCCGAGTTCCGCTTCACGCCGCGCGCGAGCGGGCCCTTCGACGCACGCATCGGCGTGCTGCATCGCGGCCGCGTGCTGCAGACCGCCCGCCTGCGAACGCGGGTGCTCGAGAAGCGCGGCGAAGCGGCCGACGGCATCGCGCTGCTCGAGGAGACCCGGGTGCGTCACGACTGGTCCGACCTCGATCGTCGACGACGCTTCGATCTCGCGATGGTGCTGAACCACGCGGCAGACGGTACGCCGCGCCTGACCGCGGTCGCCGAGCGGCGCGCGTGGGCAACGAGTCTCGACGGCATCCGCGATCCGCTGCTGCAGCTGAACGCGACGCTGTCGGAAGCCGCGCACAGCGTCGCCGACCACGTCGACGGGCTCGACCGGGGCGAGAATCCCCGGCTGCTCGTGCGCCTCGCCCGCATCGGCGCCGATCTCTATTCCGCGCTGTGCCTCGACCAGTTCGTCGAGCTCACGCACGGCGACTTCGATCCGCGCGCCGACACGCTCACCCACGTCCAGGTCGTCAGCGCGCGCGCCGACGCCGTCGTGCCGATCGAGTTCTTCTACGACCATCCACCGCCGGCCGCCGACGCCACGCGCGTCTGTCCCGGTCATCGCGAAGCGCTGCGCACCGGCCGCTGCCCGGCAGACTGCGCAGGGCGCGCCGATCCGCTCGCGCACGTCTGCCCGATGGGCTTCTGGGGACTGCGCAAGGTCGTCGAGCGGCACGTCTACAGCCCGCGGCTGGGCAGGCCCGACAATGCGGAGCTCGTGATCCAGGCGGAACCGGCCGCCGGACGCGACCGGCTCGATCTCGGGCATTGCGCGGTGCTCGGCTTCAGCCGGCAGGTGCCCCGCGCGGCGAGCGGACCGGTGCTCGAGCTGCTCTCGCCGCGCTTTTCCGGCGCGACGCTCGAGGCGGTCGACTGGAGCGCGTGGAAGGACGCGGTCGGTCGGCACAAGCCGGGACTGCTCGTCGCCTTCCCGCACAACGAAGGCAAGCAGCAGGACATCCGGCTCGAGATCGGGGGCGACTTGCTGTCGACGCTGCGCCTGCCACGCGACTACGTGCGCCCGGAAGGCGCGGCGCCGCCGCTGGTGTTCCTGCTCGGCTGCGACGTCGCCGGAACGGCCGAGCCGTTCTCGAACCACATCCGGTATTTCCGCCAGGCGGGCGCCGCCGCGGTGATCTCGACCACGGCGACCGTCTTCGGCGAGCACGCCGTCACGGTCGGGACGAAGATCCTCGCACGCCTGCTGCGCGCCGGCGGCGACGACGCCGACCAGCTCGGCGAGCTGATCCTCGATGCGCGCCGCGAGGCGCTGCTCGACAGCCTGCCGATGGCGCTGTGCATCGTCGCCTTCGGCGACGCCGACTGGAGGCTGTGAAGTCGATGGCGACGGCCGGTGCGAGCGACGGCTCGTTCCTTCGCATCCGCATGCTCCCGGCGCTGCATGGCGACTGCCTGTGGATCGAATACGGCTCCGGCCGGCGCGTCCGACGCGTGCTGGTCGACGGCGGCCCGATCGGCGCCTGGGGCGCGCTCGAGGCGCAGGTCGCGTCGATGCCGGCGGGCGACCGTCGCATCGAGCTCGTCGTGCTCACGCACGTCGACACCGATCACGTCGACGGACTCGTGCGCCTGTTCGCCGAGGCGCCGCCCTGGACCTTCACCGTGCGCGACGTCTGGTTCAACGGCTGGCGCCATCTCGAGCCCGCGCACGGCCTGCTCGGCGGGCGCCAGGGAGAGTTCTTCAGCGCGCTGCTCGCGCGAAGGCTGGACGGCGATCGGTGGAACGGCGCCTTCGGCGGCGGCCCGGTCGTCGTTCCGGACGACGGCCCGCTGCCGAGCGTCGAGCTGCCCGGCGGCCTGGTCCTGACGCTGCTCTCGCCCACCCCGTCGAAGCTCGAGCGGATGCGCAAGGCGTGGAAGAAGGACATGCGCGACTTCGACGCCGGCGACCTCGAGGCCGCCTGGCAGGTGCTCGCCGGCCGGCGGAAATACCTGCCGAGCGACGGGCTGCTCGGCAGCACGCCCGAGCTCGACGCGCTGCTCGAGAAGCAGTCGCGTCCGGACCAGGCGGCGGCCAACGGCGCGAGCATCGCATTCCTCGCCGAGCATCGCGACAGCGGCGCCAGCTGCCTGTTCCTCGCCGACGCGCACCCCGACGCCGTCTGCGCGTCGTTGCGCCGCCTGCTCGACGAACGCGGCGAGCGCGTGCTGCGGGTCGACGCGGTGAAGGTCGCCCACCACGGCAGCAAGGCGAACACGACCGACGAGCTGATGTCGCTCGTGCACGCGCCGAGGTTCCTCGTCAGCACGAACGGCGGCGTCTTCCGCCATCCCGACCGCGAGGCGCTGCAGCGAATCGTCGCGCGATCGCATGCGCAGCCGCCCGTGCTCGTCTTCAACTACCGGTGCGCGACGAACGAAGCGTGGGGCGACGCCGGCCTGCAGCGCGAGCTCGGCTTCGAGGCGTTCTTCCCGGACGGCGACGACGGCATCGTCGTCGAGCTGTAGGCACCGCGCGGGACCGCTACGCCTGGCGCAGCCGTACCGCCAGGCTTTGCGTCGCCCTGCCGATCAGTCCGTGCGCATCGAACAGCGCCGACTCGGCGAGACCGCCCCCGCCCGATCCGAGCGCCGTGCGCGCGTCGAGGCAGATCCACTCGCCCACCGGCCGGCGCAGCAGATTGATCGTCAGGTCGAAATTCACGAACAGATAGCGCTCGTAATCGAGCACGGCGCTCACGCCGTTTCCCGAATCGGCGACGACGGCGACGCGCTGGTAGGGGCTGGGTGTCTCGTCGGCGAGCAGCGGATGGCGCATGCGAAACCACACGACACAGGGGCCGTTCCAGAAGCGGCCTTGCGCGAGCCGCGTCTCCACCAGGTCGGCGTATCCGGTCGCGCGCCCCGCGAAGGGGAAGTCGATCGGCGGCGATGCCTCGGGCGAGCGCGGCGCCTGCGGCAGCGGATGCCCGGGCAGCGCCTCGGGCAGCTCGACCGGCGTCTCGCGCTGCGCGAGTGCGGTGAAGCGCGCGACCTCCTTGTCGCCCGACACCAGGTGCGCCGAGAAGTGCGCCGCGTTGCGGCCGGCGTAGTCGGTCCTCACCTCGAGGGCGAGATCGCCGATCGGCACGGGGCGCAGCAGGTTCGCCGTCAGGCGAGCCACGTGCGTGAGTCCGTGCTCGCGGGCGGCCTGCTCGATCGCGCGGCACACGAGCGCCACGGGCGGACCCGCGTGCTGGTGGCCCGGATCCCACGGGCCCCGGGTGAGGGTGCTGGCACGGAAGCGGCGCGCATCGAGCGCGTCGTAGGCGGCGGCGGGTTTCGGTTCCAAGCGGAGCGCTCTTTTCGTACGTCGAAGGCCTACCATTGTCCCGCACGCGCGGCACGAACGCCGCATTCGGCCGCCGGCGCCCCGACCACGAACGCAAGGAGCACGATGAACATCGACCGGTTCATGCAGGGATACAAGGCCGCCTGGGAGCAGCGCGACGAGGCGATGTTCTGTGCGCTGTTCGCGCCCGACGGCGAATACCGCAATACGCCGTTCGCCGTGCAGCGCGGCCACGCGCAGCTCGCCGAGTACTGGCGGCGCGTGAAGCTGCAGGAGGACGTGCACGTCGACTACGAGGTGCTCGCGACCACCGCCTACGGCGGCATCGCGCACTGGCACGTCACCTACCGCGTCGCCTCCGAGGAGCTCTTTCGGATCTGGGCGCAATCCACCGGCACGAACCTGGTCGCGCGCAAGCCGGGCGACCCGTTGCCTCGCATGGCGCTCGACGGCGTGCTGAAGGCCGAATTCGACGACGCGGGCCTGTGCACGAAATGCGAGATCTGGTGGCACAGCCTGCCGCACGGCTGATCGTCTCCGGAGCCTTCAGCGCGCCGCGGCCCCGGCGGGCGCACGCCGCACGGCGCGCCGGCGAATCCGCTCCCGGTGCAGCACGAAGAGGCCGGCGCAGACGAGCAGCGCGATCCCGCCCCACGCCAGCAGGTTCGGCACGTCGCCCCACACCAGGTAGCCGAGCACGATCGCGTAGAGCACGCCCGTGTAGCGGAACGGCGCGACGAGCGACATCTCGCCGTGGCGCATCGCATCGACGATCAGCGCGTACGCACCCATCAGGAACGCGGCGGCGAGCGCCAGCAGGCCGAGCTCGCGAACGCCGAACGCGCGCCACCCCTCGAAGAGCGACAGCGCCCCGGCGACGACGGTGACCGCGGCGCTGGTCGTCAACGTGATCAGCACGACCGGCACCTCGGCTGCGATGCGCCGCGTGAGCAGGTCGCGCACCGCCTGGAACAGCGCACCGACGAGGCACACGATCGCCCAGCCGTTGAATCCGTCCAGTCCGGGCTGCACGACGAGGACGACGCCGGCGAAGCCCGCGAAAACGGCCGCCCAGTGCGCCCGGCCCACGCGCTCGCGCAGGAACACGACGGCGAGCACGACGATGAACAGCGGCGCCGACAGGTTGATCGCGGCCGCGTTCGCGAGCGGCAGATGGAAGAGTGCGCTGAGGTAGAGCACCGTGGCGGCCGATTCGGCGAAGGCGCGCGGGAGGACGCCGGGCGCGACCGACTCGCGAAGCCGCGCACCCGCGCCGGACGCGAACACGGCGAGCAGCACGACGACGGTTGCGAGCACGCCGCGCAGGAAGATCAACTGCGCGGTCGGCATCGACGCGCCGACCAGCTTCACCACCGTGTCGTTGGCGACGAAGCACGCCATCGCGGCGGCCATGGAGAGAATGCCGCGACGGTTGGCGGCGAGGGCGGAATTCACGTGGAGGCGTCCACCGGAAGGAAGGGGGTGATTGTCGCCGGTTCCGTTCGAGGTCGATCCCGTCGCAGCGCTCTGCCTCGAAACCCTTGCGCGGACCCCACAATCCCCGCGGGTCTATCGTCAATCGCCTCCTCCTGCTCGCCCAAGAAGACGCGCGATCGTCCACCACCGTCCTCGCCAATCCCTGAACGACGGAGGTCCTCATGCTCACGCTGGCTGCCCACGCGATCGATGCACTGAAACGCAACCTCGACGGACAAGTCGTGGTCCCCGGCGACGACGCCTACGATGCGGCGCGAACGATCTGGAATGCGATGATCGACAAGCGCCCCGCGGCCATCGTGCGCTGCGTGTCCGATTCGGACGTCGCACACACCGTGCGCTTCGCGAGAGACAACGGCCTGCCGCTGGCCGTGCGCGGCGGCGGGCATAACATCGCCGGTAATGCGCTCTGCGACGACGGCGTCGTCGCCGACCTCTCCGGGAGGAAGGCGGTGACGGTCGACGCCGCCGCGCGCCGCGCGACGGTCGAGGCGGGAGCGACCCTCGCCGACGTCGACGCGGCGACGCAGGCACACGGGCTGGCCACGCCGCTCGGGATCAACTCCACGACCGGCATTGCCGGCCTGACGCTCGGCGGCGGCTTCGGCTGGCTCAGCCGCAAATACGGGATGACGGTCGACAACCTCGAATCGGCCGACGTCGTCACCGCCGCGGGTGAGACGGTGCACGCGAGCGACGCCGAGAACGAGGACCTGTTCTGGGCGATCCGCGGAGGCGGCGGCAACTTCGGCGCGGTGACCCGCTTCGGATTCCGCCTGCACGAGGTCGGACCCGAGCTGCTGAGCGGGCTGATCGTCTATCCGTTCGACCAGGCGAAGACGATGCTGCAGCAATACCGCGACTTCGCCGAGAAGGCTGCGGACGAGCTGGCGGCGTGGACGGTGCTGCGCCTGGCGCCGCCGCTGCCGTTCCTGCCGCAGGAAGTCCACGGCACGCCGGTCGTCGTGCTTCCGTTCCTCTACGCCGGCGACGCGGAGCAGGGCCGGCCGCTCGCCGAGCCGCTTCGCCGACTCGGCCGGCCGGTCGGTGAGTTCATCGGCGTCCAGCCGTATGCGGCGTGGCAACAGGCCTTCGATCCGCTGCTCACCCCCGGCGCGCGCAACTACTGGAAGTCGCACAATTTCACGAAGCTCGACGACCGCCTCTTCGACGCGGCGATCGAATACGTCGGCAAGCTGCCATCGCCGCAATGCGAGATCTTCTTCGGTGCGATCGGCGGCGCAACGACGAGGCCGGCACCCGACGCCACCGCGTACGCACATCGCGACGCGCAGTTCGTGATGAACGTACACGGACGCTGGGACGACGCGGCCGACGACGAACGGTGCATCCGCTGGGCGCGCGATTTCTTCCAGGCTTCCGCGCCCTATGCCGGCGAGGGCGTCTACGTGAATTTCCTGACGGCCGACGAGAGCGACCGAGTCCGCGCGGCATACGGCGCGAGCTACGATCGGCTCGCGCAGGTGAAGCGCCGATACGATCCGGACAATCTGTTCCGCGTGAACTGGAACATCCGGCCGAGCTGAAGACCTTCGGCGGGTCGCCCGGCGCCGCCACGGGCTGAGCGTCGCCCGGGCGACACCGAGGCGGTGTATCGCGTGGCGGGACCGAGGCGATGTGTCGCGCGGCGAGACCGAGCCCGCGTTGCACCGTGCGGCGGAAACGAAGCCCGCTG
>DATGRE010000006.1:0-43308 GCA_035303885.1 Zeimonas sp. | reverse complement strand
GGCGAGCCGGCCGCAGCCGGCCACCCGCCGCGGCTCGAGCGCTTCTTTGCGCGCGTGCTCGGGCCGTTCCTGCACCGTGCGCGGGCGCGGCGCGCGCTCGCCGTTGGCGTGCTGCTGGCGATGGCCGCGTCGCTCGCACTGGTGCCGCTGCAGGCGGTCGTGCTGAAGATGCTGCCCTTCGACAACAAGAGCGAGTTCCAGCTCGTCGTCGACCTGCCCGCAGGCACCGCGCTCGAGGACACCGCAGCGGCGCTGCATGAGCTCTCCGCGTTCCTCGCGGGCCAGCCGGAAGTGCGCGACGTGCAGGGATACGCGGGAACGGCCGGACCGATCACCTTCAACGGGCTCGTGCGCCAGTACTATCTGCGTGCCGACGCCGAGCTGGGCGAGCTGCAGGTCAATCTCGTCGACAAGGCGCAGCGCAGCGAGCAGAGTCATGCGATCGCCGCTCGCCTGCGGCCGCAGCTCGTCGAGCTCGCCGCCCGCCATCGCGCACGCGTGCAGCTCGTCGAGGTGCCGCCCGGTCCGCCGGTGCGCGCGCCGATCGTCGCCGAGGTCTACGGCCCCGACGAGGAAGGACGCGAGGCGCTGGCGCGCCGGCTCGCCGATGCGTTCGAGCGTACGCCCGACATCGTCGGCGTCGACACGACCACGGAGGAAGACGCGCCGCGCGCCTTCCTGCGCGTGGATCGCACGCGAGCCGACGCGCTGGGCATCTCCACCGCGGAGATCGCGCGGACGGTGCACGACGCGCTCTCCGGCGTCGACGCCGCGTATCTGCACGAGGGCACCGGCAAGTATCCGGTCGCGGTGCGCCTGCAGCTGCCGCGACGGGCGCAGGCGGGGCTCGACGCGCTGCTCGCGCTGCCGATGCGGGCGGCGGACGGGACGATGGTGCCGATGTCGGAGCTCGTGCGCGTCGAGCGCGGGGTCATCGACAAGCCCCGCCATACGAAGGATCTGCTCGGCGTGCATTACGTCATCGCCGACTCGGCCGGCCGCCTCGATTCGCCGCTGTACGGGCTCGCCGCGATCCGCGCGCGGCTTGCCGAGGCCGCGCTTCCCGGGGCGGGGCCGCTGGGCGAGCACTTCATCCGGCAGCCCGACGACGCGTGGAGCCGGTACGCGATCAAGTGGGACGGCGAGTCGCAGATCACCTACGAGACCTTTCGCGACATGGGCGCGGCCTACGCGGTCGGCCTCGTGCTGATCTACCTGCTGGTCGTCGCCCAGTTCCGTTCGTATCGCACGCCGCTGCTGATCATGGCGCCGATCCCGCTGACGATGGTCGGCGTGATGCCCGGCCACGCGCTGCTCGGCGCGCAGTTCACCGCGACGTCGATGATCGGAATGATCGCGCTCGCCGGGATCATCGTGCGCAACTCGATCCTGCTGGTCGACTTCGTCGAGTCGCAGGTCGTCCGTGGCGTCCCGTACCGGGTCGCGGTGATCCGCTCGGCAGCCGTGCGTGCGCAGCCGATCGCGCTGACCGCGCTCGCCGCGATGACCGGCGCCTTCTTCATCCTCGACGACCCGATCTTCTCCGGGTTGGCCGTCTCGCTCATCTCGGGAATCCTCGTCGCGACCGCGCTCACGCTGGTCGTGATCCCGGTGCTGCAGTACGTCGCCTCCGGCCGCAGCCACGAGACGCGCGCGGATCCGGCTGCCTCTTCCCCGTCCTCCGAAGGAGTGTCCCCATGACCGTCGAACGCATGATCCGGATCTTCGCCGGCAGCTTCATCCTCGCCTCGCTCGCCCTCGGCGTCGAAGCCAGCCCGCTGTTCGTCTCGCCCTGGTTTCTCGCCGTCACCGCCTTCGTCGGGTTGAACCTGTTGCAGTTCGGATTCAGCAACGTCTGCCCGCTCGGTATGATCCTGAAGCGCGTCGGCCTGTCCGACGCGCCGCGCTGCGCGCGCTGATCGCCGGCGCGCGTTCACTACCGGGAGGCTCGAACCTTGGACACCCGAGTCCTGCGCGACGAGGCGTCGCGCACCGATCTGCTGCACCGACTGCGGCGCGCCGAGGGGCAGCTGCGCGGCGTGCAGCGCATGATCGAGGAAGGCGAAGACTGCATGCACATCGCGCAGCAGATCGCCGCCGTGCGTCGCGCACTCGACAGCGCCTACGTGCGGATGACGGTCTGCTTCATGGAGCAGGAGCTGTCCGCGCGCATGCGCGACGCCAAGGGCCGCCCGGCGGATCTCTCCGATCTGCTGGGCAACGTGGAGACGCTGCTCGCGAAGGTGCGCTGACGGGCGGGGGCGCCGGGCATGCACTGGCCCCTGTCGCTCTCGCCGCTCGAGCACGGCATCGTCGTGCTGATCGGGCTCCTCGTCTACGTCGCGGTGACGCGCCTCGGGGGTCATCATCGCCACCCGTCGGCGGCGGTCGCCTGGGTGCTGCTGATCGCGCTGCTGCCGTACCTGGGCCTGCCGCTGTTCCTCGTCTTCGGCACGCGCAAGCTGGTTCGCCCGGCGCACCGTCCCCGAAGCGATCGCCCGCCGCCGCAGCTGCAGGAGGGTCCGGACTGGGCGCTGCAGCTGTTCGCCGCGCTCGACCTTCCTTCGCCGGTGCGCAATCGCGCGATCGAGTTCCACGCCGACGGCGCCGAGTCGCTGCGCGCCCTGAGAACGCTGATCGAGCAGGCGCGCGAGCGGGTCGACGTCTGCACCTATGTCGTCGGCGACGACGAGGTCGGGCGCGCCGTGCTCGCCGCGCTCGCCGGCGCCGCGGGCCGCGGCGTGTGCGTGCGCCTGCTGGTCGATGCGATCGGCGGGCTGCGCGGCGCACGCCGCACGGTTTCGACGCTGCATGGCAGCGGCGTCGAGGTGCGCTGGTTCATGCCGGTGCTGCGCAATCCGGCGCGCGGGCGCACCAACCTGCGCAATCACCGAAAGCTCGTCGTCGTCGACGGCCTCGCGTTCTGGAGCGGCGGGCGCAATCTCGCCGCCGAGTATTTCGACGACGGCGAAGGCGGCTGGACCGACCTGAGCTTCGTCGTCCACGGCCCGCTCGCACGGCAGGCGCAGGCATTGTTCGAACGCGACTGGCAGGCGGCATGGGGCCGCGTCACCGGCGCCGACGGCCTCGAGGGCGCCGCCGGCGCCGCGATGCCGGCGGGAACGCCGGCCCAGCTCGTTCCGAGCGGGCCCGATCTCGCCGACGACACGCTGTATGCGCTGCTGGTCGCCGCCGCCTTCCGCGCCGAGCGAAGCATCGTCGCGATCACGCCGTATTTCGTGCCCGAGGACGCGCTGCTCGACGCCTGGTGCGTCGCGTGCCGGCGTGGCGTGCGCATCGATCTCGTCTTGCCGTCGCGGTCGAATCACCGGATGGCCGATCTCGCCCGCGGCCGTGCGCTGCGTGCCTTCGCCGCCGCCGGCGGCAACGTGTACCTGCATCCGCGGATGCTGCACGCGAAGGCGGTGATCGTCGACGACGAGATCGCGTTGTGCGGCTCGGCCAACCTCGACGCGAGAAGCCTCCTGCTGAATTTCGAGCTGATGGTCGCGTTCTACGGACGTGCGGAGATCGCCTGGCTGTCGCAGTGGGCGCAGCATCTGCGCGAGCGCTCGCAGGCCCATGTGCCGCGCTCGCCGTCCTGGGGACGCGACGTGCTCGAGGGCTTCGTCCGGGCGGTGGGGTTCCAGCTCTAGGGCGTCGCTCAGAACAGCGTCGCCAGCGCCACCGTCAGCCAGCCGAGTGCCAGGTTCAGGACGACCAGTCGGCGGATTTCGTCGAGCGCCGCGGCGGCCGCGGCCGTCTCGCCGGCGTCCAGCGCCTTGCGCATGCGTGGATGGTGGCGCAGCACGATCCACGCGAACACGACGGTCATCACCGCCGCGAGCGCGGCCATTGCGTGCCAGTTCCACGGCAGCCGGGCCCCCGCCGCGATGCCTTCGGCGAACATCGCGACGCCGCTCGCCCACAGCAATGCGATCGAAGCGGCGACGATGACGAAGAAGCGGCCGAGCGCCGACGACATCAGCGGCAGCCGCTGCGGCGCCTGCAGCGTTGCCAGCGCCGCGGGCCGGAGGCAGAAGTGCGCGAAGCTCATCCCGCCGACCCACACGACGACCGCCGCCAGGTGCAGGAAGAGCCAGAGGGGACGCATCGCCGGCTCAGTGCTGGATCGGGCTGCCGGCGAGCGCCCGCCATGCGCGATGGCGCGCGAAATAGGCCGGCTTCAGGTGCCTGCGCCAGGCGTTCGCGTCGGCGAAGACGCGCCTGAGCGCACGCGCGACGTCGTCGCGCAGCGCGTCGACGGCCGCGCGATCGCCGGTTTCGGGAAGCCGCACGTACACGAGATCGCCCGTGCGCGGGCACAGCGCCGTCACGTCGCCGCTGGCGGGCGAAGACCCGATCGCCTCGGCGGTGCGCGCCGGATCGTCGGCCTGCACGAGCGGGCGCAACAGCGCCAGGCCCTGGAGCGCATCGGCATAGGCGTGCAGTCGTGCCGCCACGTACCCGGCCTCGTCCCATTCGTCGGCGGGAACCGGCGGCGTCTCGCGGTCGAACAGCACGCGGATCGTCGTCGTGCCGACACGAACCCACGCCAGGCAGCGCGTCGTGCCGGCGGGGACGGGCATGCCCGGGATGCGTCGCCCTGCGACGGGCATGCTCAGGATGCGTCGCCCTCGGGAGGGCGGCGCAGGATCATGTTCGCGGCGAGCATCGTCATGACCGTCTCGCCGTGCTGGTTGATCACCTCGATCCACGACTTCACGATGCCGCGGTCGGGCTTGGAGGCGGAGGGACGTGCCTCGCGCACGGTGACGCGTACCGAGAGCGTGTCGCCGCCGCGCACCGGCCGCGGCCAGCGCAACTCCTCCATGCCCGGAGACGCGATGCTCGACGGATACGAAAGGTATTGCACCGAGTACAGGCGCATCATCAGCGAGGCCGTGTGCCAGCCGCTCGCGATCACGCCGCCGAAGGGGCTGCGCGCCGCCAGCTCCGGATCGGTGTGCATCGGTTGCGCGTCGAAGCTGCGTGCGAACTCGATGATCTCGCTCTCGGTTACGCTCACCGTTCCGAGCTCGTGCACCGCACCCGGGATGTAGTCCTCGAACCAGCGTTGCGCCATCTGTGCCTCCTTCGATTCGTCATTCGGGCGGATGCCGCTCGCGGCGTGGAAGGCGGCGAGCGCTCGCCGGTACGCCTCGACGTCCTCGGGCGGAACCGGCTCGCCGCATTCGTAGCACGCTCCGGTCATTCGGTCGAACCAGCGGCAGCCGCAATGGTTGCAGGCCAGTTCGGGAGCGCCGGCCGGATTCTCGAAGATCATCGGCACGCTCCGAGGAACGCGAGGCCGAGCGCTTCGAGGAAGTCCTCGTAGCCGTCGTCGAGCAGCTGCTTCTTCGGCGCGATGACGTACAGCAGCATCGATCCGTCGCGCAGCTGCAGCTTCATCGCCCCGAGCGCATTTTCGTCGATCCGTGCGTGCAGCGCCTCGAGCGCCCCGTCCTGGGCGACGAAGAGCACGCCGACGTCGCAGTCCGCGAAACCGTGGAAGGGCCGCCGTTCGACGCGCATCCCGTCACGCGTGCGCGACCAGGCGAGCAGGTCGCCGTGGCCGGCGTCGGCATCCGCCCGCGCGACGATGCCGACGCGGGCGCCTTCGACCATCGGCTCGAAGAGCCGGTGCTCGCGCGCGAGCAGCGAGTGCCAGCCGTCGAGGTCGCTCCAGGTCGATTCGCCGCGTCCGCTCACGTCGTACCTCGCCCGCACGCTTCAGATACGCGCGCCGAGCCGGAACCCGTCGTGGATCGCCTGCGTGAGCCCGCGCGGCACGAGCGAATCGCCGCAGCCGTGCAACTCGTCGATCATCCACTCCAGTTCGTGGAACAGCTCCTGGTTGGGACGGCGGGCGACCGCCGCGATCACGGTGTCGGCCGGCAGGAACTCCTCGGCGCCTTCGGCGTTGCGGATCTTCACGCCGCCGTCGCCGATCGCGAGCACCTTCGCGCTCGTGCGCGTGGGGATGCCGAGCTCCTCGATCCACGCGGTGTGCCGCCACTTGAACGATGGCATCACGTCGCCGGCGATGCGCTTCTCGCTGTCGACCACGGTGACCTCGCGGCCGTAGTTGTGCTTCAGCGACTCGGCGAGCGTCAGCCCGATCTTGCCGCCGCCGAGAACGACGACGCGCTGGCCGGTGCGCGAGTGGTCGCCGGCGACGTCGAGCGCGTCGACGAGCAGCCCGGGCTGCGTGGGCTCGGGCAGCAGCATGCCGTCGATGCGCGCGCCGGTCGCCACGACCGCGACGTCGAACTCGTGCAGCATGCCGCGCATCTTCTTCGTGTCGATCGTGGTGTTCAGGCGGATCTCGATGTTCAGCGCCTCGGCCATGTTGCGGTAGTAGTCGACGACGCTGAGCAGGTCGTCGCTGTTGGCGAGGTCGTTCTTCGCGTAGCCGGCGAGCGATCCGCCGATCGCCGACGCGCGCTCGAAGACGACCACGTCGTGTCCGCGGCGCTTCGCGGTGATCGCACACTCCATGCCGGCGGGACCGGCGCCGATCACCATGATCTTCTTCGGCGCCAGCGCCGGCGTGATCTGGTAGGCCGGGTCGTACTCGTGGCCGAGCTGCGGGTTCACGGTGCAGGTGTACGGCAGGTCGCGGAACAGCCGCGACAGGCAGTTCAGCGATCCGATGCAGCGCTTGACCTCGCCCATCCGACCGGCCTGCGCCTTGCGGATCAGGTCGGGATCGGCGAGCAGCGGCCGGCACACCTCCCAGAAATCGAACTCGCCGTCTTCGATGCACTTCTCGGCCATCCGCGGGTCGGGCAGCCGGTTGCCGAAGGCGATCGGCGTGTCCGGCAGCAGCTTCTTCGCGCGGGCGGCGAGGCGGTTCCAGTACCCCGGCGGGATGTCGCGGCCGATCGACGACTCGGGGGCTTCCTGCCAGCCGACGGTGACGCTGATCATGTCGACCCCGTGCTCGGCGGCGAGCTCCATCAGCTCGAAGCACTCGTCCTCGGTGTTGCCGCCCCAGCGGTCCATCAGCTCGTTGCCGTTCAGCCGGACGACGAGCGGCGCGTCGCCCTGCACCTGCTTGATCGCGTCGATCAGCTCGCACATGAAGCGGCCGCGGTTGCGTACGCTGCCGCCGTACTCGTCGGTGCGCCGATTGGTGAACTTCGAGTTGAAGGTCGCGAGCAGATAGCCCATGAAGCTCGTGACCTCGGTGCCATCGAAGCCGGCCTTCAGCGCCCGCCGGGCGGCATCGGCGTGCTGCTGGATCGTGACCTTGATCTGCTCCTTGGTGATCTCGCGCGGGGGGCGGAAATGCGGCAGCGTCTGCGGCACGATCGACGGCTGGATGCAGTAGCCGAGGTCGATGCCGCCGTAGCGGCCGGCGTGCAGGATCTGCTGGATGGCGATCGCCCCGGCGTCGTGGATGTAGCCGGCGATCTTCTCGAACTCGGGCAGGAAACGGTCGTCGTGCAGCGCGACCTGCCGGAAATACGCCTTGCCCTCGCCGAGCGGGTCAGGATACGCGCCCTGGTTCGTGATGATTCCGCAGCCGGTCTTGGCGATGACCTGCGTGCGCCCGAGCTCGCGGATCGTGATCGTGCCGTCCCGATTGTTGTAGTTCGACACGCAGCACGCGCCGTACTTGATGCGGTTGCGGCTTTGCAGCTTGCCCCACGAAGCGGGCTCGAACAGGCGTTTCAGCGTTGTGGTCTGGGCCATCACGATTTTCCGGGTTGAGCCTCGGCCCGCGCCTCTTTCGCGAGCGTCTCGGCGATTCGTTCACGCAGCTCGCGCCGCAGGATCTTCCCGGCGGCGCTGATCGGGAACTGCTCGAGCACTTCGAGACGCTCGGGCAGCTTGAAGCGGGCGATGCGCTGCTCCATCAGGAACGCCGACAACCGCGGGAGGTCGAGCGTGGCGCCGGGGCGCAGCACGACGAAGGCGCACGCCTTCTCGCCGAACACCGGGTCGGGCATGCCGACGACGCAGCAGCCGAGCACCGCGGGATGCGCGACGATGAGATTCTCGACCTCGTCGCTGCTGATCTTCTCGCCGCCGCGGTTGATCAGGTCCTTCTTGCGACCCTCGGTGAACAGCCAGCGGCCCCGCTTGCGCACGACGTCGCCCATCCGGTAGAAGCCGTCGGCGGTGAACGCCGTCGCATTGATCGCCGGCGCGTCGTAGTAGCCGCGGATCGTGTAGGGCCCGCGGGTGAGCAGCTCGCCCGGCTCGCCGTCGGGCACCTCGTTGCCGTCGGCGTCGACCACGCGCAGCTCGTCGTGCTCGCAGATCGGCATGCCCGAGCTCTCCATCGTCGCCTCCTCGGGCGCGTCGAGCGGCACGATGTTGATGAGCCCCTCGGCGGTGCCGTAGATCTCCTGCGGCGTGCAGCCCCATTGCTCGCGCACGCGGCGCCGCAGCTCGGGCGCCAGGCGGGCGCCGCCGTTCTGGACGACGCGCAGCGACGACAGGTCGTGACGCGAGGGTATCGGGGAGTTCAGCCACTGCGAGACGAGCGGGACGGCCGCCGGAAGGATCGTCACGCGATGGCGCTCGACGAGCGGGAACACGGTTTCCGCGTCGTGACCCGGTGCGAGCACGACGGTCGCGCCGGTGGCGAAGCAAGCGAGGATGCCGGGGCTGGCGAGGTTGTAGTTGTGCCCGAGCGGCAGCACCACCAGCATCACGGTCGACTCGTCGATGCGTGCGATGCGCCCGGAGGCCTTCGCGTTGAGCACGTAGTCGTTGTGCGTGCGCGGTATCAGCTTGGGCAGCGCGGTGGTTCCGCCGGAGAGCAGCATCAGCGCCACCTCGGAGGGATCGAGCGCCGGCAGCGGTGGTGCGGCGGGTTGCCCGGCGTCCTCGTCCAGCAGCTGTGCGAGCGCGACCTGTCCGTCGCCGGCCTGGCCGGCGACGAAGACGTGCTCGAGCGTCTCGCATTCGCCGCGCAGTTCGTCGGCGAGCGGCCGGTAGTCGAATCCGCGCACGACGTCGGGCACGAACAGCGCCCGTGCCCGTGCGTGCCGTACGAAATGCGAGAGCTCGGCGTGCCGGTGCGCGGGCAGCGCGAGCACCGGGATGACGCCGCAGCGCACGAGTCCGAAGAACGCGAACACGAACTCGGGCACGTTGTGGATCTGCACGACGACGCGGTCGAGCGGGCGCAGGCCGAGTGCGGCGAGACGCTTCGCCAGCGCTTCGCTGCGCGCGACGAGCTCGCGGTACGCGATGCGCCGGTCGCCGTGCACGATCGCCGTGCGCTCGGGGAAACGATCGGCGCTTCGCCGAAGCATCTCCCACAGGCTGATGTCCTCCCAGTAGCCGAGTGCGCGCCAGCGGGCGGCGAGCGACTCTGGCCAGGGCGTGCAGCCGGCCAGCATCGTGCTCCTCGTGAAGGGGGCTTGCGGGGTCGTCCCGCGGGCGGCAGTGCCTGCCCCTCGGGGTCCGCGCAATGGTACAAGCGGTGTGCCGCCTTGCAACTGCTGCGCGCGCTTGTCTTGTTCTGCATCAAGTGCCGCGGCCGTGCCGGGCGGTCGATGCGGCGCGCAGCCGGTGCACGCGCTCGGCGACGCACGCGGCGGCGCGGTCGATCTCCTCGATCGTGTTGCCGCGGCCGAGCCCGAAGCGCAGCACCGCGGCGGGGCCGCGGCGCGTCGCGCCGATCGCATCGAGCACGTGCGAGGGTCTGGCCTGCGTCGACGAGCAGGCGGCGCCCGCCGACAGCGCGAGTTCGGGGAGCCCGAGCAGCAGCGCGTCGGCGTCGACGCCGTCGATCGTCACGTTCAGGTTGGCCGAGAGCCGCCGGTCGATCGGTCCGTTCACCGTGATGCCGTCGATCGACTCGAGCAGCTGCCGCTGCAGCCGGTCGCGCAGCCGGCCGATGCGCTCGTCGTCGTCATACAGCGAACGCAGCGCGAGCTCGCAGGCGACCCCCAGTCCCACGATGCCCGGCACGTTGAGGGTGCCTGGTCGCAGGCCGCGTTCCTGACCGCCGCCGTCGACGAGCGGCCGTAGTGTGCCCGCCGTGGGTCGGCGCACGTAGAGTGCGCCGACGCCTTTCGGCCCGTGGATCTTGTGCGCGGACAGCGACAGCAGGTCGATCGACATCGCGTCGACGTCGATCGGCACGCGCCCGAGCGCCTGGGTGGCGTCGACGTGGAAGAGCGCCGGCGAGTCGCGCAACGCCTGCCCGATCGCATCGATCGGTTCGATCGTCCCGATCTCGTTGTTCGCTGCCATCACCGAAACCAGCACGGTGTCGGGGCGAAGCGACCGCCGGACGTCGTCCGGATCGACGAAGCCGTTACGGTCGACCGGCAGCACGGTGAGCCGCCAGCCCTCGCGTTCGAGCCGGCGGCAGGCGTCGAGCACCGACCGATGCTCGATCGCGCTGGTGACCAGATGCGCACCCGGCCGGGCTCTCGCGACGCCCTGCAGCGCGATCGCGTTCGCCTCGGTGGCGCCGGAGGTGAAGTGG
This sequence comes from Zeimonas sp., assembly GCA_035303885.1. Taxonomy (GTDB): domain Bacteria; phylum Pseudomonadota; class Gammaproteobacteria; order Burkholderiales; family Burkholderiaceae_E; genus Zeimonas. Next base: position 32,849 of record DATGRE010000006.1, on the reverse strand, counting down.
ATCTCCGAGTAGCGCGCCTGCAGCGCGTCGGCCACGCGCTCGCGCGCCTGCTCGACCGCCGCCGACGCGTTGCGGCCGAAGGCGTGCGTGCGATTCGACGGGTTGCCGTACTCGTGCGTGAAATACGGGAGCATCGCCTCGAGCACGCGCGCGTCGACCGGCGTGGTCGAGTGGTGGTCGAGGTAGACGGTCGGCGACATCTCGGCAGGCCGCCTGCGGAACGCGCGCGTTTGGCCGCGACGCAGGCAGCGGCGAGAATAGCGCCGTCCCCCCGATGGGCCTTGACGCAGATCACCTCGATCGGTTCGAAACGGTGCACCAGGAGCCACGCCGATGAAAGTCCTGATCGTCGGAGCCGGTCCGGCAGGGTCCTATCTCGCCTACCTGCTGAAGCGCCGCGACCCGGCGATCGAGCTGCGCATCGTCGAGCAGAACCCGCCCGATTCCACCTTCGGTTTCGGCGTGGTGTTCTCCGACCGTGCGCTCGAGTTCCTGCGCGAGGACGACGAGGCGACCTACGAGCTGATCGCACCGCGGATGCAGCGCTGGCATGACCTGACGATCCATCATCGCGGCGAGCGCGTGACGATCGACGGCATCGGCTTCGCGGCGATCGGCCGGCTCGAACTGCTGCGACTGTTGCGTCGCCGGCTGCACGCCGTGCGGGTCGAGCCGGAGTACCGGTGCACGATCGCCGACGCGCGCGAGCTCGACGGATACGATCTCGTCGTCGGCGCCGACGGCGTGAATTCGTTCGTGCGCGGCGATGGCGAGCGCGACTTCGGCACCTCGATCGAATATCTCCGGAACCGGTTCGCCTGGTACGGGACGACCCGGCGCTTCGAGACGCTCAGCCAGACCTTCGTCTCGAACGAGGCGGGCACCTTCAACGCGCACCACTATCGCTATGCACCCGACATGAGCACCTTCATCGTCGAGTGCGATCCGCAGACCTGGCAGCGCGCCGGCTTCGCCGACATGGACGAGGCGCAAACGAAGGCCTATTGCGAGCGCGTCTTCGCCGAGACGCTCGACGGGCATCCGCTCGTGGCCAACAAGTCGGTGTGGCGCCGCTTTCCGAAGCTGTGGAACGAGCGCTGGCACGTGGGCAACCGCGTGCTGATCGGCGACGCACTTCACATGGCGCATTTCTCGATCGGCTCGGGCACGCGGCTCGCGTTCGAGGATGCGATCGCGCTCGACCGCAGTCTCGCCGAGCATCGCGCTTCCATCCCCGACGCGCTCGCCGCCTTCGAGGCGCAGCGAAAGCCGATCGTGCGCAAGCTCGTCGACGCGGCGAATTCCAGTGCCGACTGGTACGAGCGCTTCGGCGCGCACATGCGCCTCGAACCGTGGGATCTCGCCTGGCACTACGTCCAGCGCAGCGGCCGGGTCGACCGCGAACGGCTGCGGCGCATCTCGCCGCTGTTCGTGCAGGGCTACGAGCAGCACGCGAAAGGGGAAGGCTGACCGCCCGCGTGCGCCGATGAGCACGGAGGTCCTTCTCGGCGTCGCGCTCGCGCAGTGGCTCGGCGCGCACGCCTTCGGCGTCTTCGCGCTCGGGCTGTGCCTGGTCCTCGTCGCGGCCGGCGGCGCCTGGCATCTGGTCGGGCGCCGGATTCATCCCGGCCCGGCCGGCGCGCAGCCGTCGCCGTGGCGTCTCGCATTGCTGTTCTTCGCCGGCTTCGTCGTGATCGTCGGCGCCTCGGCCGGGTTCGCCGAGATCGCCGAGGAGATCGGGCCCGGTGGCCGTGTCGCGCGCTTCGACGAAGCCTTCGCCGCAGCGTTGGTGGCCGAGCTCGCGCCGGCCACCGGCCGCGTCTTCGCGGCCGTGACGCGGCTGGGCGACACGAGGACCCTCGTCGGGCTGGGGGCGCTCGTCGCCACGGTGCTGGTCCTGCTCGGCCGGCCACGGCTCGCCTTCGGCTGGGTGCTTGCGCTCGCCGGCAACGGTCTGCTCAACGAGACGCTGAAGGCCGTCTTCGAGCGCGTGCGTCCGGTGCACGAAGCCGATCTCGTCGCCGCGCGGGGGTGGAGCTTCCCGAGCGGGCACGCATCGGGTGCCGTGGTTGCCTACGGCCTGCTCGCCTACCTGCTGATTTGGGCGCTGCCCGCGCGCTGGCACCTACCGATCGTGCTCGCGGCCGCCGCGCTGGCGTTCACCATCGGCAGCAGCCGGGTCTTCGTCCACGTGCATTACGCGAGCGACGTCCTCGCCGGCTTCCTGTCGGGGAGCGCCTGGCTCGCGGTGTGCATCGTCGCATTCGAGCTCGCGCGCCACTACCGTTCCCGCTAGCGGAGGGCGCCGATGAGGTGAGCGCTTTTCGGCGAGTGCCTCAGGACGAACGCTCGACGTCGAGCTCGACCCACGCCGGCGCGTGGTCGCTCGCCTTCTCCCGCCCGCGCACCGCCCGATCGACACCGGCGGCGACGAGCCGCGCGGCGGCGCGTTCGTTCAGCAGCAGGTGGTCGATGCGCATGCCCGCGTCGCGCGGCCAGCGGTTCCGGAAATAGTCCCAGTAGGTGTACATCGGGGCGTCGGGGTAGAGCTTGCGGATCGCGTCGGTCCATCCCGACGCCAGCAGCCGGCGCCACGCGTCGCGGGTCTCGGGCTGCAGCAGCGCGTCGTTCCTCCACGAATTCGGCGAATAGATGTCGCCGACCTCGTCGGTGGGCACGACGTTGAAGTCGCCGGCGAGCACCACCGGTGCATCATGCGTCGTCCATTGCGCCGCGTGCTCGATCAGGCGCTCGAACCACGCGAGCTTGTAGTCGAATTTCGGACCCGGCTGCGGATTGCCGTTGGGCAGATAGATCGACGCGACGACGACGCCGTCGACCTCGGCCTCGAGATAGCGGCTCTGTGCGTCCGCGTCGTCGCCCGGCAGCCCGCGTCGGATCTCCACCGGCTGCACGCCCCGCGCGAGGATCGCGACGCCGTTGAAGCCCTTCTGGCCATGCCAGATCGCCTGATAGCCGGCTTCCCGGATCGGGTCCGCGGGGAAGGTCGCGTCCGAGGTCTTCAGCTCCTGCAGGCAGGCGACGTCGGGAGACGTCTCGCCGAGCCACTCGAGCAGGCGCGGCAGCCGGCTGTTGATCCCGTTCACGTTGAAGGTGGCGATCCGCATCGTGCTTGCGCTCCCGTCCGATACACAATCGTGAGGCTAACCGAATCGCGGCCTTCGACTCCCACGCTCCCCGCATCCGTGTCCCGACCCGTCGTCAGCTGTGGAATCCTCATCGTCGATCACGACGACGAGTTGTTGCTGTGCCATGCGACCGGAACGTCGCGCTGGGACATTCCGAAAGGTCGCCGCGAGCCGGGCGAGTCGGAGCAGGATGCCGCGATTCGCGAAACCTTCGAGGAGACCGGCCTGCGCTTCGAGCCGCAGGCGCTGCTCGAGCTTGGGCGCTTCCGCTACCGGCCGGGCAAGGACCTGCATCTGTTCGCGACGCGGATCGAACGCATCGACCTGTCGCGCTGCTCGTGCTCGACGCGTTTCCGCGATGCACGCGGACGTCTCGTGCCCGAGATGGACGGCTACGCGTGGGTTCCGTTCGCCGACGTGGCGCAGCATTGCGCGAAGAACATGACGACGCTGTTGACGAAGACGCTGTCGCTGCATGCGGTGTCCGAACGGCTGCTCGGTGCGAAGGGTGAAACTTGACCTTCCCACGATGACAAGGTCGACGGTCTCCGATCCGCCGCAAGGTGCTCGCGACGTCGAGTACACCTGCCCCATGCATCCCGAAATCCGCCAGATGGGGCCGGGCAACTGCCCGATCTGCGGGATGGCGCTCGAGCCGGTCGTCGCGACGGCAGAGGCGGGCGAGAGCCCCGAGCTGCGCGACATGACGCGCCGCTTCTGGGTGGGGCTGCTGCTCACCCTTCCGGTGTTCGTCCTCGAGATGGGTGCACACCTGGTCGAGCTGCACCGGGTGATCCGCCCGCAGACGTCGAACTGGATACAACTCCTGTTCGCCACGCCGGTCGTCCTGTGGGCCGGTTGGCCGTTCTTCGTGCGCGGGTGGGCCTCGGTCCGGAACCGAAGCCTGAACATGTTCACGCTCATCGCGATGGGTACGGGCGCCGCCTGGCTCTACAGCATGGTCGGCACGATCGCTCCGGGGCTGTTCCCGATCGAGTTCCGCACCGCCGACGGGGCGGTTCCGATCTACTTCGAAGCGGCGGCCGTCATCACCGTGCTGGTGCTGCTCGGCCAGGTGCTCGAGCTTCGCGCCCGCGAGAAGACCTCCGGCGCGATTCGCGCGTTGCTCGACCTCGCGCCCAAGACCGCGGTTCGCGTTCGACCGGATGGAACCGATGAAACGGTGCCGCTCGAATCCGTCCTCGTCGGCGAGCTGCTTCGCGTGCGCCCCGGAGAGAAGGTTCCGGTCGACGGCGAAGTGACCGAAGGGAATGCGACCGTCGACGAGTCGATGGTGACGGGCGAACCGGTGCCCGTCGCGAAGGCGCCCGGCTCGAAAGTCACCGCGGGGACGATGAACCAGACCGGCGGGTTCGTGATGCGGGCCGAGAAGGTCGGCTCCGACACGCTGCTTTCTCAGATCGTCCAGATGGTGGCGGCCGCCCAGCGCAGCCGTGCGCCGATTCAAAGGGTGGCCGACCAGGTCGCCGGCTGGTTCGTTCCCGTCGTCATCGTCATCGCGATCCTGACCTTCGTCGCGTGGCTCGCGTGGGGTCCGAGCCCGGCGTTCACCTATGCGCTCATCGCCGCGGTCGCCGTCCTCATCATCGCCTGTCCCTGTGCGCTGGGCTTGGCGACGCCGATGTCCATCATGGTGGGCGTGGGCAAGGGTGCGCAGCACGGGGTGCTGATCCGCGACGCCGAGGCGCTCGAGCGCATGCAGAAGGTCGACACGCTGGTGGTCGACAAGACGGGCACGCTCACCGAAGGCCGGCCGAAGGTCGTGCACGTCGCAACCGCGCCGGGCTTCGATGCCGACGCGATGCTGCAGAAGCTGGCCAGTGTCGAGCGGGCCAGCGAACATCCGCTGGCGGCGGCCATCGTCGCCGATGCGCACGAGCGCGGATTGAAGCTCTCGGCCGTGACCGACTTCGACTCGCCGCTGGGCAGGGGCGTCGTCGGCAACGTCGACGGCGCGCACGTCGTCTGCGGCAGCGCGAAGTTCGTCGCCGAGCATGGAATCGACGTGTCGCCGATGCATGCGGATGCCGAGAAGGTGCGCTCGACTGCGGCGACGGTCATTTTCGTCGGTATCGACGGACGCGCGGCCGGTTTCGTCGGCATCGCCGACCCCGTCAAGCAGACGACGCCCCGGGCGCTCGAGGCGCTGCGCAGGGAACGGCTGCGCGTGGTCATGCTGACCGGAGACGGCAGAACCACGGCCGAGGCGGTGGGACGCGAACTCGGCATCGACGAGGTCATCGCCGACGTGCTGCCCGAGGAGAAAGCCGCGGTCGTGCAGCGGCTCAAGTCCGAAGGGCGCGTCGTCGCGATGGCGGGCGACGGCGTGAACGACGCACCGGCGCTTGCCGCGGCCGATGTCGGCATCGCGATGGGCACGGGTACGGACGTCGCGATGGAAAGCGCCGGCGTGACGCTGCTCACGGGCGACCTGATCGGCATCGCGCGTGCGCGTGCGCTCTCGGAAGCGACGATGAAGAACATCCGGCAGAACCTCTTCTTCTCGTTCGCCTACAACGTCGCCGGCATTCCGCTCGCCGCAGGGGTGCTGTACCCGAGCTTCGGCATCGTCCTATCGCCGGTCTTCGCCGCCGCGGCGATGGCGCTGTCGTCGGTCAGCGTGATCGCGAACGCGCTGCGCCTGAGGACCTTCCGGTTCGAGGATTGACGGGCAGGCCCGGTCGGCTTGCCCGGGCCGCTTCCTTGATGCAGGTCAGATCCGCGGCACGCCGGGACCGTCGCCGTGGGGAATCCGCTGCACGAAGCGCCTTCGCCGAATCGCCCATGCTACGCTGCACGCCGTGAAAACCGCACGCATCCGCATCGTGCTGCTCGTGCTTCTTGCCATCGTGCTGCCCCTGCGCAGCGCCTGGGCCGTGGCCGCGCATTGCGGACCGCAGGAAGGCGCACAAGTCGTGCACGTGCCGCTCGGGCACGAGGACGCCGCCCGGCACCACGATGCCGGCTGCTCGGACCATGCGCTGCACGAAGGCACCGGCGGCGACAGGCACGGCGCCGACGACACTTACCCGGGCAAGTCCGCCGACGCGTCGGGCTTCTGCGGCATGAACGCCGTTTCCTGCTCGAGCGTTGCGCTGGTGAATGCGGCCGCCGGAACCGTGCTGCCGCCACCGGGCACGGCAGTCGATTTCCCTTCCTATCGCGTCCACGTCACGAGTTTCTTCGGCGACGGTCCGGAACGTCCTCCTCGATTCGCCTGAGACCGCGTAGGCGACCTCCTCGCGAGGTCTTCCGTCGTCCGCGCACGCCTTCGTGCGCGGGTGCTTCGGCAGGCGCTGCCTGTCACCTCGGATTCGAATCGAGACGCGCCATGAAGATCCTGACATTCACGGTCGCCGCCGCGCTGGCGGCATTGCAAGTTCCCGCGTCCGCCCAGGCGGGCGACGATTCCGGCCACGTGCCCCGCGACGACCCGAGCGACGTCCGGCAGACCGCCTTCGGTCGCCAGGGCCATCCGGAGCGTGTCACGCGAACCGTCGAGCCGGACATAAGCGACGACATGCGCTTCACGCCGACGCCGCTCACGGTGAGGCACGGGGAGACGGTGAAGTTCGTCGAAGCCGGCATGGTCGGCAAGGTGGTCGTGCAATGAAGCGCCGCGATCTTCTGCGGCTCCTGGGCGCGCTCGGCGTCTTCCCGGCGCTGCCCGCGCGCGGCGCTTCGGCGCAGCCGCCGGTGGAGATGTTCAAGAGCCCGTACTGCGGCTGCTGCAGCGTCTGGGCGGAGCATCTCGAGGCCGCCGGCTTTCGGGTCCGGATCACGGTGGTCCGCGACACCGCGGCGACGCGCAGCCGCCTCGGCATGCCGATGAAGTACGGCAGCTGCCACACCGCGACCGTCGGCGACTACGTGCTCGAGGGGCACGTGCCCGCGGCCGAGGTCAAGCGATTGCTCGCCGAGCGGCCCTCCGCGCTGGGGCTCGCGGTGCCGGGCATGCCCGCGAGCGCACCGGGAATGGACGTGCCGGGGCGCAACGATCCGTACGAGGTGCTGCTGGTCGACCAGCATGGGGGGCATGCCGTGTTCGCCCGCTACCCTCGCCCCTGAGGCGGGCGGCCGGCGGGCGGCCGGAACGACCGAACGGCTAGGACACGAGCTTCTCGCCGGGGACGTTCGTTCGGGAGAGCCGTTGAAGATGACGCCGTGTCGATCTTTGTTGCTCGACGAGCGGCTTCGCTCGGCTCTCGAGATTCGCCCGTCGCACGCTCCTCGAGCGGATCGTCCCCGCAACGAAGAAGGGCTCTTCTGGCGGACCCGGAAACGAAGAAGGGCTCTTCTGGCGGAGCCGGAAACGAAGAAGGGCTCCTTGCGGAGCCCTTCGGAACTGGACGCTTCGAGCGTTGGTAGGCCGTACTGGATTCGAACCAGTGACCAACGGATTAAAAGTCCGCTGCTCTACCAGCTGAGCTAACGGCCCGTGGCGCAACGAATGCGAAGCCTTCGATTCTAGTACGCGACGGGGGGTCGGTCAATCCGAACGCCGCCGGGAGCCCGCTTCTTCCGCAGCCCGAAGCGGGCGGCATCGAATCCATTCCTAGCGCAGGCTCGCGATCTGCTCGCGCGCGCGCTGCGCCGCCTGGCTGTCGGGATACTTCGCGATCACCTGCTCGAGCGTGGCACGTGCGGCCTTGCGGTCGCCGCTCTCGGCCTGCGCATAGCCGACATTGAACAGCGCGTCGGGTGCGCGCGGGTTGTCGGGATAGCGGGCGAGCAGCGCCTGCTGGCTGGCGATCGCGCCCTTGTAGTCCTTGAGCGCGAACTGGCTGCTGCCGAGCCAGAACAGCACGCCCGGAAGATAGGGGCTGTCCGGGTATTGCGAGCGGAAGCTCTGGAACGCGGCGAGCGCTCCGCGGTAGTCGCCGGCGCGGAACATCTGCAGCGCGGCGTCGAAGGCGCGCTTCTCGCTCTGGTCGACGGTGACCTGGCGTCCGTCGATCTCGGCGGAGACCGGCGCGAACTTGCGGATGCGCGTGTCGACGGTGGCGAGCTGGTCACCGAGCTGGCGCTGGGCGGTGGCCAGTTCGTGCGACTGCACCTCGAGTTGTCCGCGCAGCCGCGCGACTTCCTGCCGCAGCGACTCCAGCTGCGATTGCAGCTCGAGCTGCCCGCGCGCCGTCTGGTCGACCCGCGCGACGCGCGACTGAAGCTCCTCGACCTGCCCCGCGAGCTCGTCCAGGCGCTGGTTCGTTTCCTGCTGCATCAGCTGCACGCGTCCGCGCAGGTCGAGGATCGCCTTGCGCGCCTCGTCGTCGGAGAACAGCTGCGCGTGCGCGCCCGGCACGAAGCCCGACAGCGCGACGAGCGAGACGGCGACGAGAAGCGGGCGCGCCGCCATCACGGATAGACCAGGTCGGCGCGCCGGTTCTCGGCGTAGGAGGCCTCGTCGGTCCCGGTGGCGCGCGGACGCTCCTCGCCGAAGCTCACCGCTTCCATCTGCGAGTCGGGCACGCCGAGCGCCGACATCGCCCGCCGCACCGCTTCGGCGCGCTTCTGCCCGAGCGCGAGGTTGTACTCGCGGCTGCCGCGCTCGTCGGTGTTGCCCTCGATCACGACGCGGCGCGTCGGATTCGAGAGCAGGTAGCGCGCATGCGCGTCGACGGTCGGTCGGAACTCGTCGCGCACGACGAAGCTGTCGAAGTCGAAGTAGATGCTGCGCTTCGCGAGGGGGCTGGCGGGATCGTCGAGCGGATCCTTCCGTTCGATTTCCACCTGCTGGATGCCGCGGCCGTCGGCACCGCCCGCGAGGGCGCCGGCACCCTGCGCGGCCGCGTCGCGGCTTTCGATCGGTGCAGCGTCCTGCGTGGGCTCATCGAGCTTCACGCCGGTGCCGCAGGCGGCCAGTACGGCCGTCGCCAGCGCGACGAGGGCGAGTCGGATCGTCGATTTCATAGTGCTCCCCGGTACGTTCGGTCGTTCGTGCGGTTCAGGAGGGAAGGGTCGGTCACTGCGGGAACGGGCCCCAGGTGGGTTCGCGGATGTCGCCGGCCGCCGACGTGAGGCGCTGGCGCACGCGGCCGTCGATGGTGACGGCGACGAGCGAGTCGTGGCCGCCCGTCTGCGTGGCGAACATGACCCAGCGGCTGTTCGGCGAGAAGCTCGGCGACTCCTCGTTGCCCGTTTCGGACAGGATCGTTTCCTGTCCGCTGGCGAGGTCGCGCACCACGACGAGGAAGCGGCCCTCGTTGCGCGTGACGTAGGCGAGCAGGCGACCGTCGGGGCTCACGCGCGGGCTGACGTTGTACGACGACCCGAAGGTGACGCGGGTGGCCGGACCGCCGTCGAGCGGCATGCGGTAGATCTGCGGCGAGCCGCCGCGGTCGGAGGTGAAGAACAGCGACCGCCCGTCGGGCGCGAACGACGGCTCGGTGTCGATGCCCGGCGAGCTGGTGAGGCGGCGCGGCGAGCCGCTGCCGTCGGCGTCGATCAGGTAGATCTGCGACAGCCCGTCGCGGGTGAGCGCGACCGCCAGCGTGCGACCGTCGGGCGACCATGCGGGCGCGCTGTTGCTGCCCTTGAAGTTCGCCACGGCACGGCGCTGGCCGGTGGCGAGCGTGTGCACGTAGACGACCGGCTTGCGGCTCTCGAAGGAGACATATGCGATGCGCGTGCCGTCGGGCGACCACGACGGCGAGATGATCGGCTCGGGCGACGTGAGCGGGGAGACGATGTTCTCGCCGTCCCAGTCGGCCACGTTCAGCCGGTAGCGCGCGCCCTGCTTCGAGACGAACGCGATGCGCGTGGAGAAGATGCCCTTCTCGCCGGTGATTCGTTCGAACACCCAGTCGGCGACACGGTGTCCGCCGTAGCGCAGGTCGCTTTCGGAGACGATCAGCGACTCTCCGCCGAGCGAACCCTGCCGTACGACGTCCGACAGGTGATAGCGGATGTCGTAGCGGCCGTCGGGCAGGCGCGACACCGAGCCGGCGAGCACGGTGTCGGCGCCGCTCGAACGCAGCGCGGCGTAGTCGGGGGTCGAGGATTCGGCGAGCGTGATGCCAGGGTCGATGACGCGGAACGAACCGCTGCGGGCGAGGTCGCTGCGCACGACGTCTGCGATCTGCTGGGGCGCTCGGCCGTCGCTGGCGAAATCGGCAACCGCGATCGGATACTGCGTCGCGCCGACCCCCGAGACATCCAGGCGCATCTGCGCTTGTGTGACGATGGGCAAGGTGAAAGCGACGACCGCCGCCAGAAGCAGTTGCCTCATGTAGCTCCCTCGAAGCGCGACGCACGATTATAGCGATCCGGGTACGACCCCCCGACGAAGGTCGTGCTTCGCTCGATCAGCGGTCGTCCTTCGGTCCGCGCGTGATCTCGATTTCCGAGGGGCAGCTTCCGTCGGCCTGCCGCGGCAGCGGGTCCGTGCGCTCGATTCCGCGCTGCGCCGCTGCATCCCACGACGGCAGGCCGCTGGAGCGGCGCAACTGCACGGAACGGATCCGGCAGTCGGGCGATACCGTGACGAGGAACACCGCCTTCGGGTTGCCGGGGAGATCGGGCGGCACCGCATAGATCGTGTTCGTGCGGATGAGGCCCGACAGCCGGGCCGCATAGCTCGAGTCGATGCCGCTGCCGGCGCTGCCTTGCGTCCCGCTCGCCGAGCCGAGCCGGGCGACTTCGCCCGAGCCGGCCTGCTCGCGCAGCCGCTCGAGGTACTGCGCGCGCTGCTTCTCCTCGCGTTCGCGTCGCGCCTTCTCCTCGGCTTCGCGTTTCGCCTTGGCTTCGGCTTCGCGTTTCGCTTTCGCTTCGGCTTCGCGCTTGGCCTTCTCCTCGGCTTCGCGTTTCGCCTTCTCCTCGGCCTCGCGTTTCGCCTTGGCTTCGGCTTCGCGCTTCGCTTTCTCTTCGGCCTCGCGTTTCGCCTTCGCTTCGGCTTCCTGCTTCGCCTTGGCTTCGGCTTCGCGTTTCGCTTTTTCCTCGGCCTCGCGCTTCGCCTTTTCCTCGGCCTCGCGCCGGGCCTTCTCTTCGGCCTCACGTTTCGCCTTCGCTTCGGCCTCCTGCCTGGCGCGCACTTCCGCTTCCTTGCGCGCCTTCTCCTCGGCTTCGCGGCGCGCCTTCTCCTCGGCGGCTAGCCGTGCTTTCTCCTCGGCTTCCTTGCGCGCTTCTTCCTCGGCGCGCTGGCGCGCCTCCCGCTGCCGGCGTTCGGCTTCGGCACGCCGCTCGGCTTCCTCGCGCGCCTTGCGCTCCTGCTCGAGCGCGATGTCCGGTTTGGCGGGCGGCGTCGGCTCCGGTTGCGCCTGCGCCGGCTCGGGTTGCGGCACCGGCTCCGGTTCGGGTTCCGGCTCGGGCACCGGTTCCGGTTCGGGCTCGGGCTCGGCCTTCGCCAGCTTCGGCGGCTCTTTCGGCGTCTCGGGCTCGGCGCCGTTCGCCTGCACGACCGGTTCCCACAGTTCGGCGGCGATGCCCTCGGGTGCGCTCGTCTGCCAGCGGATGCCGACGAACAGCATCGCGATCAGAAGCCCGTGCATCAGCAACGCGAGCGCGAAGGCCCGCAGCGTGCCCTTGGGCTGCGGCGGCGGCCGGCGCACGCCGCCGAGGCCGATCGAGTGGGGCATCGCGTCGCCGCTCGGAGCGCTTTTCCCGTGACGGGTCGGATCGGCCATTCGCGCTTCAGTTCGCCGGCTTGACCAGCAGCGCGATGCGCTCGATGTTCATCCGGCGCAACTCGCTCATCACGTCGATGACCGCTTCGTACTGCACGGCGCGGTCGCCGCTGATCACGACCGCCATCGGCCCGCCGTCGCCGCGCACCTGCTCGATCGCACCCCGCAGGTCGCCGCGGGCGACGCGCCGCTCGGTGGGGTCGCCGGTATTGACGCCGCGCACGCGCAGCTCGCCGTCGACCCGCACCTGCACCTCGATGTAGCGGTCCGGCCTTTCGCTGCTCGCGCCCGCGCTCGGCAGGTCGATCGCTCCCGGCGGCAGCAGCGGCGCCGTCACCATGAAGATGACGAGCAGCACGAGCATCACGTCGATGTACGGCACGACGTTGATCTCGTTGACCATGCGCCGGCCGCGGCCGCGGCGCATCGGTCCGGGGGTCGCCATCGCTCGCTACCTCGCCTGTCGCTGCAGGATGTTGGAGAACTCGTCCACGAAGCTGTCGAAGCGCGTCGACAGCCGGTCCATGTCGTACGCGTAGCGGTTGTAGGCGACGACGGCGGGAATCGCGGCGAACAGGCCGATCGCGGTGGCGACGAGGGCCTCGGCGATGCCCGGCGCCACCGCGGCAAGGGTGGCCTGGTGCACGTTCGCCAGGCCGCGGAACGAGTTCATGATTCCCCACACCGTGCCGAACAGCCCGATGTAGGGGCTCACCGATCCTGCCGAGGCGAGGAACGCGAGGTTCGACTCGAGGGCGTCCATCTCGCGCTGGTAGGCCGCCCGCATCGCGCGCCGCGAGCCGTCGAGCATCGCGTTCACGTCGCCGGGCTTTTGCTGGCGCGTCTTCAGGAACTCGCTCATGCCCGACTCGAAGATCCGGGCGAGCGGGCCGTGGTCGGCACGACCGGTGCGGATCTCCTCGTACAGCGCGCCGAGGTCGCGGTCCTTCCAGAATTCCGACTCGAATTCGTCGGTGGCGCGCTGCGCAGCGCGGATCGCGAAGCCCTTGCGGAAGATCACGGTCCACGAGCCGAGCGAGATCAGCAGCAGCAGCGCCATCACGAACTGCACGAGCAGGCTCGCCTGCAGGACGAGCGTGACGATCGACAGTTCGTTGTTCATCGTGTCTTCATCGCAGTCGGCATTCGGCGTTCAGGAATCCGTTCGGTGCGCGGGCGCCGGGTCCGACGGCAGCGATTCGCGGATGCGTTCGTAGAGCCCCTTCGGGAATCCCGCCGCCTGCCCGTCGGCGCGGCGGATCGCGGCGAAGCGAAGCTGCGCCACGACCAGCGGCGCCTCGGCGTCGCCGCGTCGCGCACTCTGCCACAATGTGCACGACGCCCTTCGAACGGCGAGCGGACGCACGTCGACGACCAGCTCGTCGTCGAGGCGTGCCGGGCGCCGGTAGTCGATGCAGACGTCGCGCACGACGAGCAGCACGCCGTGCTCGTCGGCGAGCGCGCGATGCCCGAAGCCGAGCGCACGCAGCCAGTCGGTGCGGGCCCTTTCGAAGTAGCGCAGCCAGTTCGCGTAATACACGATGCCGCCCGCGTCGGTGTCCTCGTAGTAGACGCGGATCGGGATCGAGAAGGCCGCGGCCGGCAAGGGTTCCGTCACGCGCGCGATTCTACCCACGCGAGGCTTCATCGCTCCACAGCTCACCCGCCGAACCGGGCGCGGCGAGGCCGAAATGCCGCCACGCGGCGGGCGAGGCGACGCGCCCGCGCGGCGTTCGCTGCAGGTAGCCCTGCTGGATCAGGTACGGCTCGAGCACGTCCTCGATGGTGTCGCGCTCCTCGCCGATCGCGGCGGCGAGGTTGTCGAGCCCCACCGGACCGCCCGAGAACTTCTCGATCATCGTCTGCAGCAGCTTGCGGTCCATCACGTCCAGCCCGCTCGCATCGACGTCGAGCATGCGCAGCGCCGCGTCGGCGGTCTCCGCGTCGATGCGGCCCGCCGCGCGTACCTCGGCGTAGTCGCGCACGCGACGCAGCAGCCGGTTGGCGATGCGCGGCGTGCCTCGCGAGCGGCGCGCGATCTCGCGCGCGCCGTCGTCGGTGGCCGCCGCCCCGAGCAGTTGCGCCGAGCGCGTGACGATCCGGGCGAGCTCGTCGACGCCGTAGAACTCCAGCCGCGCCACGATGCCGAAACGGTCGCGCAGCGGGTTCGTCAGCATGCCGGCCCGCGTCGTCGCGCCGACGAGCGTGAACGGCTGCAGGTCGAGCTTGATCGAGCGCGCCGCCGGCCCTTCGCCGATCAGGATGTCGATCTGGAAGTCCTCGAGCGCCGGATACAGGATCTCCTCGACGACCGGCGACAGCCGATGGATCTCGTCGATGAAGAGCACGTCGTTCGTCTCGAGATTGGTGAGGATCGCCGCGAGGTCGCCCGGCCGCTCGAGCACCGGACCCGAGGTCTGGCGCAGGTTCACGCCCATTTCCGCGGCGACGATGTGCGCGAGCGTCGTCTTGCCCAGCCCCGGGGGGCCGAACAGCAGCAGGTGGTCGAGCGCCTCGCCGCGGGCACGCGCGGCGGTGACGAAGATCTCGAGCTGCTCGCGGATCTTCGCCTGCCCCACGTAGTCGGCCAGGCGCCGCGGGCGCAGCGCGCGCTCGACGAGCTCCTCGGAAGGTGAAGCGGGGGCCGCGGCCACCAGCCGGTCGTGTTCGATCATGGCTTCGCCAGCAGCTTCAACGATTGTCGGATGCCTTCGGAGACGGCGATGCCGTCGGGCAGCTGCCGGACCGCCGCGGTGGCCTCGCGCTCCGAATACCCGAGCGCGAGCAGCGCGTGCAGCACGTCGGCGCCCGCGTCGGCGCCGCGCGGGCGCGTCCCTTCGCCGACCGCGGGGGCGAGCTTGCCTTCGAGCTCGAGCAGCAGCCGCTCGGCCGTCTTCTTTCCGATGCCCGGAACCTTCTGCAGGCGACTGGCGTCCTGCTGGGCGACCGATTGCGCGAGCTCCGACACGGACAGTCCCGAGAGCACGGCGAGCGCCGTGCGGGCCCCGACGCCGGAGATGCGGATCAGCCGGCGGAACGCCTCGCGCTCGTCGGCGCGCAGGAACCCGTAGAGCAGGTGCGCGTCCTCGCGCACGACCGGGTGCACGAGCAGCGTGACGGGCGCGCCGACCGCGGGCAGCTCGTAGAAGGTGCTCATCGGCACGTCGAGCTCGTAGCCGACGCCGCCGACGTCGACGAGCACGGTGGGGGGGTGCTTCTCGAGCAGCGTACCGTTCAGTCTTCCGATCATGTCGCGGATGGTACCGCCCGCGGACGTCGGTTACGCGAGACGCATCCGGCCGCGGCGCAGGGCGACGCGCCGTCCGGCCGCCGCGGGCAGCTTCGCGACGGTCGCCGCTCCGGCGACCGCCGCCGCCTGCATCGGTGCGGCGTGTGCGTGGCAGATCGCGCAGGCCAGCGCGTCGGCGGCGTCGGCCGACGGCACGCCGGGCAGCGCGAGCAGGCGCTGCACCATCTGCTGCACCTGCGATTTCGCGGCGCGTCCGTAGCCGACGACCGCCTGCTTGACCTGCAGCGCGGTGTACTCGTGCACCGGCAGGCCGCGCGCGACGAGCGCGGTGATCGCCGCGCCGCGCGCCTGGCCGAGCAGCAGCGTCGATTGCGGATTGACGTTGACGAAGACGATCTCGGCCACCGCGCTGTCGGGCCGGTACTCGGCGATGACGTCGGCGATGCCGTCGTGGATCGTCTTCAGCCGGGGGGGCAGCCCGCCGGCGGGCGCGCGGATGACGCCGCTGGCGACGTAGCGCAGCCGCCCGCCGTCGACGTCGATGACGCCGAAGCCGGTGACGCGCAGGCCGGGGTCGATGCCGAGGATGCGCACGACGCCGGCCGACCGCGTCCGGTCAATGCCGGAAATGGCGCACGCCGGTGAACACCATCGCGATGCCGCGCTCGTCGGCGGCGGCGATGACCTCGTCGTCGCGCACCGAGCCGCCCGGCTGGATGACGGCCGTCGCGCCGACGTCGGCGACGACGTCGAGGCCGTCGCGGAACGGAAAGAACGCGTCGGAGGCGACGACCGACCCGGCGAGGTCGAGCCCCGCGTTGCCCGCCTTGATCGAAGCGATGCGCGCGGAGTCGACGCGGCTCATCTGGCCGGCCCCGACGCCGAGCGTGGCACCGTCGCCGCAGAAGACGATCGCGTTCGACTTCACGAATTTCGCGACGCGCCAGGCGAAGAGCAGGTCGCGGCGTTGCGCCTCGGTGGGCGCGACGCGCGTGACGACCTTCAGGTCCTCGGCACGCAGCGTGTGGTTGTCGGCGCTCTGCACGAGCAGCCCCGAGCCGACGCGCTTGATGTCGTGGGTGTTGTGGCCGCGCTCCCAGTCGGAGGCGCCGTCGGGGCGGACGTCGTCGAGTGCGATCCGCAGCACGCGCACGTTTGCCTTCGTCGCGAAGACGCCGCGCGCGTCGTCGTCGTACGCGGGCGCGAGCACGACCTCGACGAACTGCTTCGAGACGGCGCGCGCTGCCGCGCCGTCGACCGGCCGGTTGAACGCGATGATGCCGCCGAAGGCCGACGTCGGGTCGGTGCGGAACGCGCGCGCATAGGCGTCGGCTGCGTCGCGTCCGATCGCCACGCCGCACGGATTGGCGTGCTTGACGATGACGCAGGCCGGCGTATCGAAGGATTTCACGCACTCCCAGGCCGCGTCGGCGTCGGCGATGTTGTTGTAGGAGAGCTCCTTGCCCTGCAGCTGCTCGGCGGTGACCAGCGAGCCCGGCGCGGGGTGCAGGTCGCGGTAGAACGCGGCGCGCTGGTGCGGGTTCTCGCCGTAGCGCAGGTCCTGCAGCTTGACGAAGCGGCCGTTGATTTGGCCGGGGAACTCGGTGCGCGTGCCGTCGGGCCGCAGCGACGACAGGTAGTCGGAGATCGCGCCGTCGTAGACCGCGATCGCGTCGAACGCGGCGACGGCGAGCGCGAAGCGCGTCGCGTCGCTCAGGCTCCCGCTCGCGCGAATCTCCTCGAGCGCCGGCGCGTACTGCGAAGCGTGCGTGAGCACGCCGACGCCGCGCCAGTTCTTCGCGCCGGAACGGACCATCGCCGGGCCGCCGATGTCGATGTTCTCGATCGCCTCCTCGAGCGTGCAGTCGGGGCGTGCGATCGTCGCTTCGAACGGATACAGGTTGACGACGAGCAGGTCGATCGGATCGATGCCGTGCGCGGCGAGCGCATCGACGTGTGCCGGAAGCTCGCGCCGTGCGAGCAGGCCCCCATGGATCTTCGGGTGCAGCGTCTTCACGCGCCCGTCGAGCATCTCGGGGAACCCGGTGTGCTCGGAGACCTCGACGACGCGGATGCCGTGATCGGCGAGCAGCTTCGCCGTTCCGCCGGTGGAGAGGATCGCGACGCCGAGCGCGTCGAGCCCGCGCGCGAGCTCGACGACCCCGGTCTTGTCGGAAACGCTGATCAGCGCGCGGCGAACGGGAGTGCTCATCGCCGTAGGTCCTGCAGCATGCCGTGCTGCTGCAGCTTCTTGCGCAGCGTGTTGCGGTTGATGCCGAGCATCTCGCTCGCGCGCAGCTGGTTGCCGTGCGCCTCGCGCATCACGACTTCGAGCATGGGTCGCTCCACCGCCTGGATCACCATTTCGTAGATCGAGCTGGGGGGCGTGCCTTCGAGATCGTCGAAATAGCGCTCGAGGCTGCGCACCACCGCGTCGTCCAGGGGGGACTTGCGATTCATGCTGCGTCGCTCCGTAGGAACAGGGACTCGTTCGCCGCCGAATCGCGCAGACTGGTCGGCGACCTCCGCTCGAACCAGCGGTCGATCGCGTCGAGTTGCTCGCGGGCGGTCTGGAGGGTGAAGAAGCGGGCGAGGAAGGCTTGCGCGCCCTCGCGTTCGCGCAGATACCAGCAGACGTGCTTGCGCGCGCTGCGGGCGCCGCGCTCCTCGCCGTGAAAGGCGTAATGGTCGAGCAGGTGCGCGCGCAGCGCCGCGCGCAGCGTTTCGTCGTCGGGATCTTCGAGCCGTTCTCCCGTCTCGAGATAGTGCGCGACCTGTCGGAAGATCCACGGCCGGCCTTGCGCGGCCCGGCCGATCATCACCGCGTCGGCGCCGGTGAGGCGCAGCACCTGCGCGGCCTTCTCGGGCGAGTCGATGTCGCCGTTGGCGACGACCGGTATGCGCACCGCCGCCTTCACTTCCGCCGTCGTGAGGTGCTCGGCGCTGCCGCGAAAGCCGCACGCACGCGTGCGCCCGTGCACGACGAGCATGCGCGCGCCCGCGCTCTCGAACGCGCGCGCGAGCCGCACCGCGTTGCGCTGCTGCGCGTCGGGCCCGGTGCGCAGCTTCACGGTGACCGGGACGTCGACCGTGCGGGCGACGGTCTCGACGATGTCGACGGCCAGCGCTTCCCGTGCCAGCAGCGCGGAGCCGGCCGAGACGTTGCACACCTTGCGTGCGGGGCACCCCATGTTGATGTCGATGATCTGTGCGCCGCGCTCGACGTTGTGTCGCGCGGCCTCGGCCATCATACGAGGGTCGGCGCCGACGATCTGCACGGCGCGCGGCTCGCTTTCGCCGTCGTGGTTGGTGCGCCGTTCGGTCTTGACGCTGTCGAGCAGGCGCGGATTCGACGTGGCCATCTCGGACACCGCATAGCCCGCGCCGAGTCGCTTGCACAGCTGGCGGAAGGGGCGGTCGGTGACACCGGCCATCGGTGCGACCAGCGCGCGATGGACGATCGCGTACGGGCCGATCCGGAACGCTGTGCTCGTCATCGCGCGACTGCGATCCTTTGGAACGGGAGGGCGATTCTATCGAAAAAGATCGCACCCGACGATGCTCGAAGTCATTCAACCGGACCGCAGGCCGAACATCAGTGTCTTTGCGAAACGATTGCGAAGCGGTGCGGCCCAGTCGAGCAGATCGAACGCGACCGACTGGATCGGTGCGAGGGCGTCCCACTGGAAAAGCCGCGCGAGCGTGTCGGTGACGCCGACGGTGGCGGCGCGATCGGCGAAGCGACGGCGGCGGAAGCGCGCGAGCGCGTTCTCCAGCGTCTCGCCGCGCGCCAGCGCGTCGCCGAGCTCCTGCGCGAGCTCGAACGCGTCGCGCAGGCCGAGATTCAGTCCCTGTCCGGCGACCGGATGCAGCGCCTGCGCCGCATTGCCGATCGCCACGCAACGCGGGTTCTCGTCGCGCGGCGCGAGCCTGCGCTGCAGAGGCGCCTGGTGACGGCCGCTTGCCAGGCGCATCGCACCGAGCGCGTTGCCGAAGGCCGCGCGCAGCTCGGCCTCGAACGCGGGCGGCGCCAGTTGCGCGCGGCGTTCCGTCTGTTGCGGCGCGGCGCACCAGACGACGGCGCGCCGGCTCGGCTCGGGCAGCGGCAGCAGCGCGAGCGGTCCTTCCTTCGTGAAATGCTCGAAGGCGACGCCCGGCGCGTCGCGCTCGACGACGACCTCGGCGAGCAGCGCGGTCTGCCGGAAGTCGAGCGTGCGCGCCGACGGCGAACGGGAGTCGCCGTCGGCGCGCACCAGGATCTCGGCGGCTTCGCTGGGCGGCGAAGGCCGGGCCGTGTCGGGCGAAGCGGGCGGGCAGGACGCCTCGACGCGTCGCAGCGCTTCGAACAGTGCTTCGTGCAGCGCGGCGTAGCGTACGACGCAGCCCAGCGTGGGCGAATCCAGGTCGGCGGCGTGGAAGCGCGTGCGCCCGGCGCGTCCGGCGAGCGAGACGTCGACGGTGCGGATCGGCGCGGCGCCGGGCAGCTCGACGATGCGCGACAGCAGGTGCGTGCTGCCGAGCGACAACGCGAGCGCGCGCGCGGCGATGCTCGGCGGGATTCGTGCGGCGAAGGCCTCGTGCACGATCGACGCGACGGGAAAGCCCTGGCGCACGAGGAACAGGCGCAACGCGATCGCGACCGGGCCGCGGCCTTCGATGCGCAGTCGCTGCGTCATCCGGTCATCACCGCTTCGATGTCCTCGACCCGCTTGGGCGCATCGGCAGTGAGGATCTCGCAGCCGTCCTCGGTGACCAGCGCATCGTCCTCGATCCGGATGCCGATGTCGTGGAAGGCGCTCGGGACGTCGTCGGCGGCGCGGACGTAGATGCCCGGCTCGACGGTCGTCACCATGCCGGGGCGCAGCACGCGCGACGCGTTGCCGTCGGCCTGCGGGGCGCCCGGTTCGCGGTAGTCGCCGCAGTCGTGCACGTCGATGCCGAGCCAGTGTCCGGTGCGGTGCATGTAGAAGCGCCGATAGGCGCCCGATTCGAGCGCGGCGTCGAGCGGACCCTCGATGAGGCGGCAATCGATCATGCCCTGCGCGAGCACGCGCACCGCGGCGTCGTGCGCGTCGGAGAAGCGCGCGCCGGGCCGCACCGCGTCGATCGCCGCGCGTTGCGCGTCGAGCACGATCTCGTAGAGCGTGCGCTGCGCGGCGCTGAATCGCCCGCCGACGGGAAACGTGCGGGTGATGTCCGACGCATAGCCGTCGAGCTCGCAACCCGCGTCGATGAGCAGCAGCTCGCCGTCGCGCATCACCGCGTCGTTGGCGCGGTAGTGCAGCACGCATGCGTTCGCGCCGGCCGCGACGATCGAGCCGTAGGCCGGTGCGTCGGACCCGTTGCGGCGGAACTCGTGCAGCAGCTCGGCTTCGATCTCGTATTCGCGACGGCCCGGACGCGTCGCGCGCATCGCGCGCAGGTGCGCCGCCGACGAGATGCGCGCCGCGCGGCGCATGGTCTCGATCTCGTGCACGTCCTTCACGAGGCGCATCTCGTCGAGGATCCGGTTCAGGTCGAACACGCGGTCGGGCGCGCTGACGCCGGCGCGCGCCTGCGCGCGCACCGCGGCGAGCCAGCGGCGCACCGACGCGTCGAGCGATTCGCTCGTGCCGAGCGCGTACCAGAGCGCGGGGCGGTTCGCCAGCAGCTTGGCCATCTCCTCGTCGAGCGACTCGATCGGCGCGCCGCGGTCGAAGCCGAAGCGTTCGGCCGCCGCCGCGGGGCCGTAGCGAAAGCCGTCCCAGGTCTCGCGTTCCTCGTTCTTCGGTCGGCAGAACAGGATCGACTCGCCGCGATCGTCGTCGGCGACGAGCACGATCGCGGCCTGCGGCTCGGGAAACGTGCTCAGGTAGCGGAAATAGCTGTCGGTCCGATACGGGTACTCGGTATCGCGGTTGCGGATCACCTCGGCCCCGGTGCACACGATGGCGACGCCGCCGCCGGCCGCGCGCATCGTCTCGATCACCTTTCGTCTGCGTGTTGCGTTTTCCTGCATCGCGGTTCCCGTCGGAGCGTCCGACGATCGGGGGCGCGATTCGCGCGCCCCTTGCTATGGATTGCGCGTCGCCGATTGCGACGCGTCGCGCGCCTTCAATTGTGCATCCAGCGCGGCGAGCCGTTGCGGGGTGCCCACGTCGATCCAGCAGCCGTCGTGCCGCTCGCCGCCCGCGCGCCCGGCGGCGGCGGCCGTGCGCAGCAGCGGCGCGAGCGGCGCCTTGCGCGTCGGATCGACGCCGTCGAACAGTGTCGCGCGGTACACGCCGATTCCGCTGAAGGTCAGGCGCGGCGCGCCGTCGACGCGCAGGCGCTCGCCGTGCAGCGCGAAGTCGCCGTCGGGGTGGTGCGGCGGGTTGGGCACCAGGATGCACCAGGCGAGCAGATCGTCGTGCGCCATCCGCGCGGCGATCGCACCGACGCGTCCGTAGTCGAAATCGGTGAAGGTGTCGGCGGCGGCCACGACGAAGGGCCCGTCGCCCAGCAGCGGCAGCGCGCGCGCGATGCCGCCGGCCGTCTCGAGCGCTTCGCCCTCGGGCGAATAGCGGATGCGCAGGTTCCAGCGGGCGCCGTCTTCGAGCGCCCGTTCGATCTGCGAACCGAGATGTGCATGGTTGACGACGACCTCGACGATGCCCGCGCGTGCCAGCGCCAGCAGGTGCCATTCGATGAGCGCCCGGCCGCCGACGCGCAATAGCGGCTTCGGGCAGCGGTCGGTGAGCGGGCGCATCCGTTCGCCGCGCCCGGCGGCCAGCAGCATCGCGCGCACGCTAGCCTCCCGTGCCGTGCATCGGCTCGCGTGCAGGTTCGGCCTGATGCGCCGATTCGATGCGTTCGATCAGCCGCGCCAGCGCGTGGAAGTCGCGATAGCGCCGCGCGGTGTGCAGCGTGTACGACAGCACGCGCGGCAGATCGGCGAGATAGCGGTCCTTGCCGTCGCGGTGATGCAGGCGCGCGAAGATGCCGAGCACCTTCAGGTGGCGCTGCAGGCCCATCCATTCCAGGTCGCGGTAGAACTCGCCGAAGTCGGCGGCCACCGGAAGCCCGCGCGCGCGCGCCGCTTCCCAGTAGCGCACCGCCCAGTCGATCTGCCGCTCCTCGGGCCATTCGACGTATGCGTCGCGCAGCATCGAGACCAGGTCGTAGGTGAGAGGCCCGTATACCGCGTCCTGGAAATCGAGCACGCCGGGGTTCGCGTCGGCCTCGAGCACCATCAGGTTGCGCGAGTGCCAGTCGCGGTGCACGAACACGCGCGGTTGTGCGAGATTGTTGGCGAGCAGCCGCTCGAAGGCCTCGTGCAGCGTCGTGCGCGCCGCGTCGTCGAGCGTGAAGGCGCGATGCCGCTCGACGTACCACGCGGGGTACAGCTCGAGCTCGCGCGAGAGCAGCGCGCGATCGTATTCGGGGAAGACGCCCGGGCGGCTCGCCGACTGCATTTGCACGAGCGCCGCGACCGCGTTGCGCATCAGCGCGTCGACGCGCGCGTCGTCGTGGGCGAGCGCGTGAAGCCGCTCCAGGTACGTGGTCGAGCCGAAATCCTCGAGCAGCAGGAACCCGCGTGCGAGATCGGCGGCGAACACGCGCGGCACGCGCAGGCCGGCTTCGTGCAGCACCTGCGCGGCGTGCACGAAGGGGCCGCAGTCCTCCATCGGCGGGGGTGCGTCCATCGCGACGACGCTGGCGTGGCCGTCGAACGCGATGGGCGCACCCTCGTCGGCGGGCGCGGGCCGGCGGCCGGCGGGCGGGTCTCGCTCGATGGGCGGATCGACGCGTGCCGCCGGCTCGGCCGGCGGCACGACGTCGATGCGGAAATAGCGGCGAAAGCTCGCGTCGTTCGACGCAGGGCGGATCGTGTCGAGCGCGAGCGCGTGGCGCGGCCGCAGCGCGGACAGCCAGAGTCGAAGCTCGTGGAGACGGCGATCGTCGCCGTCGTGCGGAAGACCTTGGGGTTCGATCGATGCGACTCCGAAGCGGGGCGCGTGCGCCCGATGCGAGTCCGTATAATAGTAGAGGGGTCGCCGCACGAGGCCGCCTCGCGTGCTGCGCCTCGCTTGGCCGGTTCTCGCCGGCCCGGTTCCGCTCCCGACGAATGCGCCGGCCCCGAATCCGAATTCCTCTCGTTGCGCTCGCGCTGTCGTCGTTGCTCGGTTCCGGCAGCGCGGCTGCGCAGGGCTTTCACCTGAAGCTCGACCCCGCGCTGTCCGAATCGCGCGCGGCGATCACCGAGGGGCGCCCGGTGTACGGCAGCGGCGAGCGCCTGTTCGGCCGTTCCGATCGCGACGTCACGCTCGAGGGCGATGCCGAGGTGCGCAAGGCGGGCTCGGTGATCCGCGCCGACCGCCTCACCTATTACCAGGCCGACGACGAGCTGCTCGCGGCCGGTCGCGTGCGCGTCACGCGCCAGGGCAACGTGTTCACCGGCCCGCAGCTCGCGCTGAAGCTCGACGCGAACACCGGCTGGTTCGAGTCGCCGAGCTACTACCTCGCCGCCTACGACGGGCGCGGCAGCGCCGAGCGCATCGACTTCCTCGGGCCCGACCGCATGCGGCTCACCGGCGCCAGCTACACGACCTGCCAGTTCGACGACCCCGACTGGATCCTCCTCGCCGACACGATGACGCTCGATCAGGAGGAGGACGAGGGCACGGGCCGCTCGGCAAGCCTCTATTTCAAGGGCGTGAAGATCCTCGCCGCGCCGATCTTCGCGTTCCCGCTGAGCGACAAGCGCCGCAGCGGCTTCCTGCCGCCATCGGCCTCGGTGACGTCGCGCTCGGGCGTCGAGGTCGTCGTGCCGTACTACTGGAACATCGCGCCGAACCGCGACCTCACGCTGTATCCGCGGGTGAGCACGCGACGCGGCGTGCAGATGGGCGCGGAGTTCCGCTATCTGCAGCGGACCTTCTGGGGCAGTGCGGCGGTCGAATGGAACCCGGACGACCGGGTCACCGACAGCAGCCGCTATTTCTTCCAGCTGCACAACGACTTCAGCGACTGGGGCGGCTGGTCGGGCGGCTGGAACGTGCGCGGCGTCTCCGACGACGACTATTTCGTCGACTACGGCCGCTCGATCGTCTCGAGCTCCGAGCGGCTGTTGCCGCGCGTGTTCCACGCGTCGCGTGCGCTGCCCAACGACTGGACCGCGCTGGTGAGCGTGCAGACGTGGCAGTCGATCCTCGATGCCCGACCCGGACCGTACGAGCGAATCCCGCAGGTGCAGCTGCGCAACGTCGTGCGCGACGCGTACGGCTTCGACCTCGACACGGTGCTCGACGCGACGCGCTTTCGCGCGCCGACCGCCAGCATGCCCGAGGGATGGCGCGCCCTCGCCAATCCGCAGCTGAGCTATCCGATCGTGCGGCCCGGCTGGTTCATCGTGCCGAAGGCACAGGTGCACCTGACGAGCTACCAGATCGACAGCGGCTTCGGCGAGGGCTTCGACCGTACGGCGAGCAGCGCCGTGCCGACCTTCTCGATCGACAGCGGCCTCGTCTTCGAGCGCCCGGCGCGCTTCTTCGGGCGCGACGTCACGCAGACGCTCGAGCCGAGGCTGTTCTATGCGCGCACGCCGTTCCGCGACCAGTCGGACCTGCCCGTCTACGACACCACCGTCGCCGACTTCAATTTCGCGCAGCTGTTCTCCGAGAACACCTTCGTCGGCTACGACCGCATCGCCGACGTCAACCAGCTCACCGCGGCCGCGGTCTCGCGCCTCATCGATCCGGCCACCGGTGCCGAGCGCTTCCGCTTCGCGATCGGCCAGCGCATCCATTTCTCGCCGCAGCGGGTGTCGATCCCGGGGGTGGAGCCGCGCACCGACGAGCGCTCGGACGTGCTGCTGGCGGCGAGCGGCGAGCTGGGCCGGCACCAGAGCTTCGATGCGGGGCTGCAGTACAGCGTGCGCGACCGCGACGTGCCGCGCTACACCGTGCTGTGGCGCTACCTGCCGCCGGACGGACGCATCCTGAACGTCGGACTTCGCTATCGGCGCAACGAGATCGGCCAGTTCGACACCTCGCTGCGCTGGCCGTTGGCCGACCGCTGGGTCGCGCTGAGCCGGCTGAACTACTCGTTCCTGTCGGAGGGCCGCGACCCGATCAGCGGAGTGCCCAACGAGCGCGGCGTCATCGAGTCGGTGCTCGGCTTCGAATACGACTCGTGCTGCTGGGGGACGCGCTTCGTCGTGCAGCGCTTCCGCACGGCGCTCGGACGCTCGACCACGGCGTTCTTCATCCAGCTGGAGCTCAAGGGCCTGGCCCGACTCGGCTCCGATCCCTTTGGTATATTGCGCCGGAACATTCCGGGCTATCGCCTGCCCACCGATCGCCCCGAGGCGCCTTCGCGCTACTTCGGCTACGAGTGATGCCTTCCCGATTCCTGCTGCGCCTGGCCGTCGCGCTGTCGCTGGCCGTCGTCACCCCGTCGGTCGTCCCGCAATCGAACGATCCGGTGGAGCTCGACCGGATCGCGGTCGTCGTCAACAGCGAGGCGATCACCGAGCGCGAGCTGCAGCAGCGCCTGCGCATGGTCGAGCGCCAGCTGCGCGAGCAGAACATCGAGATGCCGCCGATGGACGTGCTCGAGCGCCAGGTGCTCGAGCGCATGATCGTCGACCGCGCGCAGCTGCAGTACGCGCGCGAGTCGGGGCTGCGCATCGACGACGCCCAGCTCGCGCGCGGGATCGAGGCGGTCGCCGCGGAGAACGGGCTGCGTCCCGACCAGCTGCGCGACCGGCTGCAGCGCCAGGGCATCGAATTCGAGCAGTTCCGCGAGGAGCTGCGCGGGCAGATGATCCGCCAGCGCCTGCGCGAGCGCGAGATCGACAGCAAGGTGCAGGTGAGCGATGCCGACGTCGACGCGTTTCTCGCGTCGCAGGGCGGTGCCGGGTCGGCGCCGGATGCCGAGCTGCACGTCGCGCAGATCCTGCTGCGCCTGCCCGAGGGGGCGAGTGCCGACGAGATCGAGCGGCAGCGGCTGCGCGCCGAGGAAATCGTCCGCCAGCTGCAGGCCGGGGCCGATTTCGCGCGCCTGGCGGCGGCGTTCTCCGACGCACCCGAGGCGATGAGCGGCGGTTCGCTCGGCTGGCGCAGCACCGACCGGCTGCCGCAGCTGTTCGTCGACGCGGTGCGCTCGCTGAACCCCGGCGGGGTCTCGCCGGTGCTGCGCAGCCCGGCCGGCTTTCACGTGCTCAAGCTCGTCGACCGGCGCAGCGCTTCTCCGATCGTCGCCGCCGGCCGGCCGGTGGTGCAGACGCACGCCCGCCACATCCTGATCCGCCCCAATGAGATCGTCAGCGAGGAGGAGGCGATCCGGCGCCTGCGCGAGATCAAGCAGCGGGTCGAGGCGGGCGCAGGCGATTTCGGCGAGCTCGCCCGGCAGTACTCGGTCGACGGCAGCGCGGGGCGCGGCGGCGACCTCGGGTGGATCTATCCCGGCGACACCGTCCCCGAGTTCGAGCGGGCGATGGACGCGCTCTCGCCGGGGCAGCTGAGCGATCCCGTGCGCACGCCCTTCGGCGTGCACCTGATCCAGGTCGTCGAGCGGCGCACCGACGAGAGCTCGCCCGACCGGTTGCGCCAGCAGGCGCGCCAGGCGCTGCGCGAGCGGCGCATCGAGGAGAGCTACGAGGACTGGCTGCGCCAGTTGCGCGACCGCACCTACGTCGAGTACAAGCTCGACCGTTACGCGATGTCGGCGCAGCCCTCCGGTGAGCACTGAGCGCGGCGGGCATCGCGCGCGCAAGCGCTTCGGGCAGCATTTCCTCGTCGATCCCTCGGTCGTCGAGGCGATCGTCGACGCCGTCGCTCCGCGTGCGGACGATCTGCTCGTCGAGATCGGACCGGGGCTCGCCGCACTCACCGACGCGTTGCTTGCGCGCGTGCCGCACGTGCATGCGGTGGAGATCGATCGCGACCTCGCCGCGCGGCTGCGGGCGCGTCACGAACCGCAGCGCCTGACGCTGCACGAGGCCGACGCGCTGCGCTTCGACTTCGGCGCGCTCGCCGCCCGCGAAGCGAGGCGGCTGCGCATCGTCGGCAATCTTCCGTACAACATCTCCAGCCCGCTGCTCGTGCGGCTGCTCGCGTTCCGCGAGCGCGTCCGGGACCAGCATTTCATGCTGCAGCGGGAGGTCGTCGAGCGAATCGTCGCGCCGCCGTCGACCCGGGATTTCGGGCGGCTGTCGGTGCTGATGCAGGCCTTCTACGAGGTCGAGCGGCTATTCGACGTCGCGCCGCAGGCCTTCGATCCGCCACCGAAGGTCGAATCGTCCGTGCTGCGGATGCGCGTGCGGGCGCAGGCGCTGGCGCGCGATCCCGCGCCGCTGCAGCAGGTGCTCGCCGCGGCCTTCGGCCGACGGCGCAAGATGATCCGCACGACGCTGCTGCCGTGGCTCGACGCGCACGGCGTTCCGAGGCCCGCGCTCGATCCGACGCTGCGCCCCGAGCAGATCGGCGTCGATGACTGGCTGTCGATCGCCGACCGTTGCGAAGAAGCCGGCATCGGACGGCCGCAAGCTCGTTGACGGTCCGTTCGAAACGGCGCAGAGTCGTTCGCAACGGGAAGCGACGAGCCGGCGAGGCAGCAGATGTTTGGCAATGGCGTCGTTCGTGCCCGGCGCCGGCAGCGTGGGCTCGCGCCGCGCGTCCTGTGCGCGAGCAGTCAAGTCTCCTGCGGGCTGTGCTGTGCGTTGCTGGCCGCCTCGCTCGCTTCGCTGACCCTCGTTCCCGGTGATGCACTGCGCGCGTTGCGCTTCGCGATGCTCTGGTTCGGCCTGCCGCTGCTCGCGCTGGCGATGACGCTCGCCGCCTCGGCCGCACGCCGGCTGGCGCGGGACGTCGACGCACGCGAGATCCTGCGGCTGCGCGAGCGCCTGTATTTCGTCGCCGCCCTCGTGCTCACCGTGCTCGTTCCGTCGGCGCTGCTCGGGCTGCGCGCGGCGCTGGTGCCGCGTCCCGGCGGCGCGTTGGCGGTGGGCGTGGTGGAGGCGGGCGCCTGGCTGCTCGCCGCCGGCCTGCTGTGGGGCAACGTCGGCGATGCGCGCGGCCTGGGTGTCGCGGGCGATCCGGGTCAGCGCGCCGACGAGTCGGCGTCGGTTCGCTCGATGAGCTCGATGCGATAGCCGTCGGGATCCTCGACGAAGGCGATCACCTGCGAGCCGCCTTTCACCGGGCCGGCCTCGCGCACGACCTTGCCGCCCTGGGCGCGGATGCGCTCGCAGGCCTCGGCGGCATCGGGCACCGCGATCGCGATGTGTCCGAATCCGTCGCCGAGGTCGTAGCGGTCGACGCCGTAGTTCCACGTGAGCTCGAGCACCGCGTCGGTGGATTCGTCGCCGTAGCCGACGAAGGCGAGGGTGTATTTCTGCTCGGGGCGGTCCACGGTGCGCAGAAGCCGCATCCCCAGCACCCCGGTGTAGAAATCGGTGGAGCGTTTCAGGTCGCCCACCCGCAACATGGTGTGCAGGATCCTCATCGTGCCCTCCATAAGACGGCATCGCTCAGCGCGGCGCCGTGTCCTCGGGGAAATCGCGCAGCCAGGCGCGTGCCCGCTCGTATTCCGGGAACAGCTCGCCGACGATCGACCAGAATCGTTCGCCGTGGTTGAGCTCGCGCAGGTGTGCGAGCTCGTGCGCGATCACGTAGTCGACGATGTCGAGCGGGAAGTGCACCAGGCGCCAGTTGAGCCGGATCGAACCGTCGGCGCTGCAGCTGCCCCAGCGCGTGCGCGCCGACGACAGCGACCAGCGCCGCGGCGTGAAGCCGTGACGGGCGCCGAACCAGTCGATGCGTTCGGCGAACACGTCGCGCGCGCGCGCCTGCAGCCAGCACTGCACGCGATCCTTCAGCTGTTCCGCGCGCGCCTGTGCGGACAGTCCGACGACGAGGCGGTCGCCGACGCGTTCGGTGCCGCGCGCGTCCCGCGCCACGCTCAGCGTCAGCGTCTCTCCGAGATAGCGCAACGGCGCGCCGTCCTCCCAACGCACCGTGAGCCGCTCGCGACGCGCCTGATGCGCACGCCACTCGGCGAGCTTGCGCACGATCCAGCGTGCCTTGCCTTGCAGCGCCGACTCGATCTCGTCGTTCGGCACCCATCGCGGAGCGGTGACGCGCAGGCCGCGCTCGTCGATGACGAAGCCGATCGTGCGCCGGCGCGATCGGCGCAGCTCGTACTGCAGCCACTGCTCGCACAGCCGCGTGACGCGGATCGCGCCCGATGCGTCGGCGCGTCGGCCGATGAACGGCGCGTGCAGCGGATCGAACAGCGGAAGGCTCAATTGCCGCCCGGCTTCGACGGGTTCGCGCGACGGTGCGCGCCGACCGCCGCGTCTTCCGGCGCTCATGCCGAAGGCGCGGTGGCCGTAGCCACGTCGCGTTCTCGTTCGTAGAGATGGGGACTGATTCGGCGCATCTCGTTCTCGATCCAGCTCTCTACCTCGGCGGCCAGTGCTTCGGCGGTCTTGCCCGTGCTCGCGATCGGGGGACCGATCGACACGGTGATCGTCCCGGGTCGCAGCACCAGGGCGCGCCGCGGCCAGCATTCGCCCGAGTTCACGGCGACCGGTATCACCGGCACGCCGGTGCGAACGGCGAGTCTGGCGCCGCCCGTCTTGTACCGGATCCGGGTGCCGGCACGGGTGCGCGTGCCTTCGGGGAACAGGACGATCCAGCGACCCTGCGCGAGCCGTATCGACCCCTCGCGAACGAGTTGTTCGAAGGCGAGAGCGCCGCGGCTGCGGTCGATGTGGATCATGTCGAGCAGTCCGATGCCCCAGCCGAAGAACGGCAGCCAGAGCAGTTCGCGCTTGAAAACGTAGCACAGCTCGCGCGGCATCCAGATCGGATAGAAGAGCGTCTCCCACGTCGACTGGTGTTTCGACAACACGATCGCCGGCTCGTCGGGCAGATGCTCGGCGCCGAGCACGCGCCAGTCGATGCCGACGAGGCGGCGCGCGGCGTGGACGATCAGCCGCGGCCAGCCGAGCGTCAGCCGATAGCGCAGCGGCCTCGGCAGCGGCGCCCACAGCAGGCACAGCAACGCGTACGGAACGACGGTGACGAGCTGCAGCGCGTGGAAGAGCGCCGAGCGCAGCACGCTCATGGAGCGAGCTCGGCGGCCACCGCCGCGAGGTCGACGCGCACGACGGTGGCGGGCGGCAGCCCGCCGGCGGCGAGCGTCGCGCGGCCCTTGCCGGTGAGCACGAGTATCGGGCGGCAACCGGCCGCGTGCGCGGCCTGCAGGTCGCGCAGCTGATCGCCGATCGCATGCACCTCGGCGGCGTTGGCGTCGAAGCGCGCGAGGATCTCCTCGAACAGGCCCGGTTGCGGCTTGCGGCATGCGCAGCCTTCGTCGGGCCCGTGCGGGCAGAAGAAGATCGCGTCGATGCGTCCGCCGGCATCGGCGACGGCACGGTGCATCTTCGAGTGGATCGCGCCGAGCGTGGCGACGTCGAACAGCTTGCGCGCGATGCCCGACTGGTTGGTTGCCACGACGATCCGGTAGCCGGCCTTGCTCAGGCGCGCGATCGCCTCCAGGCTGCCCGGGATCGGCCGCCATTCGTCGGGGTTCTTGATGTAGGCGTCGCTGTCGTGGTTGATGACGCCGTCGCGGTCGAGAACGATCAGCTTCACGGACGGGCGGGAGACCAGGCAGGACGCCTCAGCCGAGCTTCGAGATATCGGCCACGCGGTTCATCAGCGCCCGAAGCGCGGCGAGCAGCGACAGCCGGTTCGTGCGCAGCCGCTCGTCGTCGGTCATCACCATCACCTCGTCGAAGAATCGGTCGACCGCGCCGCGCGCGCTCGCCATCACGCTCATCGCCCCGAACCAGTCGCCGTCGCGAACGCGCTCGTCGGCTTGCGGTGCGAGCGCGTCGACGCACTCCGCGAGCGCGCGCTCGGCCGGTTCGACCAGCAGCGAGCGATCGACGGGTGCCGTGCCGGCGTTGGGCGCCTTGCGAAGGATGTTGACGATGCGCTTGTTCGCCGCCGCGAGCGCCTCGGCTTCGGGCAGGCCCGAGAACGAGCGCACCGCGTTCAGCCGCGCGGGCACGGTGTCGAGGCGCATCGGGCGCGAATCGACGACGGCGGCGATCTCGTGCACCGTGTAGGCGTGCTCGCGCAGCCAGCCCGACAGGCGTTCGAACAGGAACTCGATCAACGCGTCGTCGGCGCCTGCAGCGGGGTCATCGAAGGCGGCGAACGCGGCCTGGACGAGCGCGTCGAGCGGTATCGGCAAAGACTTCTCGACGAGCATGCGCACGACGCCGAGCCCGTGCCGGCGCAGCGCGAACGGATCCTTGTCGCCGGTGGGCTGCTGGCCGATGCCGAACAGGCCGGCGAGCGTCTCGAGCTTGTCGGCGAGCGCGAGCACCGTGCCCGTTTCGCTGGACGGCAGCGCATCGCCGGCGAAGCGCGGGCTGTACTGCTCGGCGATGGCGAGCGCGACCGCCTCGTCCTCGCCGTCGTGCCGGGCGTAGTAGCCGCCCATCACGCCCTGCAGCTCGGGGAACTCTCCGACCATGCCGGTGAGCAGGTCGGCCTTGGCGAGCAGCGCGGCGCGCTCGGCATGCGCCACGTTCGCACCGAGCATCGCCGCGACCGTGCGCGCGATGCGGCGCACGCGTTGCGTGCGGTCGGCCTGCGTGCCGAGCTTCGCGTGATAGACGACGTTGGACAGCGCGGGCACGCGGCTCTCCAGCGTCGTCTTGCGGTCGACGTCGTAGAAGAAGCGCGCGTCGGCGAGCCGCGGACGCACGACCCGTTCGTTGCCGGCGACGATCGAGCGCGCGTCGTCGACTTCCATGTTCGAGACGATCAGGAACTTCGGCAGCAGCCGCCCGCCGTGGTCGAACAGCGGGAAGTATTTCTGGTTCGTGCGCATCGTGAGGATCAGGCATTCCTGCGGCACCTGCAGGAACGCGCGCTCGAATTCGCCGACGTAGACGGCGGGCCATTCGACGAGCGCGGTGACCTCGTCGAGCAGCGACGCGACCTGCGCCTCGTCGCCGAGCGATGCGTCGTGCTGCGCCGCGCGTTCGCGCAGCATCGACTCGATGCGCGCGCGGCGCGTCTCGAAGGAGGCGACGACGCGCCCGACCGTGGCCAGGCGCTCCTCGTAGCGCAGCGCGTCCTCGATCTCGATGTCGCCCTCGGACTGGAAGCGATGCCCGCGCGTGATGCGGCCCGAGGCGAGGCCGAGCACCGAGGCGGCGAGCACCCGCGCACCGTGCAGCACGACCAGGCCGTGCGCCGGGCGCACGAAGGAAACGGTGGTGCGACCGTCGGCGAGCTGGTACTGCATCGTCTTGGGGATGGGCAGCGCGGCGAGCGTCTCCTCGAGTGCCGGGCCGATCGCCTGCTCGAGCGTGTCGCCGGGCGCGACGCTGCGATACCAGAACACCTCCTGCTTGCCGTCGCTGGCGCGCTCCAGCGCATCGAGCGGCGCATCGAGCTTCTGCGCCCACTTGATCAGCGCCTGCGTCGGCTCGCCGGTGGCGTCCAGGCCGATCTTCACCGAAGGGCCTTTCGTCTCGACGAGGCGGTCTTCGGCCTGCACGGCGACGTCGTGGATGCGCGCGGCGAGCCGGCGCGGCGTGGCGAAGCGCTCGATGCGCGCGTCGGCCTCGATCAGGCCGCGCGTGCGCAGGGCCTTGGCGAGCCCGTCCGCGAAGGCCGCACCGAGCCGCTCGAGGGCCTTCGGCGGGAGTTCCTCGGTGCGCAGCTCGACGAGCAGCGGTGCGCGCGACTCAGGCCGCATCGCGCACCGCGAGCCGGCGCGGCGTCGCGAAGCCTTCGATGCGCGCATCGACGTCGA
>DATGRE010000005.1:0-2475 GCA_035303885.1 Zeimonas sp. | reverse complement strand
ACCGCGACGTCGTCCTCGAGCACGCAGTCGTCGCCGATCGTGCACGCATGCACGATCGAGTTGCGCCCGACGGTGACGCGATCGCCGACGGTCGAGCCGTAGAGATCGTGCGCGATGTGCACCGTGGCATGCGCGCCGAGGAAGAAGTCGTCGCCCGCGTTCACGACGTGGCCGTCGGCGCGCACGACGGCGAAGGCGCCGAGCGCGGCGCCGCGACCGATGCGAGCGCGGCCGAGCACGGCGCTGCCCCGGTCGAAAAAGGCGGCCGGCTCGCCGATCGCCGGCGAGCTCCCGTCGTACGGCAGCACCAGGAGATTCGAGTTCATCGTCTCGCCACCGCTCAGAACACGGGCACTTCGCGATAGGTGCCCCAGACGGTCTTCAGCCGCTCGACGATGTCGCCCATGCTCGCGCCCGCGCGCACGAGCTCGATCGTCACCGGCATGATGTTCCGGTTCTCGTCCTTCGCCACGCCGACCAGCTCGTCGAGCAGCGCGGCCACGCGCGCATTGTCGCGCTCGCGCCGGTTGCGCTGCAGCCGTTCGATCTGCCGTTTCTCGGCGGTCGGATCGTGCGGATGCGTCTCGATGTCGACGACCTCGTCGGGTTCGTGGAAGCGGTTCACGCCGATCACCGGCTTGTCGCCGCTCTGCTTGGCGAGCGCCTGCTCGTAGGCGAAATCGGCGATGTGCCGCTGGAACCAGCCCTCCTCGATCAGCTTGATCGTCCCCCCGTTGGCCTCGACCTCGTCGAGGATCCCGAAGATCTTTCGCTCGTACTCGTTCGTCAGGTGCTCCACGTAGTACGACCCGCCGATCGGATCGACGACATCGGTGACGTGCGTCTCCTCGGCGATGATCTGCTGCGTGCGCAGCGCGATCTTCATCGCTTCCTCGGTGGGAATCGAGAACGCCTCGTCCATGCCGTTTGTGTGCAGGCTCTGCGCGCCGCCGAGCACCGCGGCCAGCGCCTGCAGCGTCGTGCGCACGATGTTGATCTTGTACTGCGGCTTCGTCAGCGTGGCCGCCGCCGTCTGGCAATGGAAGCGCAGCCGCATCGACTCGGGCTTCTTCGCGCCGAAGCGCTCGCGCATGATCTTCGCGTAGACGCGCCGCGCCGCGCGGAACTTCGCGATCTCCTCGAAGAAGTCGGCCTGGCAGACGAAGAAGAACGCCAGGCGCGGCGCGAAGTCGTCGACCTTCATTCCGGTCTTCAGCACCTCCTCGACGTAGGTGACGAGGTTGCACATCGTGAACGCCACTTCGTGCAACGGCGAGGCGCCGGCCTCCGAGATGTGGTAACCCGAGATGTTGATCGGGTTGTAACGCTTCATGTTCTGCGCGCAGTAGGTGATGCAGTCGCGCACCAGGCGCACCGACGGCGCGATCGGGAAGATGAACTCCTTCTGCGCCATGTACTCCTTCAGGATGTCGGCCTGGATCGTTCCCGACAGCCGGTTCAGGTCGTAGCCGCGCTTCTGCGCCAGCGCGACGTACATCGCCAGCAGGATCCACGCGCTCGGATTGATCGTCATCGACACCGAGATGTTCTCGAGGTCGATGCCGTCGAACAGCGCTTCCATGTCGGCGAGGATGTCGATCGCCACGCCTTCGCGGCCGACTTCGCCCTCGGACATCGGATGGTCCGAGTCGTAGCCCATCAGCGTCGGCATGTCGAAGTCGGTCGACAGGCCGGTCTGGCCCTGCTCGATCAGGTACTTGAAGCGCCGGTTCGTGTCCTCGCCGGTGCCGAAGCCGGCGATCTGGCGCATCGTCCAGTTGCGGCTGCGGTACATCGTCGGATACGGCCCCCGGGTGAACGGATAGCGCCCGGGAAGGCCGATGTCGTCGAACGACGTGCCTTCGAGATCGAGCGGCGTGTAGGTGCGCTGGACGGGCAATCCGCCGAAGGTGAAGAACTGCTCCTTGCGCTCCTTCTGCCGCTCGAGGAACGACGCGACTTCGTTGCGCTCCCAGTCGCGCACCTGCTCTTCGAGCGAGGGCGTACCGGCGGCGTGCGGCGATCGGCGGGTCATGCGGGACTCCTCAGACAGTGAAGCCGGCGAGCAGTCGCTCGGCGGCCTGGTAGGGGGAGATGCTGCGTGCGGCGAGCAGCGCCGACAGCTCGGCGACCTCGCCGCCGCGCGCGGCGCGAAAACGCTCGCCGAGCAGGTCCTCGGCGGTCTTGAGCATCCGGAAGTCGGCGATGCGCCGCAGCCGCTCGCGTCCGGCCTCCGATCCGCGCAGGTGCTGCGCGTGACGCTCGAGCGCGTCGATCAGCCGGTCGAAGCCCTCGCCGCGTGCCGAGCTCGTCGGCACCACCGGTGCGTTCCACTCGGCCTTCGGACCGATCGACAGCCCCATCGCGAGCATCGTCTTCAGGTCGCTCACCGTGCGGTTCGCGTCGGCGCGATCGCACTTGCTGACGACGTGCACGTCGGCGATCTCGAGGATGCCCGCCTTGATCGCCTGGATG
>DATGRE010000004.1:0-9683 GCA_035303885.1 Zeimonas sp. | reverse complement strand
GTGCTCGTCGAGCGCGGCAAGGGCGAGGTCGTCACCGCCCCGGTCATCCGCACCGAGATCGGCGGCGGACGCGTGCAAATCTCGGGCAGCATGACCACCCAGGAGGCCAACGACGTCGCCCTGCTGCTGCGCGCCGGGTCGCTCGCGGCGCCGATGGAGATCGTCGAGGAGCGCACGATCGGTCCGAGCCTGGGCGCCGAGAACATCCGCCAGGGCTTCCACTCGACGCTGTGGGGCTTCGTGACGATCGTGGTCTTCATGATCGTCTACTACCACTTCTTCGGCCTGATCTCGGCGATCGCGCTGTCGGTGAACCTGCTGCTGCTGATCGCGCTGCTGTCGCTGCTGCAGGCCACGCTCACGCTGCCCGGCATCGCGGCCATCGCGCTCACGCTCGGCATGGCGATCGACGCCAACGTGCTGATCAACGAGCGCGTGCGCGAGGAGCTGCGTAACGGCGCGACGCCGCAGGCGGCGATCGCCGCCGGCTACGAGCGCGCGTGGGCCACCATCCTCGACTCGAACGTCACGTCGATGATCGCCGGCATCGCGCTGCTCGTCTTCGGCTCGGGCCCGGTGCGCGGCTTCGCGGTCGTGCACGTGCTGGGGCTGCTCACGTCGATGTTCTCGGCGGTGTTCTTCTCGCGCGGCCTCGTCAACCTCTGGTACGGACGGCGCCGCAAGCTCACGAAGGTGTCGGTCGGGCAGGTCTGGAAGCCGCCGACCGACGCCCGCGTGCGACCCCGCCACGGCTGAGCGTCGACGCCATGGAATTCTTCCGCATCCACCGCGACATCCCGTTCATGCGCCATGCGCGCATCCTGAACGCGATCTCGATCGTCCTGTTCCTGCTCGCGGTGTTCTTCCTCGCCGCGCGCGGGCTGCACCTGTCCATCGAGTTCACCGGCGGCACCGTGATGGAGGTGCGCTACGAGGAGAGCGCCGACCTGCAGGGCATCCGCTCGGCGATCGGCGCGCTCGGCTACGCGGACGCCCAGGTGCAGAACTTCGGCACCTCGCATGACGTGTTGATCCGCCTGCCGAGCGCCGAGGGCAGCGGCAAGAGCTACACCGAGCAGAGCAACGAGGTGATGGCGGCGCTGCAGGCCGACTCGCCCGACGCGACGCTGCAGCGCGTGGAGTTCGTCGGGCCGCAGGTGGGCCGCGAGCTCTTCACCGACGGCGCGATGGCGCTGCTGTTCGTCGTGATCGGCATCATCATCTACCTGTCGATCCGCTTCGAGTGGAAGTTCGCGGTCGCCGCGATCATCGCGAACCTGCACGACGTCGTCATCATCCTGGGCTTCTTCGACGCCTTCCAGTGGGAATTCTCGCTGTCGGTGCTGGCGGCGGTGCTCGCCGTGCTCGGCTACTCGGTCAACGAGTCGGTGATCATCTTCGACCGGATCCGCGAATACTTCCGCAAGATCCGCAAGCTCGACACGCCGCAGATCATCGACAAGGCGATCACCAGCACGATCTCGCGCACGGTCATCACGCACGGCTCCACGCAGGTGATGGTGCTGTCGATGCTGCTCTTCGGCGGCCCGACGCTGCACTACTTCGCGGTCGCGCTCACGATCGGCATCCTGTTCGGCATCTACTCGTCGATCTTCGTCGCCGCCGGCATCGCGATGCGGCTGGGCGTGAAACGCGAAGACCTCGTCAAGCCGGTACGCCGCAAGGACGACGGCCAGCCGGAACTGCCTTGAGCGCGACGGCGGGACGGGGCCCGCGCACCGGCGCGGGCGGCGACGCTTCGTTCGGGGCGGCCGGCCGGCCGGGCACCGTGCGCATCCGCGTCTGGGATCTCCCCACCCGGCTCTTCCACTGGTCGCTCGCCGTCTGCGTCGCCGGCTCGATCGTCTCGGCGAACCTCGGCGGGAACGCGCTCGCCTGGCACTTCCGCTTCGGCTACGCGATCCTCGCGCTGCTGCTGTTCCGCGTCGCCTGGGGTTTCGTCGGGCCGCGCTATGCGCGCTTCGCGAGCTTCCCGCCGAATCCGGGCGCAGCGTTGCGCCACCTGCTCGCGCAGCCCGCGTACGCGCCCGGGCACAGCCCGCTCGGGGCACTCTCGGTCTACGCGATGCTCGTCGTGCTCGCCGTGCAGGCGGTGACCGGACTGTTCGCCAACGACGAGATCCTCTGGGAAGGCCCGCTGCGCAACACGGTGTCGAACGCGACCAGCGATTGGCTGACGGCGCTGCACCTGTCGAACCGCTGGCTGCTGATCGGGCTGGTCGCGCTGCACCTGGCCGCGATCGCCTGGCACGCACTGGTCCGCCGAAGGAGGCTGGTGCGCGCGATGGTCGTCGGCGACGCGGAGTTCGACACCCGTTCGACGGCGGGCGGCTCCCCCCGGCCGGCGACCGACGACGGACCCGTGCGCGCCCGCGCCGCGCTGCTGCTCGCCGCGGCCGCGGCGCTGGTCTGGATGGTGGTGACGCAGGCCGCCTGAGCGCGGCGCGCCGGTGCCCGATGCGCCCGCCGCCGCAGCCGGGCGGCGGGGTCGCGATACCGGCTCAGAGATCGCGGTCGCGATACTTGTCGTGGCAGGCCTTGCAGGCCTTTCCGGTCGCGCCGACCTGCGTGCGCAGCGTGTCGAGGCCGCCGGCGGCTTCGACCAGCTGGCCGGTTTCACGATTCAGGCGTTCGACGAGCTGCCTGACCTCGTCCATGTTGTCGTACAGCGCGGGCCGGGTGCCGGTTTTCGCGGACTTCGTCGCCGGGACGAACCCCTCCCACGGCAGCTTCGCCATCGTGTCGACGATCTGCGCCGAATGCTGTGCCGCCTGCGCATCGTAGGGAACCTTGCCCTGCGCCATCGCGGCCAGGCGTCCCATGTGCGCGCCCATCAAGGCGAACGCCGATTGCCGGTACTTGATCGCGTCCTCGGGCTTGGCGAACTGCGCCGACGCGGGCGTCGCCCAGGCGAGCACGGTAGCGAACGAAGCCGCCAGCAGCGACGGGACGATGCGTTTTCGGGTCATGGAATCTCCATCGAACGGAAGGAAAGAAAATTTCGGGCACGCCCGCGCCGGGCGCGCCGCGCGGGACACGCGGTCTCGATTCGTCGCGATCCGATCCGCCTCGATGCGGCTCGACCTCGGCGCTAGATGCGACGCGCCAGCTCGGCAGCCAGCCCGATGTAGGCGGCAGGGGTGAGCGCGACCAGCTCGCGACGCGCGGCGTCGGGAATCGGCAGGCGCGACGCGAACTCCGCGAGCGCCTCGGCGGTGATCTCGCGCCCGCGCGTGAGCGCCTTCAGCTGCTCGTAGGGGTTCTCGACGCCGTAGCGCCGCATCACCGTCTGGATCGCCTCGGCGAGAACCTCGGGGTTCGCGTCGAGATCGGCCGCCAGACGCTCCGGGTGCACCTCGAGCTTGCCCAGGCCCCGCAGGCAGGAATCCCAGGCGAGCAGCGCGTGCCCGAGCGCAGCGCCGACGTTGCGCAACGCCGTGGAGTCGGTGAGATCGCGCTGCCATCGCGAGACCGGCAGCTTCTCGGCCAGGTGACGCAGCAACGCGTTCGCGATGCCGGCGTTGCCCTCCGAGTTCTCGAAATCGATCGGGTTGACCTTGTGCGGCATCGTCGAGGAGCCGATCTCGCCCTCGCGCAGCTTCTGGCCGAAATAATCCAGCGAGATGTAGCCCCACAGGTCGCGATCGAGATCGACGAGGATGGTGTTCAGGCGCGCGAGCGCGTCGAAGCACTCGGCAATCCAGTCGTGCGGCTCGATCTGCACGGTGTACGGATTGAACTGCAGCCCGAGCGACTCGACGACCCGGCGGGCGAAGCCCTCCCAGTCGACCTGCGGATAGGCGATCCGGTGCGCGTTGTAGTTGCCCACCGCGCCGTTCATCTTCCCGAGCGGGGCGACCGACTCGAAGCGCGCGAGCGCCGGCTGCAGCCGCGCGACGAAATTGGCGAACTCCTTGCCGAGCGTCGTCGGCGAAGCCGGCTGGCCGTGCGTGCGCGACAGCATCGGCAGCGCCGCGTGCTCGTGCGCGAGCGCGCGCAACGCGTCGATGACGGCGCGCACCGCCGGCACGATGACCTCGTCGCGCGCCGAACGCAGCATCAGCGCATACGCGGTGTTGTTGATGTCCTCCGACGTGCACGCGAAATGCACGAACTCGCCGGCGCGCGCGAGCTCCTCGACCGGCGCGATCGTCTCCTTCAGGAAATACTCGACGGCCTTCACGTCGTGGTTGGTGACCGCCTCGATCTCCTTGATGCGCGCCGCCTGCGGCACGCCGAAGCCGTCGACGATCGCCTTCAGATGGGCGCGCGCGTCGGCCGAGAACGGCGGCAGCTCGGGCAGGCCGAGCTCCGACAGGCCGATGAACCACTGCACCTCGACCTGCACGCGCCGGTGCATCAGCGCCGCCTCCGACATGCGCTCGGACAGCGCCGTCAGCTTCGAGGCATAGCGGCCGTCGAGCGGCGAAAGGGCACGCAGCGAGGCGGCGTCGGGGGCGTCGGAACGGCGGTGCGGCATGGCGGTGCGGGGATCTGAAACGGTGCGAAGCGGCGGCCGAGGCGCCGCAGCCGGGCTCGAATGCTAGCACCGTCGCGGGCGCCGGACGCTTTGCTATACTGACCCGCCGTACCGCGGCGGCGCAATGTGAAGCTCATCGGTTCGAATTCCAGCCCGTACGTCCGGAAGGTGCGCGTCGTACTCGCGGAAAAGAAGATCGAATACCAGTACGAGCTGGAAGATGTCTGGTCGCCCGAGTCCAAGCTGCAGGCGATCAACCCTCTCGGGAAGGTTCCCACCCTCCTCATGGACGACGGCGCCGCGCTGTTCGATTCGCGCGTCATCGCCGAGTACCTCGACAACCTCACGCCGGTGCACAAACTCGTACCGC
This sequence comes from Zeimonas sp., assembly GCA_035303885.1. GTDB lineage: Bacteria > Pseudomonadota > Gammaproteobacteria > Burkholderiales > Burkholderiaceae_E > Zeimonas. Next base: position 4,812 of record DATGRE010000004.1, on the reverse strand, counting down.
CGAACGGGCGCTCGCGCGTCGAGGTGAAGACCTGGGAGGTGCTGGCCGACGGCCTGCTCGACGCGGCCGTCCTCGTGCGCCTGGAGCAGACGCTGCGCACCGAGAGCCAGCGCAGCCCCGAGTGGATCCACCGCCAGATGTCGAAGATCGAGGCGTCGCTGCAGGCGATGTCGAGTGCGCTCGCCGACAAGCCCTGGTGCGTCGACGGCCGGTATTCGCTCGCCGACATCTCGCTCGGCTGCGCCCTCGGGTACCTCGATTTCCGCTTCCCGGCGCTGGGCTGGCGCGCGCAGTTCTCGAACCTCGCCCGCCACGCCGACAAGCTGTTCGCGCGGCCGAGCTTCGCGGAAACGGAGCCTTCGTAGTCCCCTTTCAGTCCGCCCGCTCGATCACGCCGCCGCCCAGGCAGACGTCGCCGCGGTACACGACGGCGCTCTGACCGGGTGTGACGGCCCATTGCGGCTGCGCGAAGCGCAGCTCGAAGCGGTCGTCCGACGAGACGGTCAGCGAGCACGGCGCATCGGCCTGCCGGTAGCGCGTTTTCGCGGTCAGCGTCGCGTCGTCCCGGGGCGCTTCCCCGGCGATCCAGTGCGCGTCGATCGCCTGCAGGCGCGTCGCGCGCAGGCGGGGATGGTCGTGCCCCTGGACCACGAGCAGCGCGTTGCGCTCGGGGTCCTTGCCGGCGACGAACCACGGCTCGCCGCTGCCGCCGCGCGTGCCGCCGATGCCGAGTCCCTTGCGCTGGCCGATCGTGTGGAACGCGAGCCCTTGGTGCTCGCCGATCGTGCGGCCGTCCTCGGTGACGATCGGTCCCGGCCGCGTGGGCAGGTAGCGGCCGAGGAACTCGCGAAACGGACGCTCGCCGATGAAGCAGATGCCGGTGGAGTCCTTGCGCTGTGCGTTCGGCAGCCCGATCGAGCGCGCGATCTCGCGCACCTCGCGCTTGTGCAGCTCGCCGAGCGGGAACATCGTGCGCGCGAGCTGCGCCTGCGTCAGCCGATGCAGGAAATAGCTCTGGTCCTTGTCGGGGTCGACGCCGCGCAGCAGCTCGAAGCGCGCGCCGGCGGTGCCGGCCGGCGCGGCGGACGGAGCGCCGCCCACCGGCCGAACCCGCGCGTAGTGGCCGGTGGCGATCCGCTCGGCGCCGAGCGCCATCGCATGGTCGAGGAAGGCCTTGAACTTGATTTCCGCATTGCAGAGCACGTCCGGGTTCGGCGTGCGGCCGGCGGAATACTCGCGCAGGAACTCGGCGAACACGCGTTCGCGGTACTCGGCGGCGAAATTCACCGCTTCCAGATCGATCCCGAGCACGTCGGCGGCACTCGCCGCGGAGATCCAATCCTCCCGGGTCGAGCAGTATTCGTCATCGTCGTCGTCCTCCCAGTTCTTCATGAACAGGCCGACGACCTCGTAGCCCTGCTGCTGCAGCAGCCATGCGGCCACCGACGAGTCGACGCCTCCGGAAAGACCGACGACCACCCGCTCACCGCGCCTCGGCATGGCAGACACTGACATCGGTCGATCATAGCAACCGGGTCGGCCCGGCCTCCTCGCGCACCGCGGGGATCACGCTCGCGTTCGAGCGGCCGGATCGGCGGACCCTGCCGCCGACAGACGTTCGGCGAACAGGCGGGTGACGGATTCGACGAGTGCGGCTTCGCTCTCGGCGACGCGCAGGCGCCCGCCGATCAGCAGCGAAGCCAGTCCGTGCACGAGCGACCAGGCGGCGACGGCGGCGACGCGGGTCTGCGCCGCCGGAACCGAGGCGGCGACGGCCTCGTTCAGCTCGGCCCAGGCGGCGTCGGCGGCCTCGTCGAGCTCTTCCGAGCGCGCCGCCTGCGCCGCGCGGTTGAACATCAGCGCATACAGCGCCGGACGCGCGCGTGCGAAGGCGACGTAGGCCGCCCCCATGCGCGCCAGGCGTTCGGCGGCCGGCGCGCCGCTCGCCTCGCCCGCGGCGCGCAGTGCCCGCCCGAGCGCGCGAAAGCCCGCTGCCGCCACCGCGGCGAGCAGCGCGTTCTTGTCGCGAAAGTGCGCATACGGCGCCGCATGCGAGACGCCGACCTGCGCGGCGAGCGCGCGCAGGGTCAGGCCTTCGACCCCGTCGCGCTCGAGCCTTTCGAGGGCCGCCTCGACGAGCGCGGGACGCAGGTTGCCGTGGTGGTACGCACGCGCTTGCATGCTCCTCTCCGATCGATCGATCCGATGTCCCTGCGATCGTCCCGATTATCTTGACGATGTCAAGTTTGAATAATAATCTTTACACCGTCAAGATGAAGGAGCGGATCATGAGCTTCCTGATGCTGATGACGCTGATCGCCGCGTCGAGCGCACTCGTGCAGCGCTTGCACAGCGGGCGAATCGACCTGCGCCGCGCGATGCGGCACGGAATGGCCGGCGGCTTCCTGTTCACGGGCGTCGACCACTTCGTGCACGACACCGAGCGCTACCTGCCGATGATGCCGCCGTGGTTCGAGCCGCTGAGCCTCGAGCTCGTCTGGTTCACGGGCGCCGCCGAGCTCGCCGGCGCACTCGGGCTGCTGCTGCCGCCCGCGCTCTATCGGCGGCTCGGTCTTCCGGACCTGCGCCGGGCGGCCGGCATCGGGCTCGCGCTGCTGCTCGGCTGCGTCGTCGTTGCCAACGTGCACGTCGCACTCGTCGGTGCGACCGTCGACGGCCTGCCCTTCGGCGCCTGGTACTACCGCCTGCGCCCGTTCCTGCAGCCGCTGATCGTGCTGTGGGCGCTGTACGCCGCCGGCGTGATCGGCGTTCGTCGCGCGCCGGATCCCGCGCCGGCGAGATAGGCACGCGGCCCCTGCGGAGACGGCGTGTCTCATACGCCACGGTACGCCCCGTACAATACGCGCCGACCCCCTCCGGAAGGAAATCGCATGCGCATTGGCGTTCCCGCGGAAACGCGTACCGACGAGGCACGCGTCGCCGCAACAGCCGAAACGGTGAAGAAACTGGTCGCTGCCGGACACACGCTGCTCGTCGAGCGCAACGCCGGCACCGCCGCGAGCCAGACCGACGACGCCTATGCCGCCGCCGGCGCGACGATCGTCGACGCGGGCGAGGCACTCGCCGCGGAGATCGTGCTGAAGGTGCGCGCACCCTCGCCCGAGGAGCTGCGCTCGATGCGTGCCGGAAGCACGCTCGTCGGCATGCTCGATCCGTTCGACCGCGAAGGCCTGCAGCGGCTGTGCGACGCCGGCCTCACCGCCTTCGCGCTCGAGGCGGCGCCGCGCACGACGCGCGCCCAGAGCATGGACGTGCTGTCGTCGCAGGCGAACATCGCCGGATACAAGGCGGTGATCCTCGCCGCCAACGCCTACCAGCGCTTCTTTCCGATGCTGATGACCGCCGCCGGCACGGTGAAGGCGGCGCGCGTCGTCGTGCTCGGCGCGGGCGTCGCCGGCCTGCAGGCGATCGCCACCGCCAAGCGCCTGGGCGCCGTCATCGAGGCCTCCGACGTGCGCCCCGCGGTGAAGGAGCAGATCGAGTCGCTCGGCGCGAAATTCATCGACGTGCCGTACGAGACCGACGAGGAGCGCGAGATCGCGCAGGGCGTCGGCGGCTACGCGCGCCCGATGCCCGAGAGCTGGATGAAGCGGCAGGCGGCGCTCGTCGCGGAGCGGATCCGGCAGGCCGACGTCGTCATCACCACCGCGCTCATCCCGGGAAGACGCGCACCCGTGCTCGTCACCGAGGAGATGGTGCGCTCGATGAAGCCGGGCTCGGTCCTCGTCGACCTCGCCGTCGAGCAGGGCGGCAACTGCCCGCTCAGCGAGGTCGGCCGCACCGTCGTGCGCCACGGCGTCACGATCATCGGCGAGACGAATCTGCCGGCGAAGGTCGCCGCCGATGCATCGGCGCTGTATGCGCGCAACGTGCTCGACTTCCTCAAGCTGATCCTCACCCAGGAAGGCACGCTGAACATCGATCTCGAAGACGACATCGTCAAGGCATGCCTGATGTGCCGCGACGGGCAGCTGTTGCGTAGCTGAGCTTCCTTCTCGACGTCCAACCCTACGGTCACCACCATGGAAGCGATCTCACCCACCGTCATCAACCTCACGATCTTCGTGCTCGCGGTCTACGTCGGCTACCACGTCGTCTGGAACGTCACACCCGCGCTGCACACGCCGCTGATGTCCGTGACGAACGCGATCTCGGCGATCGTCATCGTCGGCGCGATGCTCGCCGCGGCACTCACCGAGACCACACTCGGCAAGTTCATGGGGGTGGCGGCGGTCGCGCTCGCCTCGGTGAACGTCTTCGGCGGCTTCCTCGTCACGCGACGAATGCTCGAGATGTTCCGCAAGAAGGACACGAAGGCGCGCACCGGCGGAGCCGCGAAATGACGCTGAGCCTGAACACGGTCGTCCTTCTGTATCTGGTCGCGTCGGTCTGCTTCATCCAGGCGCTCAAGGGACTCTCGCACCCGACCACTTCGCGTCTGGGCAACACCTTCGGCATGGTCGGCATGGCGATCGCCGTGCTGACCACGCTCGCGCTGATCGCGCAGCTCGGCGCCACCGGGCTGGGGTTCTTCTGGATCGCGCTCGGCGTGCTCATCGGCGGCGCCTTCGGCACGCTGCTCGCCAAGCGCGTCGAGATGACGAAGATGCCCGAGCTGGTCGCCTTCATGCACTCGATGATCGGCCTGGCCGCGGTGTTCATCGCGATCGCCACGGTCGCCGAGCCCTGGGCGTTCAACATCGTCGAACGCGGCGAGCCGATCCCCTACGGCAACCGGCTCGAGCTCTTCATCGGCACCTTCGTCGGCGCCATCACCTTCTCCGGCTCGGT
>DATGRE010000003.1:0-2080 GCA_035303885.1 Zeimonas sp. | reverse complement strand
GCGTTGTCGCCGTCGACCGAGCCGAAGTTGCCCTGGCCGTCGACGAGCAGGTAGCGCAGCGAGAAGTCCTGCGCCATGCGCACCAGCGTGTCGTAGATCGACGCGTCGCCGTGCGGGTGGTACTTGCCCATCACGTCGCCGACGATGCGCGCGCACTTCACGAACGGCCGGTTCCAGACGTTGTTCACCTCGTGCATCGCGAACAGCACGCGACGGTGCACCGGCTTCAGGCCGTCGCGCACGTCGGGCAGCGCGCGCCCGACGATCACGCTCATCGCGTAATCGAGGTAGGAGCGGCGCATCTCCTCTTCGAGGCTGATCGGAAGCGTTTCTTTGGCGAACTGATCCATGGGGCGAAATCTCGGCGGAGCGCGATCGTGAAAGGGAGCGGGAGAGCGCAGCTAAACCTTTGAATTTTAACATGTCGCAGCTCGCGATCAGGGCCGTGCGCAGGCGGATGCCGCACCTGTGCCCGGACGGACCACGCACGGACGGATGCCGCGCCTGTGCTTAAATCGCGCCGGGAGCCACCGGTAGCCTGCCCGCAACCGTCCAGTCCGGATCACGCCTTGCCAAGCCCTGTCCTGCTCGCCCCGCAGTGGATCGCGCCGGTCGCCCCGCTCGCGCAAGCGCCCGCCGCTCCGCAGGCAACCGGCGGCCCGCGCGACGTGCTCACCGGCCACGCCGTGGTGATCCACGGCGATCGCATCGCCGCGCTGCTGCCGCTGGCCGAAGCGCAGCAGCGCTATCCGCAGGCCGAGACGATGCCGCTGCCGGACCACCTGCTCGTGCCGGGATTCGTCAACCTGCACGCCCACGCGGCGATGGCGCTGCTGCGTGGCGTGGGAGACGACCTGTCGCTGCACCGCTGGCTGCACCAGCGCATCTGGCCGCTCGAATCGAGGCTGGTCGGCGCGCAGTTCGTGCGCGACGGATCGACGCTGGCCTTCCACGAGATGCTGCTCGGCGGCGTCACGTGCGTGAACGACATGTACTTCTTTCCGGAAGCCGCGATCGAGGCGGCGCAGCTGCTCGGCCTGCGCAGCGTGCACGGCATCATCGTGATCGACTTCCCTTCGGCCTATGCCAGCGACGCCGGCGACTACCTGCGCAAGGGACTCGAGCTGCGCGACAGGATGCGCGACGAGCCACTGGTCGGCTTCTGCCTGGCGCCGCACGCCCCCTACACGGTCACCGACGACGTCCTGCGCCGGATCGCCACGCTGTCACGCGAACTCGGCCTGCCGATCCATACGCACGTGCACGAGACGCGCGACGAAGTCGAGGCCAGCGTGGCGCGACACGGCATGCGCCCGCTCGAACGGCTCGCCGCGCTCGGCGTCGTGGGCCCCGAGCTGATCGCGGTTCACGCGGTGCACGTGTCGGATTCCGACCTGCGCCTGCTCGCCGACAGCGGCGCGTCGGTCGCGCACTGCCCGCATTCGAACCTGAAGCTCGCCAGCGGCATCGCGCCGACGGCGCGGATGCACGAACTCGGCATCGGCGTGGGCATCGGCACCGATGGCTCGGCCAGCAACAACCGCCTCGACCTGCTCGCCGAGGCGCGCACCGCCGCGCTGCTCGCCAAGGGACAGTCGGGCAACGCCGAAGCGTGGCCGGCCGCGCGCACCTTGCAGGCGATGACGCTCGACGCCGCGCGTGCGCTCGGCATGGACGACCGCATCGGTTCGATTGAGCCGGGCAAGCAGGCGGACCTGGTGGCGATCGACCTGTCGGGCGCCGAACTCGCGCCGGTGTTCGACCCGGTTTCCCACCTGATCTACGGCTGCGGACGCGAGCACGTCCAGCACGTCTGGGTCGCCGGCGAGCATGTTGTCCGGAAGCGACAATTGCGTGACGATCGCGTCAGATTTGAGCTTGACGAGGTGGTTGGGCGTACTGCCCTATGGCACAATCGTGTCGGCGAAATTTTGTCAGGTCAGGTCTGAATCCGGGCCGCCTTGCGCCTGTCAGCGTCGAACCCAGAATTGCGTTCTACCGAAAGGAGAAACATGAACAAACCGGCCAAACTGGCTTGCGTCGTCGCTGCGGCGATGCTGGCGGCTCCGTTGGTGTCGTA
>DATGRE010000002.1:0-2616 GCA_035303885.1 Zeimonas sp. | reverse complement strand
GACGACGCCGGTACCCTCGGCGATGCAGTTCACCGCCATGAACTGCGCCTGCATGTCGGTGGCGAATGCGGGGTAAGGGGCCGTGCGCACGTTCACCGCGCGCGGCCGCGACCGCATCGTCAGGCGGATCCGGTCGGCGGCGGTCTCGATCCCGGCGCCTGCCTCGCGCAGCTTGTCGAGCGTCGCGTCCATCGTCGCCGGCTGCGCCTGGGTCAGCGTGACGTCACCGCCGGTCGCGGCGACCGCGCACAGGAAGGTCCCGGCCTCGATCCGGTCGGCCATCACGCGGTGCGTGCCGCCGTGCAGTCGCTCGACGCCGCGGACCGCGATACGGTCGGTGCCCGCGCCTTCGATGCGCGCTCCCATTGCGAGCAGCGCGGCGGCGAGGTCGACCACCTCGGGCTCGCGCGCCGCGTTCTCGATCACGGTCTCGCCGTCCGCGAGCGTGGCCGCCATCATCAGGTTCTCGGTCCCGGTCACCGTGACCATGTCGGTGACGATGCGCGCACCCTTGAGGCGCGAGGCCTTCGCGACCACGTATCCGTGCTCGATCGAGATCTGCGCGCCCATCGCCTGCAGGCCCTTGATGTGCTGGTCGACCGGGCGTTGCCCGATCGCGCAGCCGCCGGGCAGCGACACGCGCGCCTCGCCGAAGCGGGCCAGCAGCGGACCGAGCACCAGGATCGACGCGCGCATCGTCTTGACCAGCTCGTAGGGCGCCTCGACCGAGCCCGGGCTGGCCGCGTCGATTTCGACCCGGTCGCCATCGCGGATCGCGGTCACGCCGAGGCGCCTGAGCAGCTTGAGCGTCGTGTCGACGTCGTGCAATTGCGGCACGTTCGTAAGCGTGAACGGGTCGCCGCACAGCAGACCGGCGCAGAGGATCGGCAGCGCGGCGTTCTTGGCGCCGGACACCGCGATTTCGCCGTGCAACGGGCGTCCGCCCACGATTCTCAGTTTGTCCATGGATGTATCCGGCCCCTCCCGGCGTCAACGGCCGCGCGCGTGGCGCGCCCGGCATTTCCGGGGCGCGGGCTCATGCGCCGCCGCGATCGGCGAATTCCTCGGGCGTCAGCGTGTTCATCGACAGCGCGTGCACCTGCTCGCGCATGCGGTCGCCCAGTGCCGCGTAGACGAGCTGGTGGCGCTGGACGAGGCGCTTGCCCTCGAACAGCTTCGAGACGATCAGTGCCTCGAAGTGCCGTCCGTCGCCGCTGACCTCCAGGTGCTCGCAGTCGAGACCGTCGGCGATGAACTTGCGAAGATTCTCGGGAGTGACCATGGCGAAATCCGGGCGGATCGGTGTCGGGTGGATGACGGATCGTGGTCCGGGGCGGGCAGCCTCAGTGACGCAACCGGTAGCCGGTGGCCAGCAGGCGCAGCGCGATCGCCGAAACCAGTGCGAGCGTCGCGGCGATCACCGCGAGGCTCGCCTCCGGCGGCACGTCGGACGCGCCGAAAAAGCCGTAGCGAAACCCGTCGACCATGTAGAAGAACGGGTTCAGGTGCGACAACGTCTGCCAGAAACCAGGCAGCGACTTCACCGAATAGAACACGCCGGACAGGAACGTGAGCGGCATGATGATGAAGTTCTGGAAGGCCGCGATCTGGTCGAACTTCTCGGCCCAGATCCCCGCGATCACGCCCATTGTACCGAGAATCGCGCTGCCCAGCAGCGCGAAGAGCACGATCCAGCCGGGCGCCGCGAACGACAGGTCGGCGAACCACGCCGCCACGACGAACACGCCGGCACCCACCGCCATGCCGCGCAGCATCGACGCGAGCACGTAGGCCGCGTAGATCTCGCGGTGCGACAGCGGCGACAGCAGCAGGAACACGAGGTTGCCGGTGATTTTGCTCTGGATAAGCGACGACGAGCTGTTGGCGAACGCGTTCTGCAGCACCGACATCATCATCAACCCCGGCATCAGGAACGACGTGTAGCGTACGCCGTCGAACACCTGCACCCGGTCCTCGAGCACGTGCGAGAAGATCAGCAGGTAGAGCATCGCGGTCAGCACCGGCGCGGCGACCGTCTGGACGCCGACTTTCACGAAGCGCAGCACTTCCTTGTGCAGCAGCGTCGCGAACCCCTGCGTCGAGAACGCCGGGGCGGCGGGCTCGCCGGCGGCGCCCATTCAGCGCGTCTCCTTCATGACCTGGACGAAGACGTCCTCCAGGTCGGTGTGCAGCAGTTCCATCTCGTCGACGCGGCATCCCGCCTCGCGCAACGCGGCCAGCATGCCCTCGATGCTCGCGTAGTCGTCGACACGCAGGCTGACGCGCTCGCCGGAGCCGGCGACGTCGCGGCCGGCTTCGTTCGCGACCGGATCCTCGACGCGCAGCGGCTCGAGCACGCGCGGCAGCGGCGCGCCGGCCAGGCGCAGCTGCAGCCGCCCGCCGGCGAAGCGGTGGAGCAGCGACCGGGTCCGGTCGAGCGCCACCACGGTGCCCTGCTTGAGCATCGCGATGCGATCGCAGAGCTCCTGCGCCTCCTCGAGGTAGTGCGTCGTGAGGACGATCGTGTGGCCTTCCCGGTTCAGTCGTCGCACGAACTGCCACAACCCCTGACGCAACTCGACGTCGACTCCGGCAGTGGGTTCGTCGAGAACGATG
>DATGRE010000001.1:0-11229 GCA_035303885.1 Zeimonas sp. | reverse complement strand
CGACCCTTCACCCCCCTCGTCGCTCGACCACGAATCACGCCTGCAGGCACACGACCACACCGCGCTGAAGCTGTGGCTGCGACTGCTCACCTGCACGAGCCTGATCGAGGCGTCGGTCCGGCAGATCCTGCGCACCGATTTCGAGAGCACGCTGCCGCGCTTCGACCTGCTCGCGCAGCTCGACCGGCACCCGCAAGGCCTGCGGATGAGCGAGCTGTCGCAGCGACTGATGGTGACCGGCGGCAACATCACCGCCCTCGCCGACCAGCTCGAGGCCGAGGGCCTGCTGCGTCGCGAGCCGGTCAGCGACGACCGGCGATCGATCCGCCTGAAGCTGTCCGCCGCCGGGCGCAAGCGCTTCGCCGAGATGGCGGCCGGCCACGAGCGCTGGGTGGTCTCGCTGTTCGAGGTGCTTTCGCACGACGAGCAGCGCCAGTTGCTCGCGCTGCTCGGCAAGCTCAAGCCGGGCCTCGTCGAGGGCAAGCGCCGCGCGGAGGAACGGCGTAGCGCGGAACGGCGCGCGGAGGAGCGGCGCAAGACAAACGGCCGGGCGCGCACGACCGGCACGCCGCGAAACGCCGCCTAGGAGCGCGTGGCGATCCGCGACGGGGCGATCGCCGCACCGAAACGACAAGAATGGAGGAGAGCCCGATGCATCCGTCCGCGCACGTCGACACCTTCGCCCGCGACAATCTTCCGCCGCCCGAGCAGTGGCCCGAGTTTCTCGATTCGCCGGACACGCGATACCCGGAACGCCTGAACGCCACGGCGGAGCTGCTCGATCGCTGGATCGAGAACGGCCGCGGCGACGCGATCGCGCTGCGCACCGACGAGGCGAGCTGCACCTATCGGCAGCTGCAGGCCCGTGTCGACGCGATCGCGCACGTGCTGCGCGGCCGGATGGGGCTCGTGCCCGGCAACCGGGTGCTGCTGCGCGGCACGAACAATCCGATGATGGCGGCCTGCCTACTCGCGGTGATCAAGGCCGGGCTGATCGCGGTGCCGACGATGCCGCTGCTGCGCGCGAAGGATCTGCTGCCCGTCGTCGAGAAGGCGCGCGTGTCGGCCGCGCTGTGCGACCTGCAGCTGCGCGACGAGCTCGACGCGCTGCGCACGCAGACCGATCTCATCGACCAGGCGATGTTCTTCAACGACGGCAGCGGCGAGGCCGATGCGCTCGAGACCTGGCTCGCCGACGCGCCGGATGCCTTCGAGGCCTGCGACACCGCACAGGACGACGTGGCGCTGATCGCGTTCACGTCGGGCACGACCGGCAAGCCGAAGGGAACGATGCACTTCCACCGCGACATCGTCGCGATGTGCGACCTCTTCCCGCGCCACATCCTGAAGCCCGGGCCCGACGACATCTTCTGCGGGACGCCGCCGCTCGCCTTCACCTTCGGGCTGGGCGGCATGCTGTGCTTTCCGCTGCGCGTGGGCGCTTCGGTGCTGCTGCTCGAGCGTGGCACGCCCGAATCGCTGCTGGCCGCGATCGAGCGGCATCGCGCGACGATCGTCTTCACCGCGCCGACGATGTATCGCCAGATGGCCGGCCTCGCTTCGCGCTTCGACCTCTCGTCGCTGAAGAAGAGCGTCTCGGCCGGCGAGGCGCTGCCCGACGCGACGCGACAGCAGTGGAAGCAGGCGACCGGCATCGAGATGATCGACGGCATCGGCTCGACCGAGATGATCCACATCTTCATCTCGTCGGCACCCGAGGATGTGCGCCGGGGCGCGATCGGAAAGCCCGTGCCCGGCTACGAGGCGCGCGTCGTCGACGACGAGATGAACGAGGTGGCGTGCGGCGAGGTCGGCAAGCTCGCGGTGAAGGGTCCCACCGGCTGCCGCTACCTGGACGATCCGCGCCAGCTCGACTACGTGCGCGACGGCTGGAACCTCCCGGGCGACTCCTTCGCGATGGACGAGGACGGCTACTTCTACTACCAGGCACGCTCGGACGACATGATCATCTCGGGCGGCTACAACATCGCCGGTCCGGAAGTGGAGTCGGCGCTGCTGCTGCACGAGGCGGTGGCCGAGTGCGGCGTGGTGGGGGTGCCGGACGAGGCGCGCGGACAGATCGTCAAGGCCTTCGTCGTGCTGAAGAACGGCTGGAGCGCCAGCGACGCGCTCGTCGCCGAGCTGCAGAACTTCGTCAAGCAGACGATCGCGCCGTACAAATATCCGCGCGCGATCGAGTTCTGCGATTCGTTGCCGAGAACGGAGACGGGCAAGCTGCAGCGGTTCCGGCTGCGCGAGCAGCTATAGCGCGAGAGCAGATACCGGACTACGCCGCCCGCTTCGCGCTCGCCTCGTCGCGCAGCTCGCGCCGCAGGATCTTGCCGACGTTCGTCTTCGGCAGCTCCTTGCGGAACTCGATGTATTTCGGCTTCTTGTAGCCGGTGAGGTTCTGTGCGCAGTATTCGCGCAGCGCCTGCTCGGTGAGCCCCTCGTCGCGCTTGACGACGAAGAGCTTCACCGCCTCGCCGGTCGCGTTGTCGGGTACGCCGACCGCGGCGACCTCGAGCACGCCGGGATGCGACGAGACGACCGCCTCGATCTCGTTCGGGTACACGTTGAATCCGGAGACGAGGATCATGTCCTTCTTGCGATCGACGATCGTGGTGTAGCCGCGCTCGTCCATCACGCCGATGTCGCCGGTCTTGAAGAAGCCGTCGGGCGTCATGACCTTCGCCGTCTCCTCGGGCTGATTCCAGTAGCCGACCATCACCTGCGGCCCGCGGATGGCGATCTCGCCGCGTTCGCCGATCGGAAGACGGTTGCCCTCGTCGTCGAGGATCGCGACCTCGGTGGAGGGGAACGGCAGGCCGATCGTCCCGGTGAACTCGTCGGTGTCGGTCGGGTTGCCGGTGGCGGCCGGCGAGGTTTCGGACAGGCCGTAGGCCTCGCAGATCGGGCAGCCCGTCACCTCGAGCCATTTCCTCGCGACCGCCTCCTGCACCGCCATGCCGCCGCCGAGCGAGACGCGCAGCCCCGAGAAATCGAGCTTCGCGAACTCGGGATTGTTCGCCAGCGCATTGAACAGCGTGTTCACCGCCGGAAACAGCGTGAAGCGGTACGGGCGGATCTCCTTGATCAGCGCCGGAAGGTCGCGCGGGTTCGGGATGAGGATGTTGAGTCCGCCGAGCCGCATGCCGATCAGGTAGCACGCAGTGAGCGCGAAGATGTGATAGAGCGGCAGCGCGCAGACCCAGATCAGCTGCTCGGGCAGCGGCCCGCGCTTCGGATTCCTCAGTGCCGGCTGGATCCACGCCTCGGCCTGCAGCACGTTCGCGACGATGTTCCGGTGCACGAGCATCGCCCCCTTGGCGAGGCCCGTGGTGCCCCCGGTGTACTGCAGGAAGGCGACGTCCTCGTGGCCGAGCTCGGGTCGGGCGAGCTCGAGCCGCTCGCCTTCGGCGAGCGCGCGGTTGAAGCGCACGGCCTTCGGCAGGTCGAACGCGGGAACGAGCTTCTTCACGTGGCGAACGACGAGGTTCACCACGGCACCCTTGGTGCCGAGCAGGTCGCCCATCGACGCGACGACGATGTGCTCGACCGGGGTGCGCGCCAGCACCTTCTGCAGCGTGGCCGCGAAATTCTCGAGCAGGATGATCGCGCGCGCGCCCGAATCCTTCAGCTGGTGCTCGAGCTCGCGCGGCGTGTACAGCGGGTTGACGTTGACGACGACGAAGCCGGCACGCAGCACGGCCGCGATCGCCACCGGGTACTGCAGCACGTTCGGCATCATCAGCGCCACGCGATCGCCCTTCCTCAGCCCGCGCGACTGCAGCCAGGCGCCGAGCGCGCGCGACATCCGGTCGACGTCCCGGAAGCGGATCGACTTGCCGAAGCCGACGTAGGCGTCGCGCTCGCCGAACTTCGAGAACGACTCCTCGAGCAGCTCGACGAGCGAGCCGTACCGGTGCGGGTCGATCTCGTGGGGAACGCCCTCGGGATAGTGCTTCAGCCAGAAACGATCCATGGACTCTCTCTCGGTCGGACCCGGGCGGCGCCCTTCTTCGGAGCCGGCCCCGCCCGGCGAGGATCATTATGCCGGCGAACCGGGGCGCGACGAAGCCGTACGCGCTCACGGCTCGGGCGCCTCGAGCGAATCGAGCGCCGCGTTGCGCTCGGCCTTCGGCAGCTCGCCGATGCGCCGTGCGACCCGGTAGAACGCCGGCAAGTCTCCGCCTTCGCGCGCGAGCAGCGCCATGAACGCGTCGACGCGGTCGGTGTAGGTGGCGATCGACGCCAGGTGCGCGTTGGTGAGCGGTTGCGCGAAGAAGCGGTCGTACCCGGCGAAGCCGCCCCAGGCGCTCTTCAGCGCCTCGTAGTCCCGCTTCAGCTCGGCGAAGATGCGTCGCTTGCCCGCTCGCTTCGCCTCGTCGGTGACGGAGCTCGCGTACAGCGCCTCGAGCGCCGCGCGATGGCGCCGGAGCAGCGCGAGGAACTGCCGGCGGCGCATGTCGAAGACCTCCCATTCGGCGCGCAGTCGCGTGTCCCCGCCCTGCGCCTCGACGGCGGCCAGCCAGCGCTGCACGCCGATGCGCTCGACGGCGGTCGCGAACGATTCGTTGAAGGTCGTGTCGCCCTTGACGTACAGCTCCTGGTGGGCGAGCTCGTGGAAGATCAGCCGTGCGACCTCGGCGAGCGGGTAGCCGATGAAGGTGTTGAGCACCGGATCGTCGAACCATCCGAGCGTCGAATAGGCGGGAACGCCGCGCACGATCGCCTCGAGTCCGTCGTCGCGCAGGCGCCGTGCGAAACGCTCGGCCTCGTCCCGATCGTAGTAACCGCGGTAGGACACGCAACCCACGAACGGAAAGCACCACTGCTCGAGCCGCATCGACAGTTCCGGCGCGGCGAAGACGTTCCAGACGGCGAACGGGCGTCCGAGATCGGCATACTCGGTGTAGCTGTCGTTGCGCGGCAGGCCGAGCGCGTCGCTGGCGAAGGCGCGGATCGCGACGACCTCCTCGAGCCGCCGGCGCAACGCGGGCGGCGTCTGCGGATCGTGCACCACCGCGTCGATCGGCCGCGCCTTGCGCAGCACCGAAAAGTGCCCGGCGATCGACTGCAGGTAGTAGCCGGGTCCGTCGCTCCAGGCGGCGCAGCCCGAAAGCAGCGACAGCGCCAGCGCGGCGGCGAAGGCGGCGACGCACGCGCGCAGTCCGCCGCGTCCCGCTCGGCGTGCGCTGCTTGCGGAACGGGGCACGGGCGTCATGCGGCGATGCTAACGTAGAGCGCCAGCCCGTCGTTTCCCAGAGGTCATCCGATGCAGATCGTCGAACGGATCGCCGAATTCCACGCCGAACTGAGCGCGCTGCGCCGCGACCTGCACGCGCATCCCGAGCTGCGCTTCGAGGAGCTGCGCACCAGCGAGCTCGTCGCGTCGCGGCTCGCCGAATGGGGCATCCCGGCACACCGGGGCATCGGCGGTACCGGCGTCGTCGGCGTCGTCGAAGGCACCGGGCAGGCGAGCACGGGCACCGGAAGCCGGCGGCCCGCGATCGGGCTGCGCGCCGACATGGACGCGCTGCCGATCACCGAGCGCAACACCTTCCCGCACGCGTCGAAGCACCCGGGGCGGATGCACGCCTGCGGACACGACGGCCACGTCGCGATGCTTCTCGGCGCCGCCCGCCACCTCGCGCGTCATCGCGACTTCGACGGCATCGTCTACCTGATCTTCCAGCCGGCCGAGGAAGGCGGCGGCGGCGCGCGCGAGATGATCCGCGACGGCCTGTTCGAGCGCTTCCCGATGGATGCGGTATTCGGGCTGCACAACTGGCCGGGGCTGCCCGCGGGCGAGTTCGCCGTGCGCGCGGGCCCGGTGATGGGCTCGTCGAACGAATTCCGGATCACGGTGCGCGGGCGCGGGGCGCACGCCGCGATGCCGCACGAAGGCGCGGATCCGGTGCCGGTCGCCTGCCAGATCGTGCAGGGGCTGCAGACGATCATCACCCGCAACAAGCGTCCGGTGGACTCGGCGGTGCTGTCGGTCACGATGATCCAGGCGGGCGAGGCGACCAACATCGTCCCCGACACGGCGACGATCCAGGGCACGGTGCGCACCTTCACGACGGAGGCGATCGACCTGATCGAGCGGCGCATGCGCGAGATCGCCGCGCACACTGCGCGGGCCTTCGATTGCGAGGCGCGGACCGACTTCGTGCGCAGCTATCCGCCGACGATCAACCACGCCGCGGAAGCCGCGTTCTGCCGCGACGTGCTCCACGAGCTCGTGGGAGCCGACCGCGTCCACGAATTCGAGCCGACGATGGGCGCCGAGGACTTCGCCTACTTCCTGCAGGAGAAGCCGGGCTGCTACCTCGTCATCGGCAACGGCGAGGGCACGCACCGCATGAGTGGCCACGGCGACGGGCCGTGCACGCTGCACAACCCGAACTACGACTTCAACGACGAGATCCTTCCCGTCGGCGCCGCCTACTGGGTACGGCTCGCCGAACGCTGGTTCGCGGCGTCGCGCGCGAACAACTGATCGCCGCTCGTGCGGCAGGCTGCGGGAGCCGCACGGCGCGTGCCGGCATTGCCTTCCGTCGTACACTTTCTCGAGCAATCCCAATCGTCGATGCGCACACCGATCGTTCTCGAAGCCCGCAGCGAGGCGCCGGCGCCGTCCCGGGCTCCGGAACCGCCCGTCCGCCCTTCCCGGTCGCAGCGGGTGCTCGAGGCGATCACCGCCTGGCATCGCGAGCTCACGTCGATTCGGCGGGCGCTGCACGCCAATCCCGAGCTCGGCTTCGAGGAGCATTTCACCGCCGAGCTCGTCTGCCGCCAGCTGCAGCGCAGCGGCGTCGACGAGATCCACCGCGACATCGGCCGCACCGGCGTGGTCGGCGTCATTCGCGGCCGGCAGACACGCAGCACGAGAACCATCGGTCTTCGCGCCGACATGGACGCGCTGCCGATGCAGGAAGACAGCGAGCATGCGCACCGCTCGCGCAAGGCGGGCGTCATGCACGGCTGCGGCCACGACGGCCACGTCACGATGCTGCTCGGCGCCGCGCGCTACCTCGCCGAGCATCGCGATTTCGACGGAACGGTCCACCTGATCTTCCAGCCCGGCGAGGAAGGGCTCGGCGGCGCCAAGGCGATGATCGACGACGGGCTGTTCGAGCGTTTCCCGTGCGACGCCGTCTATGCGATGCACAACTGGCCGGCGCTGCCGCCGGGCACGATCGCGGTGCGGCCCGGGCCGATCATGGCGGCCGCCGACCGGGTGACGATCACCATCGAAGGACGGGGCGGGCACGGCGCGCATCCGTATCTCGCCGTCGACCCGGTGCTCGTCGCCGCGCACATCGTCACCGCCGCGCAGTCGATCGTCTCGCGCAACGTCAATCCCATCGACTCCGCGGTGGTGAGCCTGTGCTCGATCCAGGCCGGGCACCCCGGCGCGATGAGCGTCATCCCGCACGAGGCGAAGCTCGTCGGCACCGTGCGCACCTTCCGCGAAACGACGCAGCAGATGGTCGAGCAGCGCCTGCGCGCGCTCGTCGAGTCGGTCGCCGCCGGCTTCGGCGCGAAGGCCTCGCTCGTCTACGAACGCGTCTATCCGGCGACGGTCAACAGCACGCGCGAGGCGCTGTTCGGCGCGGCCGTCGCCGACGAGCTCGTCGGCGCGGCAAACGTCGTACGCGACCTCGATCCGAGCATGGGCGCCGAGGACTTCTCGTTCATGCTGCGCGAGCGTCCCGGCGCGTATTTCCGCCTCGGACAGGGCGGCGCCGCCTCGGGCTGCCTGCTGCACAGCTCGCGCTACGACTTCAACGACGCGGTGCTGCCGGTCGGCGCGGCGCTCTTCGTTCGCCTGGCGGAGCAGTCGATGCCGATCGGGACGGTGGCTTGATTGAGAGTGAAGGGTGAAGGGTGAAGGGTAGAGGCGTCTGGCGTCACGGCGGCCGCCGCGTGGCGGGCGTCGATGGTAGTTAGCGCTGCGCCCCCACCGGGTCCAGCCGCCAGCCGCCGTCTTCACGCTCGAGTCGATACCGCTCGCCGACCCCCAGCACCGCCTTGCGCGGCACGTGCCCGAACGGCAGGCCGGTGATCACCGGCACCGCGATCCGCCCGCGGAGATGGTCGACCACCGCGCGAAGGTCGTAGCCGTTGTCGTGCGGCGAAGCCTTCCACTCGGTGAACGCGCCGAGCACGATCGCCCGCTGCGTGCCGAGCACGCCGGCGTGGAACAGCTGGTACAGCATGCGCTCGATGCGGTACGGATGCTCGGCGACATCCTCGAGGAACAGGATGCCGCCTTCGACGATGGGCAGGTACGGCGTGCCGACGGCCGCCGCGACGAGCGACAGGTTCCCGCCCCACAGCGTGCCCTCGATCGGTGCCCGCGCGCGGGCGGTCGCACCTACGGGCGCCTGCGCGGTCGCACCCGCTTCCGCCGGCCACGGCTCGTGCCAGCGCACCGGCAGCAGTCGCCCGTCGATCAGCGCATCGAAGTGCTCGAGCATGTACGGATCGGGCGCGTCGGCGCCGAAGTCGCCCGCCACGCCGGGTCCCGCGAAGCTCGGCGCGCCGCTTCGCGCGAGCAGCGCGAGCTGGAAGGCGGTGAAATCGCTGTAGCCGATCCAGCGCACGCCGCGCGCGGCCGACGCCGCCACCAGCGGCCAGTCGATGCGGTCGAGCAGCCGCGACAGGCCGTATCCGCCGCGCGTGATCATCACCGCGTCGACGTCGTGCGCGCGCGCGGCCCGGTGGATCTGCTCGACACGCACGTCGTCGGGCGCGCCGAAGCGCTGCCAGCCGTCGCGCGGCGCGCTGCAGCGCGGATCGAGACCGCGTGCGCGCAACCGTTCGAGCGCGAGGTCAAAGCGCTCGAGCGACAGGTGCGCGCCCGACGGCGCGATGATCTCGATGCGCCTGCGCGCCGTCATCCCGCAGCGGTCGAACGCGCTTCGGCGAAGCGCACGAACCAGTCGATCGACGCCGGGTTCGCCATCGAATCCCGATTGACCGATCGCTCGACCGAGTGCCCGAGCAGGATCTTCTTCACCGGAACCTCGAGCTTCTTGCCCGACATCGTGCGCGGAACCTCGGGAATCGCGTACACCTCGTTCGGCACGTGCCGCGCCGAGAGCTTCGTACGGATGGCGTCGAGCAGCCGCGTGCGCAGCGCCGGATCGACGCCCGTCTCCCCGCGTGCGGCGCGCGCCGGATCGGCCGGGGGTCCCTTCGCGCCGGCGCCCGAGATCTGCGAACCCGGCTCGCGCAGCACGATGAAGAGCGCGAGGAACGACTCGCGCCCGAGGTACTCGAGGTCGATGACGAGCGAGTCGGCGACTTCCTCGAATTCCTCGACGACGCGGTACAGCTCGCTCGTCCCCATCCGGATTCCGTGGCGGTTGATCGTCGAGTCGGAGCGCCCGAAGATCGTCGCCGTCATGCTCTCGGGACGCCGGTGCAGCATCAGCCAGTCGCCGTGGCGCCAGACGTTCGGCGGGCCGGGATAGGTGTCGAAATAGCTCTCGAAATAGCGCCGCCCGTCGGTGTCGCCCCAGAAATACAGCGGCATCGACGGCATCGGTTCGGTGCAGACGAGCTCGCCCACTTCGCCGATCAGCGGCTTGCCTTCGTCGCTCCACGAGTGGATCGCGGCGCCGAGCGCGCGGCACTGCATCTCGCCCGAGTACACCGGGAGCACCGGGCACGACGTGAGGAACGCCGCGCCGGGGTCGGTTCCGCCCGAGATCGACGCGAGCATCACGTCGGGATGCACGTGCGAATAGATCCAGCGGCACGCCTCCTCGGTGAGCGGGGATCCGGTCGAGCCGACCGTGCGCAACGCGGACAGATCGAACTGCTCGCGCGGATTCATCTCCGATTTCATGCACAGCGAGACGAAGGCCGGGCTGGTGCCGAAGAAGGTCAGCCGTTCGCGCTCGGCGAGCCGCCACAACGTGCCGAGGTCCGGATGGCCCGGATTGCCGTCGAACTGCAGCAGCGTCGCGCCGGTCATCAGCGTCGACACCCAGAGGTTCCACATGATCCAGTTCGTCGACGAGAACCAGAAGAATCGGTCGCTTTCATCGACGTCGAGGTGCAGCGCATTCGCCTTCAGGTTCTCCAGCACCGTGCCGCCGTGGCCATGCACGATCGGCTTGGGCATCCCGGTGGTGCCCGACGAATAGACGATCCACAGCGGATGGTCGAAGGGCAGCGCGGCGAAGCGGCACTCGGCGGGCTGCGCGAGCGCTTCGCTCCAGCCGAGCACCTGCGCGTCGCCCGCGTCGTCCAGGCGCGCGTTCTCGTCCAGGTACGGCACGAAGACGACGGTGCGCACCGACGGAAGCTGCCGCAACAGCTCGCGCACGACCTGCCGGCGGTCGAAATCCCGCCCGCCGTAGCGATAGCCGTCGACCGCGAACAGCACGGTGGGCTCGATCTGGCGGAAGCGGTCGAGCACGCTGACCGTTCCCATGTCGGGCGACGCGCTCGACCAGATCGCACCCAGGCTGGTCGTGGCGAGCATCGCCACCACCGTCTGCGGGATGTTCGGCATGTAGGCGACACAGCGCTCGCCCGGCTGCACGCCGAGGCGCGCGAGCGTCGCGCCGAGCGCACCGACCTCGCCGCGCAGCTGCGCCCAGCCGATCTCCCTGCGCTCGCACAGCTCGGAGACAAACACCAGCGCCGGGCGCCGTGCGACCTCCGGGCGCTCGGCCGGCGCGAGCAGGTGCTCGGCGTAGTTCAGCGTCTCGCCCTCGAACCAGCGTGCGCCGGGCATCTCGCGCCGGGCGAGCACGCGGGTCGCGGGCGTCTTCGCGCGCACGCCGCTCCATTCGTGGAAGGCACCCCAGAAGCCTTCGAGATCGTCGACCGACCATTGCCACAGCGACTCGTAGTCGGGGAACGACCGTCCGCGGGTCTCGCGCAGCCAGCGCGTGAAACGGGTGACGCCGGCGCGCTCGATGCGCTCGGGGCCGGGTCGCCAGAGAACTTCGGGCGTCTTCATCGGAAACGGGCTCGCAGGATACTGCGGCGACTATACCGAAAGCCCGAAAGCCGACCGCGCAACGGCGTGCGCGACACGCACCGGCGTCGCGCGGAACGCCGGTGCACCTTCGCTATCGCGGAACCAGCGCGAAGATGCGTACCGCCGAGCCCGTGCCGCCCTTGATCTTCAACGGAGGCACGACGACCGCGAACTCGTAGGCCCGGGCCGCCGCGAGTTCCTCCAGGTTCAGGTTCTCG